>DAIRTX010000007.1:0-72753 GCA_036803685.1 Verrucomicrobiota bacterium | reverse complement strand
CAGGTTCCCTGCACGGTTTTTATTTCCTCCAGCAACACCTCCTGGGGCGTGGACAGCAAACCGTCAATGCGTCCCCGGATTTGCAGGGTGAATTCGCCAGCTTCCACTACCTGCTCAACGGGAATTTCTGTCTGATATCCTGCCGGGCGTGAGCGTTGGATTTTTTGATGGCCCCGAATTCCCGCCAGGGCGCGGTACGGCCCTACGAACTGACTCTGGGTGCCGAGATCGCCCCGCCGCAGTGCAAACTCAACCAGCTCGCGCACCTGAACCGTGTGGACTGGCTTTGAAGCTGAGGCATTCATGAGTGTTTCCAGTCCTCATCCGTGAAGGGCAGGATTGAATCCAAACCCACCAATTGGTCATCAGCAGTTGGGATTGGCGCGGTGAACGGCAAGGGGCATCCGCCTTTAGGGGAAAAATAAACCTGAAGGTCAGCAGCGGTGGCACCGACAGCTAAAAAAAGAGCCGACAGAATTGATTTCATGCAGCCAGCTTAACCAAGAACAGCCGGTGCAATAAGAAGTTTTCGGTCAGGATATCCGATAAGGCTGCACACACAAAGGATCACCAACCTTGGCATTATTAATCATGGGACTGACTGGATAAATTTTCAACGGGTCTTCGGACGGGTGTTCAAGCGCCCATGTGAAGATTTCCGAACGCGGGTCATTGTCGTAAAGCCAGCGTTCCCAAAGGCCGGCAAAGCAAAACGGCTGGCCGGATTTGAACATGATGTGGAAGGACTGGCGCTGGCCGTGCATTTCCTTCCACTCAAAAAAGCTGTCTGCGGGGATGAGGCAGCGGCGTTTTTGATACGCCTGCCGGAATGCCTGCCTCGTTAAGGCGGATGAGCGTTCCGAGATGAAAAAATCATCGCCCGGCACCCCCCGACCGGAAAGGCACAGTCCAATACCCGGACGAAGGGGCGGCGCGGTGAAGTCGCTTGGGATAAAGTGGGTGGGGCCAAGTGCGTTTGGAAAAGATGTATTTTCGTCAGGCATAAAATTCCTCCGATGGTTTTAGATTGCTAGGGAGGTTTTCAGAGAATCGAATATCTTGAAACGAAAAGCGCGCCGCGTGAAGTTGGTGTTGCACCAAGCGCGGAGTCTGAACGACTTACGCGTGCCGTATCGCTGTCAAGGCTAACGGTTCGGCAGCCTGGCGCAGGTGGTTTTCTCGCCTTGAATTCAATGGAGCGAAGGGATTTTTTTCCGCGGCAACTGGTTTGGCGTCACGCCTTCACGAGTGTCTTGACGCAGCAACTATTGAGGCTTTCCCCGGCGGCAAGGGCTTTGGCGGCAAGGCAGCGGTGAATGGCCGTTCTTGACAATGTATGACGCCAAGCGTTATAGTTGTCGCAGATGATACGCAGCTTTGCCTGCCCGGAAACGGAAAAGTTGTTCCATGATGAATCGTCGCGGCGTTTGCCGACGCAGATTCAACGGGTGGCGCGGCGGAAGTTGCTGGTGTTGCACCAAGCGCGGCGTTTGCAGGATTTGCGCGTGCCGTATGGCAACCACTTGGAAGCGTTGAAGGACGACCGCAAGGGCCAGCACAGCATCCGTATCAATGACCAGTGGCGCGTGTGCTTTCGCTGGCAGGGCGAAGATGCGCTGGACGTGGAAATTGTGGATTACCACTAACGATTATGAAAACGAACAAGCTGGCTCCGATTCATCCGGGCGAAATTCTCCGCGAGGAGTTTATGACGCCGCACGGTCTTTCGCAAAACGCGCTGGCGCGGGCGTTGGGCGTCCCGCCGCGCCGGATCAATGAAATTGTCCTGGAGAAGCGCGGCATCACGGCGGACACGGCATTACGGCTAGCGCGGTTCTTTGGCACGAGTGCGGAACTGTGGACGGGTTTGCAAGCGGATTATGATTTACGACTGGTGCGTTACGAAAAGGCGGAAAAAATTGAGCGCGAAGTCGAACCGCTGTCAGTGTTGCAACCGGCAATGACGTGAATGAATGGCCGTTCAATCCGAATTTTCCGCGAGCGTTTTCTTTCCTGAAGTGAGCCGGGCGTCAGCACTGGATTACGGTCAGCCCACTGACTCGTGAAAAATGCTCGTCGCGCGCAAGCAGGGGCAGGCCGGATTCGACAGCCAGTGCTGCAATCCAAACGTCGTTGACCGGAATCTTCACGCCGCGCTGTTCCAAGTCAAAGTAGATACGGGCATAAAGTGCGGGGGTTTTCGCGGAGACGTGAAATATGGTTTGGTCGCGCACGACTTCCACAACTTGTGACCAAGCGGCGTTTGGGTTGACCGCTTTGAGGACACCAAGGCTAAGTTCTGCAAGCGTCACGAAGGTAATCGCAAAGTGTTTGCCCCGGACTATCTTCTCAACCTGTGGATCACGCCGACACAAAAGGACAATGGCGCTGGTATCGGCGACAAAATCAATGCGCTTTCCGTTCATGGAACTTGTTCAAAGGCATCTGCAATGTCCTTCTCGAACTTGTCCCAATCGGCGGGCGACATTTCTTTTTCGGCATGGCCGTTGCGGCGGGGAGTCTTGGGGTGAATGACATACTCATTCGCGCGCCCCTTGACCGGAGCGAACTCGAACGCTTTATCAAAATCTTCCACGAATGTCGCCGTTCCCATATTGGCAGCCTAGCTCACAGAAATGGTTAGAGCAAGCCTTCTCATGCGGTTGACCAGCGGCAGCAGACGGCTGGCGTCACGCCTTCACGAGTGTCTTGACGCAGTAACTATTGAGGCTTTCCCCGGCGGCAAGGGCTTTGGCGGCAAGGCGGCGGTGAATGGCCGTTCAATCCGAATTTTCCGCGAGCGTTTTCTTTCCTGAAGTGAGCCGGGCGTCAGCACTGGATTACGGTCAGCCCACTGACTCGTGAAAAATGCTCGTCGCGCGCAAGCAGGGGCAGGCCGGATTCGACAGCCAGTGCTGCAATCCAAACGTCGTTGACCGGAATCTTTACGCCGCGCGTGGTGCAAAACGAACGGCCAGCGTCGCCTGCCGAGCTTCTCATTCAAGTGCATGGCCTCGAATGACGGCCAATCCTTGATCGCGGATTTCCGCGACCGCCAACGCGCCGGCTTCATCGCCACAACGATGGACTGGCTCACGACCGGCGTGAATATTCCTTGTGCCCGCAACATCGTTTTCTTCCGTTACCTCCGTTCGCCGATTCTGTTTCGCCAGATTGTCGGACGTGGCACAGGAAAGAAACCACCGTCTCATGCGTTGCTTGCACTCTGCCGCCAGCTTGGGTCCGACCTCCGTCAGAAAAATTGCGCGGTTAGGCTTCGTGTTCACGAACCCGATTTTTTACAGCCGCGCCAGGTCCACGACCCTCGCCTCGCCCAGCGAAAGCGTCAGGCCGGCAATCGCCTCGACGTAATCCTGCGCCGTCTCCAGCGCGCGGTCGCGGCGCGAATACAAGTTCAACGCATTCGCTTTTGTCAACTGGGGCAGGGGATAGCTTCAGTTCAAAGACATCGCCGTCGGGTGCGCCAGCCGTGTCTCCAAACGGCATCGCGGTTTCGCTGCGAGTCAGACGATGGATTGGGGCGTTGATTTTTTTACCGTTCACCGTGGCTTGCGTGATTGCAGATTGTTTCGGCCAGTTCGCCGGCGAATGAATTCGCAATGTCCACGACCTTTGTTTCAACGCGCCGGGAAAATTTCCATTTGCCGCGTTGATGGTAACCCGGATTTTTTTGCCCGAGTCATCGGCTGAAACAAAAACGGATGTTTTGCAAAATTGTCCGCGCTGATAGGCCGTGGTCGTTGTGTCGTCCTCGTAAAGCGTTGCTGAATTGGTTTCGCCAGCGTGCGGATAAATGTCGAGCGTAATGGGATCCCACGGCAACTGCCCGGTGAATTGCATTTCGGGTGCCAGCGGCAATAGGGTTCCCGACCGGATGAAAAGCGGGATTTGATCCAGCGATGTCTGGTTGGTTACGGTGATTGGTCCGGTCAAAGTTTTGCCATTCCAGGCATTGATCCAATCGCCCGGCGGAATCCACACTGCCCGCGCGGTTGAATTATTCACTGCGGCTTGACGCCATTTGAGGCGCAGGCTGGCGTTGTATTCTAATTCCAGATATTCGATGCGCAACTGGTGTGGTTTGCCGGCGGTCAACACAGCGGAAGCTTCCGTTGTGGCGGAGTTGTGTCCTCCCCAAGTTTCAATCACCTGCTTGCCGTCAATCCAGACGCGCGCGCCGTCGTCCTCAGTTGTCGCCAAAATCACGTCGCCAACTTCCGGCGGCACTTGAATCGTTCCAGTCCAACGCGCGGAAAAATGATCGTTGGGCAGGCGCGGGTCGGGACTGCCCGAACCCCAGTCGAAATCCACGGCGCGATCCGTGCGCGTCACGGTTGGAGAACCGCCCAAGGTTTCGTTGGCGAAAAATTCCGCCGACAAACCAAGTTCACCTTGCGCCGTTTTCAACCAGTCGGCGGGCACGATTTGCAACGGGCCTTGCAGCACGGGCGCGACGAGAATTCCCTTGCCTAGGAGATATTCATCATCGCGGCTGGCTTCGATAAATTGCGGGTAATCCAAGTCGAGGCGGCGCAACAGCGGTTCGCCAGTTTCATAATTTTCATGCGCCGCCGCGTAAAAGACCGGCAACAGCCGATAACGCATGTCCACAAAACGCCGCGCTACTTCTTCGGCTTCCGGCCCGAATGTCCACGGCATCCGGGTCAGATTATGCGTGCAATGCGGCCGGTAAACCGGCGAGAGCGCGCCGTACTCAATCCAGCGGATGTAAGCTTCTGGTGTGGGGTCGGAAACATGCCCGCCTAAATCCTCGCTCATGTAAGGGAACAGCGACTGGACGCCGGCATGAACGGCATTTTCCACGCCGCGCTGCAACGATTCGTAGCTGGGGCTGATGTCACCTGTCCATTGAAACGGAAAACGGTGCGCGGCCACATCCATCGGGCGTTTGCGGAAGCCGTTATCAATGCCGTCCACGTTGGCCATGATGAGCGGGCGTTGTTCAGGCCGGACATTTTGCGTGATGTCGTGGTAAAGCCGCATGCCCCAGACTTCCTTGTTCAGGTTCGGCATGGGTGGCACCAAATGAACCATCCAATTGCGGTCATACCACCAGACGTCCAAACCGTCGTTCAACAAACCAGACAGGCCGTCGTAGCGGAATTTCATTTCCGCCGGGTCAAGCCCATTCACGCCGGTTGGCTGCGGGTGATCGTTGAAAAGCACGCGCACATTTTTGGCGTGAGCCTCGCGGATGAACCGCGCCATGTCGGGAAAAAGATTCGTATTGGGCAGATAACCCGTCGAGGCTCCGGCGCGCCAGCCGGTGTCAACCACCAGCACATCCAGCGGAATTTTTCGCGCCCGATAATCGTCAATCTGTTTCAGCGCCGTGGCCTCGGAATAATCAAACCAGCGGCTGTCGAAGGCGCCGAAGAGAAACCGCGGCGGCATTTCGGTCGGGCCGGTGAGCTTGAGAAAATCTTTGCGCAACTGGCGATAATCGCCGCCGGGCAAAAACACATAAACGTCCGGCGCATCATTTTGCAAATCCCAGCCGCAAGTTGCCGGCAATTTTGCGTTCGCGGGCGCGGGCGTCAATCCCCACGGCGGCGGAATCATTCGGGGCGAATCGGCAAACGACCAGGCTTGAGGATTTTCCGACGGACCCGGGAGCCATTCGCTGTTTTCCAACTTGCCGGTGTAGGTGTAAAGTATTTTTCCTTCGGGCGATTCGACGCGGGCGCCGGCCAGCGACATCGCGTTTTGCGGAACACGGACAGAATAGTCCGGCGTTTTTATGACAATTTCCGCAGCTTCCGCATTGGTGGAGAATTTGATTCCCGGCCAGTTTCGATCTAGAACGTGGAACGTATTCCGGTCTTCAAACCCTGCCGGGCCGCGCAATTCAAGGCGCACCAGCGAACCGGAGAGTAATTGCACGCGCACGTTGCCGACGACAATACTGTTTGGCGCTGCGGTTGCCGCGAACGTTGCGATGAGAAAAAATCCGGCGAAAAATCCAATCCTCTTGCGGCGCGGTTCAATTTTGAAATTCATCAAGTTCATTTGGTCCCATGAGTTAAGAAGTTTATATCCGCCGCCAGGCGCAGCCGCCACCGCATATCCATGCGACGTTCAAAAAGAGTTTCAACCGCGGAGATATTTCACCACGGCCTCGGTGCGCGAATGGACGTGGAGTTTCTCATAAACCGTCCGCACGTAGCTCCGCACGGTGTCAATGCTGATTTTCATGCGGTTAGCGATTTCCTTGTAGGCGTAGCCGTGGGCGAGCTGGTCAAGAAATTCCTTTTCCCCCGGAGTCAGTCGCGCGAGCGAAGATTCGCCCGCCGCGGGTTTGGAAAAAAACTGGACGACGCGGCGCGCGAGCTGCGGCGTCATCGGCGAACCGCCCGCATGCACGTCGCGGATGGCTTCGAGCAGCCGCGCGGAAGCGGTGCGCTTGAGCAGATAACCGCTCGCGCCAGCCTTGAGGGAATTGAAAAGCGAGTCGCTGTCTTCATAAACCGTTAGCATGAGGAATTGCACGGCGGGCAGTTGCGTCTTCAACTGGCGGACACATTCCGGGCCTTTGATTCCCGGCAGGTTGATGTCCATCAGCACCACGTCGGGCGGATTACGTGGGATTTCTATTAGCGCGGTCTCTGCGTCAGGATAGTCGCCGGTCAATTTGACCGCGGCGGCCCGGCGGATCAGGGTCGCGAGGCTGGTGCGGATTCCCTCGTCATCATCCACGATGGCAACTTTAATTTGCATCGCTCAATCTCAAATTTAATCGGGCACGGGCGTGTTGGGAAGCCGAACTGCCAGCTGGATGGTGGTTCCTTTTCCGGGAGAACATTGCCACGTCAATTTTCCGCCCATGTCTTCGGCGCGTCGTTGCATGTTTTTTAATCCGTGCTGCTTGCCTTCGGCCTTCGGCGTCGCCGGGACAAAACCCGTGCCGTCGTCTTGTATGCAGATTTCCAGCAGGTTTGCGGAAATCTTTGCCTGCACGTGAACTTCTTTTGCCGAGGCGTGCTTGAGCGTATTCGTCAGCGCTTCTTTTACGATCAAAAAAATGTTGTGCCGGAAATCCGGCGGCAGCGGCAGCGCGGGCAAATCGTGGGGCAGGTCGAGCCGGCAGCGGGTTGGAGTGCTTTCAAACAATTCGCTGGCAAAATGCGTGATGTAGTCCACCAGACTTTGCAGCGAATCACTGCCGGGTCGCACCGCCCAGACAATTTCTTCGAGCGCGCGGACGGTCTGGTCAGCGGATTGTGAAAGCCTGATCGCGTGCGCTTCCACCTGATCGGGATTGTCCTTGTCCGCGCGGAGCAAGCCGCTCAACAACGAAATGCGCGTCAAGGACGAACCGAGATCATCGTGCAAATCCTGGGCGATGCGCCCCCGTTCCCGTTCCAGCGCGTGTTTCTGTTCGGCCTGTTGCAACTGAAACTGAAATTTTTTCTTTTCAACGAAGCGCACGGTCATACCTACCCCGACCAGCAGGCTCATTGCCGTTAGCGTGATGAACCACCACGTCTGCCAAAAGCGCACCACAATGAAGTCGTTGAACGAGGTCGCAATCGCCATGTCGCTGAAAATCCAGCCGTTGCCGCGGTCGCCGTGGCGAAGGCGGATTTGATCGAAGACCGCGTTGGCCTTGAACTTCGTGGTCAGGCTTTCGGGCTGGTTTTTATCCGTTGCGCCGCGCCCGAGGTCCGGATTCAGCCACACGGTTACGAGATCTTCACCACCGGGAACGTATTGAACTTTGAAGATGATGGTCCGTTCAACGTCGTGGCGCGGCAATTCGTAAGGCCGGAACAAACCCAAATTGGCCGGCTCGGGATGCGAGGATTTCAAGTTGAATTCGCCGGCAACGATGTTCGATGGCCCGGTTTCCGCTATAGCAAACGCAGAGTAGCCCCAGGCTTCTTCCGCGTTGCCCACCCCCAACCGCTCTTCGTCGCCTTCGAACAGTTGAAATCCCGCGAAATATGGCTCCGAGGCCACATCCGAAATCGGGTCAACGTGAAACTTGAAATAGAGCGCGTCGCTGGCTTTGTCATCCCGCTTCACCGCGCCGCCAAGAATGTCTATCCCCGTGCCCGTATTGTGGACGAGCCGTGCGCCCTCATCGTGCCATAGAATGGTGGCGCGCGCCGGAACGACCAACAGGTGCGCGATAACCAAGAGCAACGCAAGGAGTCGGAAGATGGCGGCGATTAGCCGAGGCATGGCGGGAATATGCGACGAGTTGGGCGGAATGACAAGCAGCGGAATTACTTTTCGCCCGGTCGAAAAGGAAAGTCAAGGCAGGCCGCGCGCGCAAGCGCCAATACCACTTATTGTGCGGCTCGTTTGGGCTTCGCTCCATTGGTTGCGGCGCAGGCCGCTCTTTTCAAGTTCTGCCGGGGTGAGTAACGGTTAATCTACATAAAGCATGAGATGATTTCCCCACCCAATACGGCGCAACGCTGGGCGGTCCGTTTGGCGCATGGTAAAAATTTCAGTCGGTCTGTTTTCCGGGAAATTGTCGTCAATTATCTTGCTGAATCTTAAGAGTTGAGCGAACAATTGCCCAAGATATCAAAGCTACAAAAATAAAAGCTTCCGCGCATTTTTGAATCAGAAACTGATTGAAGCGACCACCCAAAAACTCAAAATCCAAGCGTCAGCCGGAGTTCGCCAACCCGCGCGAACCGGCTGGCCATCGTGGGTTTGTTAATCCGCCGACTTCGGGCCGCAAATGGCTTTTTCGCTTCGTCGCGATGGTTGTCATACCACTGGTTTTGCTCGGCGGACTCGAAGCCGCATTACGCTTCGCTGGCTATGGCTATCGCACGAGTCTTTTTAAAGAGATTCAGATCGGCAACGGCCAGTTTCTTGTAAACAATGATGCTTTCGGCCTGCGATTTTTCCCGCCGCAACTGGCGCGCTTTCCAGGGCCGATTCGCATGGCGGCCAGGAAACCCGCCGACACTTACCGCATATTCATTTTGGGCGAGTCCGCCGCGATGGGCGATCCGGAACCGGCCTATGGCGCGAGCCGTTACCTTGAGGCATTGCTGTCCGAGCGTTACCCAAAAACCCATTTTGAGATTGTCAACCTGGGCATCACGGCCATCAACTCGCACGTTATTCTGCCCATCGCCCGCGATTGCGCCCGTCACGACGGCGACCTGTGGATCATTTACATGGGCAACAACGAGATGGTCGGACCTTTCGGTGCCGCAACCGTTTTTGGTGCCAAAGCTCCGCCGCTCGAAATGATCCGGCTCAACCTCGCGATTCAGAAAACGCGGCTGGGTCAATTATTGATAAATGTTGGCCGCAAACTCAAGGGCGGAAACGCGAACGCCCCGTCGTGGGGCGGCATGGAAATGTTTGTCGGGAATCAGCTTCCGGCGGACGATCCGCGCAAGGAAGTGGTGTATCAAAATTTTTCGCGGAACTTGCACGACATCGTGAAGGCGGGTTTGGACTCCGGTGCAAAAATCCTGCTCAACACCGTGGCGGTGAATCTCAAGGACTGCGCGCCTTTTGCTTCGCTGGTTAACAGCAACCTGCCGACGGCGGATCGCGCCCAATTCGACCAGCTTTTTACGGACGGTGTGCGGGCCGAAGACCAGGGTAATTTTGCCGAAGCGGCGCAGAAATTTAAGTCGGCAGCCAAGCTGGATCCGAAGGTTGCCGAATTGCAGTTCCGTTGGGGTGAAAGTTTGTTTGGGCTGACGAATGCCGCAGCCGCCCGCGAACATTTCCAACTCGCTTGCGACGACGACGCGCTGCCGTTTCGCGCGGATTCGCGTATCAACGCCATAATTCGTAATGAGCAGGAAAAAATAAGCGGCGATAATTTGATTTTGTTCGACGCCGCAGCCGCGCTTGCTTCAAACAATCCGGCCAATCTTTGCGGACAGGAAACATTTTACGAACACGTTCATTTCGATTTCGACGGCAGTTACCGTCTGGGCTGCGCTTGGGCAGAGCAGATAGCATCCCAGGTGCCAGCAGCGATCGCGAGTCATGCAGTTGGTGGTTGGGCCACGCAGGAAACCTGTGAGCGCCGGCTGGGTTTGACGGATTGGAACCGCTCTTTGGTCATCCAGCACATGATTGGACGGCTGCAGCAGCCACCGTTGAGCAGCCAGCTTAACAGCGCCGGGCGCCTGAAAGCATTGGAGGACCGCGTAACCCAATTGCGCCCAGGGATGAATGCCGCCGCCGCTGCCAGGGTCAGGGAGGATTTTCTGGAAGCTTTGCAGAGTGCGCCGGATGACTATCTCCTGCGGGAAAACTTTGCACTGTTCCTTCAGTCCATCGGTGATGCGCCGCAAGCGACGGCTGAATGGCGGCGGGCTCATGATTTATTGCCGCAGGATTTCTTCACGGCTTTCCAGCTCGGCCGGTTGCTCGGAATGCAGGGACAATGGGCCGAGGCGGAATCATCGCTCCGGCAAGCCGTGGAATTGCGTCCCAGTCTGACCGCGGGTTGGTATGAACTGGGCAACGTCCACGCTTCCGAAGAAAAATTTGAACTGGCTCTGGCCGACTACAACCGCACGCGCCAGCAACGGCCCCAGGATCCGCAAACTATTTTCAGCATGGGCAAGGTGCTGGCAAAATTGAACCGGCACACCGAGGCAATCCAACTGTACCGCGAGGTCATCAAGCTTAACCCGGGGTTCTGGGAGGCCCATTACGATCTGGGTGGCGAACTGGACTCTGCCAACCAGCTTGCGGAGGCCAGGGCCGAATTTGCGGAGGCTGTCCGGTTGCAGCCCGGCAATTCGCGCGCACATTTCAATTATGGCGTGCTACTGGCGAAACAGGGGCAACTTGACGAGGCCCAGCGCGAGTTTGAAGAAACAATTCGGCTTGAACCGGACTACAAAAAGGCGCAGACATATCTTGCCCAGTTGCAGTCCATGAAAAAAAGCACGCCTTGATTTCCCTTGCCAGCATCGGGACAAATCCTAAATTCACAACATTCCATGTGGTCACTCCTTAAAGAATTTCTAAAATTTTCCAAACAGGAAAAAAAATGGTGGCTCATTCCGCTGATCGTGGTGTTGTTGTTGCTGGGAGCCATTCTGGTTTTCACGGCCAGTTCCGGCATCGCCTGGGCGCTTTACCCGTTTTTGTAAGCCATGCCTCCGCCGCGACATATCCTCGGCATTTCGGCCTACTACCACGATGCCGCCGCCGCTTTGCTGCGCGAGGGTGAAATTATTTGTGCGGCGCAGGAGGAGCGTTTCACCCGAAAAAAAAACGACCCGGATTTTCCCCGTCTGGCCATTCAGTTCTGTCTTCGACACGCTGCGTTGACGCCCGCGCAACTCGACGCGGTGGTTTTTTATGACAAACCAGTCCTGAAATTCACGCGGCTGCTGGAAACGTATCTTGCCGTCGCGCCCGGCGGCTGGCGCACATTCTCCACCGTGCTGTCCAACTGGCTCGGCGAAAAGCTCGATTTGCGCAAAGCCATTCGTGCGGAACTGCCGGAACTGCGACCGGATTGCCAGATTCTTTTCACCGAACATCACCAATCGCATGCGGCCAGCGCGTTTTATCCGTCGCCTTTTGACGAGGCGGCGATTCTCACGATTGACGGCGTTGGTGAATGGGCCACCACGACCATCGGTTGGGGACGCGGACGCGAAATCAAAATACTGAAGGAGTTGCGCTTTCCGCACTCGCTCGGATTGGTCTATTCCGCGTTCACGGACTACTGCGGCTTCCGCATCAATTCCGGTGAATATAAACTCATGGGTCTCGCGCCGTATGGCGAACCGAAATTTGCCGGCGCCATCCGCCGTGAATTGTTCGACATCAAACCCGACGGTTCGTTCTGGTTGAATCTCGATTACTTTAATTTTCTGCGCGGCACGACGATGACGAATGAAAAGTTTCACCGGCTTTTCGGCGGGCCGCCGCGCAGGCCGGAGGAAAAAATCGAGCAACGGCACATGGACGTGGCGCGTTCGATCCAGTTGGTCACGGAGGAAATCATGCTGCTGCTCGCCCGGCACGCCCGCGAAGTGACCGGCTTGAAAAATCTTTGCATGGCTGGCGGCGTCGCGCTCAATTGCGTTGCGAACGGACTTATTCTCAAAGAGAAAATTTTTGAACGCCTTTGGATCCAGCCGGCAGCGGGTGATGCCGGTGGCGCGCTCGGTGCCGGTCTGGCCGCGTGGCATTCGAAAAACACCGACGCTCTGGCTCGTGTGAGTCAAAAACCCAGGGGCGACGCCATGCAGGCATCGTTACTCGGCCCGGCATACCCGGACGACGAAATCGAGGCGGCGCTTCGCTCGTACGGCGCGGTCTATCAAAAGCTCGAATCCGGCGCGCTGGTCGATTTCACCGTTGATTTGCTAAAAGCTGAAAAAGTCGTTGGCTGGTTTCAGGGCCGCATGGAATTTGGCCCGCGCGCTCTCGGCAGCCGGTCAATTCTTGGCGACGCCCGCTCGCCGAAAATGCAGTCGGTGATGAATTTGAAGGTCAAGTTTCGCGAATCGTTCCGGCCTTTTGCGCCCATCGTTCGGCGCGAACGGGTGGCGGATTATTTCGAACTGGACACCGCATCACCCTACATGCTGCTGGTCGCACCGATTAAAAAAGAATTGCGGCGCGAGGTGTCGCCCGAAGTGAAAGGACTCGACCGGCTCAAGGAAATCCGCTCCACGTTGCCCGCCATCACGCATGTGGATTACTCGGCGCGCATTCAAACCGTGGAGCGCGAAGACAACCCGCTGCTCTACGATTTGTTGTTGTGCTTCGAGCGCGCGACCGGTTCCGGCGTGCTGGTGAACACGTCGTTTAATGTGCGCGGCGAGCCGATTGTTTGTACGCCCGACGATGCCTACCGGTGTTTTATGAACACGGAAATGGATTATCTCATTATGGGTAGTTTTGTGATTGAACGCACCGCACAACCACCGCGCCGGGTTGAGCGTCGCATATTACCACACGGGGATTGAAATGAAACTGAACCTCAAAGAAGATCCGAAGGAATGGCGCAAGTCCGTACTGATGACCGCACTGGGACTGGCCATCCTGGGGACGGTGCTGCGCTGGCGGCGCGTTCTGCTTGCGGACACGTGGTATGCCGTTTTGGGTGTGCTCGCAGTCGTGGCGCTGTGCGCCTGTATGCAGCCGTGCTGGTTTCGGGGCTATTACCGGTTTTCCACGCGACTGGGTTTTGCCATCAGCCAGTTTGCCGGTCGCGTGGTGCTGCTGGGTTTTTTTCTGCTGGTCATGACGCCACTGGGTTGGGTGTTGCGGTTGGGAGGTAAAGATCCGTTGCAGCTCAAACGTCCGTCTGAGGCCAGGACTTACTGGCATCAAGCCAAAGATTGCAGCCCGCTGGAGCGTCTTTTTTGAGGGGTGATTTGAAACAACGATCCAACAAACCAAAGACTGCACGGCGCCCCGAACTAAACGCGCCGCCCCGCACGCCGGCCGCTCTGATGACTCCAACCCGCAAATGGGTGTTCCGAATGACTGCGCTGGCGGTCCTGCCGCTGCTGTTGCTCGGTGGGCTCGAAGCCGCGTTGCGTCTTGCCGGCTACGGTTATCCAACGAGTTTCCTTGAAAAAATTCGCGTCGGCCAGAAGGATTTTCTGGTCAACAATGAAAATTTCAGCCTGAGATTCTTTCCGCCGCAACTGGCGCGCTGGCCCGGACCCATCATGATGGCGGCCAGGAAACCCGCCGACACATACCGCATTTTTGTATTGGGAGAGTCGGCCGCGAGAGGAGAGCCTGAGCCGCCCTACGCCGCGTCACGTTATCTGGAAACGCTGTTGAACGAGCGGTTTCCGAACACGCACTTTGAGGTCATTAATCTCGGAATTACGGCCATCAACTCGCATGTCATTCTGCCCATTGCCCGCGATTGCGCCCATGCCGACGGCGATCTGTGGATAATCTACATGGGCAACAACGAAATGGTCGGGCCGTTCGGCGCGGCGACGGTTTTCGGAGCGAAGGCACCGCCGCTCGGATTTGTGCGGCTGAATCTTGCGATCCAGAAAACGCGCGTCGGCCAGTTGTTGGTGGATCTTGGTCGCAAGCTGAAAGGAAGAAGTTCCAACGCTTCCTGGGGCGGGATGAAGATGTTTCTCGGCAACCAGCTTCGGGCGGACGATCCGCGCAAGGAAGTGGTGTATCGAAATTTCGAGCGGAATCTGAATGACATTGTGAAGGTTGGTGTGGGTTCGGGCGCAAAAATTTTGCTCAACACGGTGGCGGTGAATCTCAAGGACTGCCCGCCGTTCGCCTCGCTGGCCAACAGCAACCTGCCCGCAGCGGATCGCGCGCAGTTCGATAAATTTTATGCCGAAGCCGGCTCGGCTGAAGCGCAAAATAATTTTGCCGAAGCGGCGCAGAAATTTGAGCAGGCGTCAAAGCTGGATCCGCAGTTTCCTGAATTACAATTTCATTGGGCAGAATGCCTGGCGCGAATGACTAATTTCACTGCGGCGCGGGAACATTTTCAAAAGGCGTGTGATGACGACGCGCTGCCGTTCCGCGCGGATTCACGGATCAACGGCACGATTCAAAAAATCGGACAGCAATTTGCGGGTGACAAGCTGACATTCTTCGAGGCGGCTTCTGCGTTGGAGAAAAACTTGCCATCGGGCGTCTGCGGTCAGGAAACATTTTACGAGCATGTTCATTTCAATTTTGACGGCAATTTCCGGCTGGGTCGCGCCTGGGCGGAACAAGTTGAAAAAATGCTGCCGGCGGAGATTTCACGCGACGCCGTCACCAACGGCTGGGCGTCGCAGGAATTTTGCGGGCGCCGTCTCGGCCTCACGGACTGGAACCGGTGCGCGGTGACGGAGATGGTGCTTGACCGCCTGCATCATCCGCCGTTGAGCGGCCAGTCTAACAATGCCGCCCGAATGCAATCTCTCCGCGACGAGGCAAAAAGTTTGCGGCAGCAGATGAATCCGACCGCGGCGCAAACGGCGGCGGAAATTTATCTGGCGGCCATCAATCGAACGCCGCAGGACCATTTGCTGCACGAAAACTTCGCGGAATTTCTTGAATCTGTCGGCGACTTGAACCAGGCGGCGGCGCAATGGCAGCAGGTGCGCGAATTGCTGCCACACAGTTGCGAGCCGTATTATCAGGCCGGACGGCTGCTCGCAGAACTGAATCAATGGAATGAAGCGGAGGCGGCGTTGACGAAGGCTGTGACGCTGCGTCCGCGCCTCACCGAGGGCTGGTATGAATTGGGCAATGCCTGTCTCGGAGCCGGCAAATTTGAGCAGGCACTTCGGGATTACGAGCGCGCTTCGCAGTTGGACCTGCTGGAGGCGACGTATTGCGCGTTCATCGGCAAGGCGCTGTCG
The DNA here is from genome assembly GCA_036803685.1 of Verrucomicrobiota bacterium. Classification (GTDB taxonomy): domain Bacteria; phylum Verrucomicrobiota; class Verrucomicrobiia; order Limisphaerales; family UBA11358; genus UBA11358. The sequence continues at coordinate 57,397 of DAIRTX010000007.1, read as the reverse complement.
AAGTTGAACCGCCAGGCCGAGGCGATTCAACGCTACCGGCAGGCGTTGCAAATTCAGCCGGATTTGTGGGAGGCGCATTTTGCGCTGGGTGATGATTTGGCGGCGGTCAATCAAATCGGCGATGCAAAAAATGAATACGCGGAGGTCGTCCGGCTCAAACCAGGCAATGCCCTGGCGCATCTGGATTTGGGAGTGATGCAGGCCAGGCTCCGCCTGTTTGATGACGCGCTTCAACAATTTGAGGAAACGCTTCGCCTGGAACCTGGCAACCAGCAGGCCCAGGAGTATTTCGAACGGGTTAAAGACTGGAAGAATCACCGGCGCTGATTTTTATTTCCCGCCGACGATTTAGCCCGCGGATACTTGGTTATATAGCATTTCATATTCACATTGGCACATATCGTGACCGGCTTGTGGGCATGAAAGCCTATGCACTGGATTTGCGGGAACCGGTGGTCAAATTCATCAACGCCGGCGGTTCCAAAGCCGAGGCCGCCCGCCGCTTTGACCTCGGTCGCCGCACCGTCTGCCGCTATCTGGCCGCCGCCCAAAAGGGAACGCTGACCCCCAAAACCAGCCGGGGTCATTGGCGCAAGCTCGACCCGCAAAACTCCGCGCCCACGTCCAACAACATCCCGACGCCACCCTCAAGGAACTCCAACAGGTGTTTGGCGTCAGCCATCATGCGGGCTGGGTGCGTTTGCGCCAACTGGGCTTCACGCTAAAAAAAACTCGCCCAATATCGCGAACGCAACGAGACGCAGCGGTGGCTCTTCTGGCGCGAACTGGAAAAACTGGCCGGCACCCCCGTCTTTTATCTGGACGAATGCGGCGTGGATCACCGCCGGTATCGTGAGTATGGCCGCGCGCCCCGGGGCGAACGGATTGATCAGGAGGTTTCGGGGGCGCGGCGGGAACGCACCAGCATCATTGCCGCCGGGCAGTGTGATCGTGTTGGACAACACGCGGTTTCATCAATCCCCGACGCCGCTCCAGTTGGTGGAAGCTGCGGGCTGCCAATGGCTGTTTTTACCGCACTGCTCGCCCGACCTCAACCCCATCGAACATCTCTGGGCCGTGTTCAAGACCCGCCTGCGCCAAGAGCTTCCTACCACCACCAACCCCTTTCTTTTTATCGCCAATATGTGCCAATGTTATTGTTAATTGCTTACACAGTCATCCCATAGGAATTCCACAAAAACCCTCGAAAATTGGGCGTTTTTGACGTTTCTTTGTGCTAGGGGATGGGATGAGCCGCTTTTTTTAGCCATGCAATTCAAAACCGCCAATAAAATCAATGGCTTTAAGTCTATTTCCCATGGGATGGCTGTGAATTGCTTATACTTAAGGAGCTTAATTGTACCGCACAAACATGCGGTTGCAGGAAAGAGTAAGTGCCGCTAGCTTTACACCGTTCCACAATACTATTTATTGTAACTAAACCCTCAACCACCCATGAAACCAATGATAATCAAATCAAGAAAATACGCTCTACTGGCCGGGGCGTTGCTTTGCGTCGCCGGAATCGTAACTGCCCAAGCTCAAAGTTCCATCGTCACCTTCAGCGTGGATATGTCCACGAACATCGCTCTTGGAACCTTCAACCCCCCGCCACCGCTTGGAACTGGAACTGATGTTGTCAATGTTCGCGGAACTTATAACGGTTGGGCAGGGACACAAACCCCCTTGGTTGAAGTCGGCAGCAGCACAGTTTATACAAACACCGTGAATGATACAAGCGATGCCAATGGCGCGGTCATGTTTTACATATTTAACATCAATGGCTCCACTTATGAGATAACGGCAGACTTTAAAAACCGGGCGGCGCGGCTTCCCGCAACCAGCGGGGCCAGCTTGGTGCTGTCCACTCCCTTTTTTGGTGATTCGGGTGCCAAAGTGACAAACAACGTGACTTTTCGAGTTGACGTGTCCCAACAGATCAACCTTGGTATATTCACCAATGGGACAAGTTCTGTGGAAGTCAGGGGTAACTTTAATGGCTGGGCTGCCGGGAGTGTGTTAACCAACAATCCGAACATTCTGGTTACTAACCAGTTTGGCTTGGTGACCTCCAATGTCTGGGTGGGGACTTTTCCTGTGGCTGCTTCACCTTGGTCGGCGCAGGACTTCTTGTATGTGATTCAACCGGGCACGATTTATGAGTCTCCGGCTGTCATCAATCAGGATGGCGGCGGCAACCGGTTTTGGGCATCCAATCCCAGTTCAGATCTGACCTTCCCATTGGTGAACTTTTCCGATGCCCCATACGCGCCAATTGGCCAACTCACCTTCAGCGTAGATATGTCGATTGTGGCTCTTACGGACACCAACTACAACTCTGCCAGTGTAGTCGTATGGGGGGGCTTTAACGGTTGGGGTGGCGGCGTCGCAATGACCAACAATCCCAGCGCCCTGAATACCAATATTTACACCAGCCCGCTTATCAGCGTCGGTGAGGGTTCAGCTGTAAATTATCAGTTTAGATATCTCACGCTTAGCACCGGTGACACCGTGTATGATCATCTTAATGGTGCCAATGGTGGAGGCGGCAACCGCTACTATCAGATGCCCATTGTCGCGCTCACCAACCTGCCGCCTGTTATGTTTAATGACGCTTCCTTGAGCGACTACCTATTGGTGCCTACCCCGGTGCTTTTCAGCGTGGACATGAATGGTGCGGTCGGAACAGACGCGCATGCGTTCAATCCAGCCTTGGATACGGTCTATATCAATGGCGCGTTTGCCAACTGGTATGCTTGGGCGATCGGCATAAATCCAACACCTGCTCCAGCGGGGTATCAAATGGTTGAGCAAGGTTTGACCACGATTTATACCAACACCATCATAATGCCCGCCGGAACGCCGGTGTCGGTTGCCTACAAGTATGGCATGGATGCTAATAGTTTGTACAGCGGTCCTGCAGACGATGAGGGTGGTTTTGCTCAAAACCACTATCGGGTGGTTCGGAATACCGCCTTTAACCCCTATGTAATGCCTACGGATACGTTCGGCTATCAGTATAATGAGCCGTTTTTCAGCAGTCTTAACACTGCCGGTGGCCATTTGACTGTCGGTACTCAGTCCGGCGGCAATGTCCCAGTCTCTTGGCTGGGCCGTCCGGGTGCGCGCCTGCAGACCACGACCGACCTTACAAGCGGTGTTTGGCAGACTATAGTGGCCACTGACGGTACCAATTGGACCGCAGGTTACAGTTCGACCAATGGTTTTGTTAGTGTCACGAACTGGCCGGCCAGTGGAAATACGTTTTTCCGTCTGATCAAGCAATGAACATGATGAGATAACTCAAAACCCGCCAAAAAACCCGCCAGTCGGGCATATAATCCGGCTGGCGGGTAATGTTTTAAGATATGTTACAAACTTCTGATCAAAACCGCAATAACATGAAATCTTTGAGGGCGGGATTCACATTGATTGAGTTGCTGGTTGTTATTGCCATTATTGCCATTCTGGCCGCCTTGTTGCTGCCGGCCTTGAATAGGGCCAAACAAAGAGCCATTGCCATTGAGTGCATGGTCAATAACAAACAACTCGATTTGGCTTGGGTTATGTATTCAAATGATAACAGCGAAAATTTAGCGATCAATTCCGACCCGCACGTTTGGAATACAACCTTTTACCCACATACAACGACATCACCATCCTGGATCGCTGGCACTATAGACTGGACCACTGGGCAGAATAATACCAACACGAGTTACCTTACAGACGATAAATGGTCACTTTTTGGAAGCTATCTGGGTCGGTCAGCCAAAGTCTTCGCCTGTCCGGCGGCCAACCTTTTAGCCCCAGTCCAGTCTGGTAAGGGTTGGGATCATCGCATGCGGAGCGTATCCATGAACGGTGCCGTGGGTGATGGGGACAAGTATCAAGAGCCGGCCAACCCCTTTGGTTGGACGTCTTGGTATTTCGCGAAGAAGTCAACGGACTTTCGCACTCCCGGCCCCAGCGACGTATGGGTATTCTCCGATGAGCATCCCGATAGCGTTGACGACGCAATTATGTATACTGCTTCCTATGCCGTGACAAAATTCACGGAACTACCGGGCAGTCAACATGCCGGCGCTTGCGGAATGGCTTTTGCCGACGGTCACGCGGAAATTCACAAGTGGCAGGGACCGATCGCCAATAAACCGGTGACTTATCAACTAGTACAGCAGCAGCCTTGCGCCATCGACGATCCAGATATGCTTTATCTCGCTATGCACACGCCTGCGCAATAATGTGGTTGACGTTCGGCGGATAAAAGGAGGGACTGCCCATATCAGCAATTCATGCGACGCCACACGCGCTAATATTGCCGATCAAACCTGTGGTTGGTCGCCTTAACCCTTCTACCATATCGGAAGCGCACTGGTTATGGTTAACTTTTGCTGACTGCCCCAAGTAGCTCATAAGTGGAAAAGTGCTGCTACCCGCGCTCAAGTTTTCTATACTATGTGTCAGCAGATGAATATGATTGCCGATGTGGATATTGTCCGGATTGCTTGGTGAGATTCCGGTGTCGAATTGTTTTGGTTGGAGCGGGTGGAGTTGCCTGGTAAAGAACGCCTTGGTGGTTTTTAGTAAACGATAATGCTGGAATGACATTGCACTCCTCCATACATTCATGTCGTCTCTGGGGTCAGGGGCTTTGTGTTCTGGCTGGGCTTGGCCTTATGGCGACAGGTTCGCCTGCACAATCCAATAATTTCTGGCGGACACAAAGCATCTACCAGATCATCACCGACCGCTTTTACGATGGAAATCCATCGAATGACAATGTTGAGGGCACTTACAACCCGGCCGGCCCTCGAGCTGTTCACGGCGGTGATTTTCAAGGCATCGAGCAGAAACTTGATTACATCAAAGCACTGGGCGCGACGGCGATTTGGATTTCGCCGGTTGTGTTGAACACGGAGGGACAGTTTCATGGCTACTCCGGTTGGAACTTCAACCAGGTTGCTCCGCATTGGGGCACACTTTCAAATTTACAGCACATGGTTCAGGCGGCGCACGCGCGCGGGTTGCTGGTCATAGACGACATCGTCGTGAATCACGCGGGCGACCTCGTCAAGGGCAGCGGGCCGGGCTATCCAAGCTTTAAATACCCGGCCGGCTATACCCTTAATTATGTGAACAGTTCAAAAACGTATCCGGCGCCATTCAATCTCACAGCCACCAATCCGTCCCTCACCAATTTATTTCATAACTACGGCAACATTGCGGATTACAATAATAGCACGCAGGCTCTTTTGGGTTGGTTGTCCGGGCTGAATGATTTCAGGACGGAAACGCCGTATGTGCAAACTCAGATGGCCGCGATTTACCAATCGTGGATTGGGCAGGCTGGCTTTGATGGGTTCCGGGTTGATACGGCGCTGGAAGTTGACATGGGGTGCTGGCAGAGTTTTTGTCCGGCGATCCATTCGTATGCGGCGACCAATGGCAATACCAACTTCTTCATGTTTGGCGAGGCTTTTAACGGTTCTGAAACCACGGTTGGTTCTTATACCGGGACAAAAGGTGGCGGTCCATTTAAGTTTGATTCCGTTTTGGATTATCCGCTTTATTTCACGATCAACCGCGTATTTGCCACGGCCAGCGGAGCCACGTCACTGATTGAAAATCACTACAACGCGGTCGCGGCCAATTACGATCCTGCCGCGCAGATGCAGTTGGTCACCTTCCTTGATAATCATGATAATCCCCGTTTTCTCAGCACCAGCGAGGCGAACAACAACACCAATCGGCTGGAAGTGGCGCTGGCTTTTCTTTACACCTCGCGCGGCATCCCGTGTCTGTATTACGGCACGGAACAGGGTTTTGATGGTACGACCGACCCGAATGACCGAGAGGATATGTTTGCCGGGGAATTCAAGGATGGCCCGGCGGGTACTGTTTTACAGCTCAGTTCGCCGGGGGTTGATAATTTCAACATGACCCACCCGCTATTCCTGTGGGTGGCTCGATTGAACAATTTTCGCCGGGTGTATCCTGCGCTCACGCTCGGCTCATACGTCAATCAGGCCAACAACTCCACCGGCCCGGGATTGTTTGCCTATTCCCGCGTGCTGAACACGCAGGAAGTGTTTGTCGTTTTCAACACGGCCAGTTCCAGCCAAACATTGCCCGCGCGCACTCTGACTTATACCGCCGGCACCGTGCTGGTGAATTTACTGAACACCAATGAAACCATCACTCTCGCTTCCGGTTCGCAAACTCCCGCCATAACTGTGCCGAGTACTACAGCGAAAATCTTCATCGCGCAATCGCAGTGGCAGCCGCTCGACCCGGTGGTGGTGAACAACTCACCGAGTCATTGGGCTACCAATGTGCCAACCTTTTCGCCAATCGCGCTTCAATTCAGCAAGCCGATGGATGCTAATAGTGTTCAGGCTGCGTTTTCCACCAAGCCATCCGTAAGCGGTTCATTTACCTGGTCGGCAGCGCATGATACGATGACCTTTACGGCGGACGGCGCAGGTCTGCCGGGTTTGACAAACATCACAGTGAATCTGACGAACTCGGCATTCGACGCGGTATCGGGTAAAACCATGTTTGCGCCTTACAACTTGTTGTTCCAGACCGCCGCCGCCCCGCCTTCCGTTTATATTTCCAGTCCGGCGACCGATGGATTGGTGATTCCAATGGGAAGCAATACTACTTATCTGATCCAAGTCTGTTTCACTCCTGCTCTGGATACGAATAATCCCAGTCTTTTTAACCTGACCATCACCGGCGTGTTGCGACCGCAGTCATCCTACATCTTTCGCCCTCCGGGGGCTGTAGCCGGATGCAGTGGGATGCGCTCGTTGCTCTACAACTGGAGCGGCGCTTTACCCGGCTCCAACACGATTCAAGTTGTTTACAGCAACAACACGGTGGTTTTAAGTGATACGCGGACGGTGATTGTGCCGCCGCCGCTGGCGATCTCGGGTTTGGCCAACAATAACCGGTCAGTTGTTTGGAGCAGCACGCCTGGGGTCAACTATACTGTTCTGGCGACTACCAATTTGAGCCAGCCATTCACGCCCATCAGTGGAGTCATTCCGGCAAACAGCCTGTCCACTTCTTATTTGGACATTTACAATTCCCCGCCGGTGCCACAAAAATTCTACGAAATTGAAGTCGTGCCTTAATACAAAATTGACCATGAAAAGTCGGCGGGGAAATAAAATCGTTTTGGCAATCGTATTTAGCCTTTTCCTGCACCTGACAGGGTTGGTGGTGCCGGCTGCGGACGCGCGACCGCCAGTTTCGATTCAGAGTGATATTGGAAATGGTGGTTGGTCGTCGATCGGCGTGATGCCCGCTCCGACCTGGGATGGCCGGGCGCTGTTGTTTCAGAGCGGCCAAGGCACACTCACTATTACACCTTTGTCAGACGATGTCATCCGCGTCCGTTTCACAACCGCAAAATCCTTTGGACGCGATCATTCTTACACCGTCGTCAATCACGATTTAGGCGCGGTGTCGGTAAAAGTTGAAACCGGTTCCAATTCCACCACGCTGGGAACGGCTTCAGTTAAAGTGACCGTGCAACAGTTTCCGTTGCGGATTTCTTTTGCCAATTCCGCCGGTGAAATTCTGGACGCCGACGATCCGGAACGCGGGATTTCCCTTGCCAGCCAGGCGTTCCGCGTCGCCAAACAATTGCGTGATGACGAGCACGTTTATGGCTTCGGCGAAAAAAATGGCAAGCTCGACAAGCGCGGTTGGAAACTGGGCGGCTACAATTATGTCATGTGGAATTCAGACACCTTCGCCTACGATTCGAGCACGGATCCGATTTATGTTTCCGTGCCGTTCTACATGGTCGTCCGCCACGGGCAGGCGCACGGGATTTTTCTGGATGACACCTGGCGCAGCACGTTCGACGTGGGCCGCGAACGGCAGGACTTGCTGACGTTCGGCGCGGAGGGCGGCGATCTGGATTATTATTTTATCAATGGTCCCGATCCGAAAAAAGTCATCGAACATTACACCGCCTTGACCGGACGAATGCCATTGCCGCCACTGTGGTCGCTCGGCTTCAATCAATGTCGTTACAGTTACTATCCCGAATCGCGGGTGCGCCTGCTGGCCGACACGTTTCGCCAAAAAAAAATCCCCGCCGATGTCATCTGGCTGGACATTCATTATCAGGACAACTACAAGCCGTTCACCTGGGATCATGAGCGTTTTCCTGATCCGAAGAAAATGATTGCGGATTTGCGCGCGCAAGGTTTCCACGTCGTATGCATCGTGGATGCGCATCCGAAGGTTGAAAAAGGCTATGCGCCTTACGACGAGGGCATCGCCGGAAATTATTTCGTAAAAACCCCCAACGGCTCGGTGTATGAAGCGCCGGTTTGGCCGTCGCTCGCGGATAAAAATCCCGGCCCAAGCGTGTTCCCGGATTTTAGCAATCCAGCGGCACGCAAATGGTGGGGATCGCTTTACAAAAGTTTCCTGGATATTGGCGTGGCCGGCATCTGGAACGACATGGACGAACCGGCGGTTTTCAACACTCCGAGCGGAACCATGCCTTTGGATGTTGTTTTCGACAACGAGGGTCAGCCGACCACGCACCGCGAAATCCACAACGTGTATGGTCAGTTGATGAGCCGCGCGACGTTTGAAGGACTTTCGCGACTGCGCCCGAACGAACGTCCTTTTGTGCTGACGCGGGCGAGTTTCGCCGGCGGCCAACGCTACGCCGCCGTCTGGCCTGGCGACAACACGTCCGAGTGGTCTTCGCTGCGGCAATCCATTTCCACTCTGCTGGGTTTGGGGCTGTCGGGCTTTTCCTTTGCGGGTTGTGACATCGGCGGCTTTGCCGGTTCACCGTCCGGCGAACTTTATACCCGCTGGCTGCAAGCCGGAGTGTTTTACCCGTTTATGCGGTCGCATTCCACGTGGGGTTCGCCTGACAAGGAACCCTGGTCGTTCGATTACAAGAATGAAGTCATCAACAAACATGCCATCGAACTGCGCTACGAATTGCTGCCCTACATTTACAATGCGATGCAACAGTCCAGCCAGACCGGCGTGCCGGCCCTGCGCCCGTTGTTTCTCGAATTCCCCGATGACGAAAAAGCCGCCGGAATTGATGATGAATTCCTTTTTGGCGACGACCTGCTCGTGGCGCCGATTCTGAATGAAGGCGCGAATGAACGCGAAGTTTACCTGCCCAAAGGTGAATGGTTCGATTACTGGACCGGTCGTCAGTCCGCAGGAGGGCAGACCCTACATCTGCCGGTTACGCTCAATTCCATTCCCCTGTTCGTGCGCGGCGGCGGTTTTATCTTCCGTCAACCAGTTATCCAGAACACTGGTGAAATGCCGGGAAAACCGCTTCGCGTCCTCATCGCTCCCGCGAACGAGTCTGAATTCTCACTCTACGAAGACAATGGAGAAACACTTGATTATCGCAAAGGTGCCTTTATGAAGCGCCGATTTCATCAGACCCGCAACGATCAGAAAATGATCGTTGACGTGTCCGAGCCGGAAGGGACATATCGTCCCGCGGCGCGCGATTTGGTTTTGGAGACGTGGACAGACCATCAGCCTAAAAACATCTTCAGGCAAATCGGTGACGTGGCCGCTGACAGGGTTTTATTGCCGCATTTGGACGCGGATGCGCTGGCACATTCGTCGCAGGGGTGGTCATTCGCCGATGGCTTGCTTACCGTGAAGGATGATGACAGCTTCAAGCCGATGCGATTTGTCATTGAGCTTTGAGTTGTCGCCGGCTTTAAGTCACCCATGACAGTGCGGAAATTCTACTTTTAATGCTCCCTCCAATCGAGGGCAGGTCGCACGACCGCCGATCGTCGCTGGGCCCCATTTCGGAACCGCATGAACATGCGGTAGACGAATCTGCCAGTATCAGCAAGAATCTACTAAATCGGAATTTTAAAACACTAAACACGAAATATTAAAAATATGAAAACCACAGTTACCTCTCTTACTCTTGCTGCCGCTGTTTTGGCATTAATCCCACTGCCTGCGAGAGCCACCAATTACACCGACGCAACCGGGGAAACAATTTCCAGTGCCAACATTGACATCTCATCTGTAGAGGTGACCAATAACGCAACGGATATCTTCTTTACGATCAATCTCAATGGCAGCATCGCAACCCCGAACGACTGGGGTAACTACATGGTGGGCATTGATTCCGTCCCTGGTGGCGACACCACCGGTGATCCGTGGATTCGTTCCATCTCTATGAGTTCTGGGATGGACTATTGGATTGGAAGCTGGGTCAACGGTGGAGGCGGTAGCCAGCTTTGGAACTATTCAGGTTCTTGGTCGCAACTAAACACTGCTGGTGTGACCATAAACGGCACTCAAAGCTTTATGGTTTCAGAATCCCTTTCATCCTTGGGTTTAAGTGCCGGCAATTCCTTCACTTTCGACGTCTATACGAGCGGCACCGGTAGCGGCGACGGAGCCATTGACGCACTGGCCAATCCCAACCAAACCATAGCCAACTGGGGAGACAGCTATAATTCCGGGGCGAATGTAGACACCTACACTGTTACGGCAGTTCCGGAACCGGCGTCACTGGCGCTGTTGGGGCTGGGAAGCCTGTTCGTGTGGGGGCGTATCGCCCGTCGGCGCTCGTAATCGTCAGTAAATTTTGTCAAAAGGCCGTTGTCCCAGACAACGGCCTTTTTATTTGGCTAGTGCCCAATTGACACCCGCTGGAGCGACCCTAGAATCCGCCCAGTGCCGATAACTCATTGTGTCACTCATGGCCGACAAATCAAACCCCGCGCCTCCCGAAAGCCAGCCCGCGCTTTTCCCGCGCAAGCGACTGGTATTTATCTGCATTTTTCTCCTTCTGCCGTTTTGCATGCTTGGGTTGCTGGAAGGTGGTTTGCGAGTCGCTGGTTTCGGCGGCTATCCGCCCATTCTGAGAAAAGCGGGGATGACTGATCAAGGCGCCTTGGTCATCAGCGATCCGGCGGGCGCGGCTTCCTACTTTTTTGCCAATCGCCAGCGGCCCGGCTACAACGAGCAGTATAGTTTCTACCAGCCAAAAGGCGCGAATACCGTGCGGATTTTCATCGTGGGTGAATCCGCTGCCGAAGGTTTTCCAGAGCCGCGAAACTTGGCGGCATCGGCATTTCTGGGCGAGATGTTGCGTGACGCGTGGCCGGACCGAAAGGTCGAAGTCATCAATCTCGGCACGACCGCCGTTGCCAGTTTTCCGGTGCTGGAAATCATGACTGAGACGTTGAACTATGCACCCGACCTCGTTGGCGTTGAACGCGGCGGTGTTGAGCGACGCCTGCCAGTATTGGTTGGCCGAGGTGTTGCTGTAAAAATTCAGGCCGGTGCTGCTCCAATTTGACTGCGTGGAACTTTTGTAAAACAGCGTGCCGCCGGTCTGATTGGCGATCTGCACGCCGCTGTTCCATTTCCAGATGCCGGTGTAAAACGTGACGGTCGTGTTCGTCCCGATGGCGAATTCGGGATTCCTCATGTTGAAGCCGAGGTCGGAAGCATTGTCGGGAATGTGCCACGCCGTGGCGAGCATGGCACCGGCGGGACTGCCCGTGACCAGCCAGAACGCGGACCAGACGAGCGGAAGAAATTGTTTCATGAATTTTTTCTGCGCGTCACGGCAACATCTGGATTTCGTAGAACTTTTGCGCCGCCGGATTCGGGTCGTAAAAAACCGTCGAAGATCCGGAGCCGGGAATCGGGCCGCTGATGACCTGGAACGGCAGGAGTAAATTAGTCGTGGCCAGAACCTGATAATTCACACCGGGCGCGCTGTCCCAGACGACGAGCTGGTTGTTGTTGTCGAGGCCGGAAATCCGCAGCGGCGGCGCGACGATGACCAGACGATCATCGCTGATGACCACGCCGTTGGTGTAAATGACCTGGATGAGATTCGTGCCGAGCGATGGATTGTTCCAGTTGTAAGTCAGGCTTTTCAGGCCGGGACAAACACTCGGGCCAAGCGCGCCGGGGGGACGGACGATGTAGGAAGTCTGCGGTTGGAGCACCCCATTAATGAGGATGTTAAAACTATTCGTGGCGGAAATCAGCGCGGTGCTGAAACATGCTTGCACCAAATAAGTCGAGTTCGTCGCATAGGTCAGCACCGTGCCGTTCGTCGCGGGACTGGAAATCTGCACGACTGAAACCGGTGCCAGCGTTGTCACTGTCGCCGTCAACATCGTGAACCGGTTGGTATAAACGCTGGTGGAATATTCCTTGAGCCGGACATAAATGTTCGCCGTGCCGCTGTTCGGCACATTGGTGTAAACAAACCGGTATTCCTGAGGATAATTCGGGTATTGGGTGCTGATCGTGGCATCGGGAGTCACTGGCTTGGCGCTCACAAACGAAGGCGTTCCGTTGGTCAATCCGTTGCCGTTGGCCTGACCGGTCACGCCGTCGTCATTGCTTGGGTTGCCATCATCAATGTTGAAATCAACACCCGATACCGTGCTGTCGCCCCGGACCACAACGGTGTAAGTGCTGCCGGTGATGGTGCTGTTGTTGGTGGGGTAGGCGATGACACCCGTGGGCAGTGCTCCATCATAATAGAACGTTTGCAGGAAGGTGTTATAGACGCTCGACTGATTGGTGCGCGGCAGAAATGTCCGCGCACGGACGATGTGGAAACCGGACTGCAACCCGATGGTCGTGTTGTTGGTGTTCAGGTCATTGTGCAACCAGACCACGGCGGTGGTCGGATTGAAATTCGTGATGGCGGCCTGCGTCAGGCCGTAGAGTTTTGATCCGGAAGATTCACCGCCAGAAATCGGCAGGATGCTTTGGCCGGCATAAACACTGCCGCCGTAAAACAGCGCGACTTTGTAGCGAACTTGCGTTCCGTTCGACTGCGTGGGGATCGCGCCTTTCCACCAGTCAATATTGTTCGTCACGCTGTCGTGGTTTGCCCAAAATGCCTGCACCACCTGCGTCGTGCCCTTGCCCATGCCGAAGGCCCCTTCCGGATTCGAGCCGTCGGTCGTGTAATAAATGAAACAGGTGTTAATCTGAAACTGAAAGCCGACCTTGACATAAATATCCGCTGACTGACCGTTGGCAGGACTCAATGGCACACGCTGTGTCGCAGAATTATTTGGCGATGCCGCCGAGTTGGTCGCGGTGGGATCGTGACAAACCCAGTTCGCGGTCTGGTTCGTTATGTTCTGGCCGTAGCCCGCGCCAGCAACGACATTGCTCGTCCCGTCCACGGTATAATAATAAGTTTCCGCACCCAGGGAAACGATGTTGTTGCTCAAAATGTTTCGCGCCGCGAATTTTTCCGGGCCGTTGCGGAATTGAAACGCGGTCTGTTCGTAACCGAGAAAAACATCCGTGGCGTAACCCGGTTTGTTGTCGCGCAAATCATAACCGTGCGGGCCGACGCCGCCACTGGTCGGGCCGAGATTCATCTGGCTGTTCAAATCCACACCGCCGTCGAGTTTCACGAGTGTGTTCACGGAGGACGCGTCGCTGCGGACGAGGATGTCGAAATTCGCATTGGTCACGACCGGAATATCAATCGCGTAAGTGCGGTTGGATACATTCACGCCGCCGATGACGTTGCCGAATTGATCCACGCGACCACCCATTTTGAACGGATAAACCGGATTGAAACTCGCGTCGCCGTTCACTCCATCCGTGCGATAAACCTTGATGCGCGGCGCTTCCACGCCTCCTTGACGGAAGACAACCGCGTTGGTCGCCGGATTCGCGCGGCTCGGTTCCGGCCATTGATAACCATACATCACCCAACCGCCGCTCGGAATCAGCAACTCAATTGCACCGCCGCCGGAGGCGGGGCTCTGCCCGCCGGTGTAAATCAAACGGTTTACAGGATTCGGATCATTCGCGGTGGATTGCGCCGCGGCGAGGTCGTTGGTGGCTCTGTGGACAAGTAGTTTTTTAAAGGCCCGGTCTCCACCGACGGTGGAACTGGAAAGCTGGGCCAAAACTGAACCCGGTGGAAAGCCGACGACAAGTCCCACCGTCCGCGAGTTTGAAACGAATGTGGAACCATTCGAAGCCACCCCGTAATAGCCGTCGCTCGTCCGACTCACACCATCATCGAAACTGATGTCGCCTGGGAAATTGTATTTGTCGTTCATCACGAACAGCACCACGTCCTGATCTTTCGGCGTGCCGCTCTCGCGATAATCGTAACGCTCGAAGGCGACGATGTTCAGGTCGCTCCAGCGTGGCCAGGTGCCGCCGCGCGCGAGCTGGTTGTGGACGTAGCAGATGTCGGGCATCTGGTTGTCGTTGAATTCGCCGAGATAATTGGCGTAAGGCGGGTTCGGAAAATAATTCGGCGCGCCCGACTGGTTCCAGCCGTCCGAGTAGATTTCCGGGATGCCTTCGTGCATGAAATAATAGGCGTTTTGCAACTCACGGTGGGTGGCGCAACAGCCCGAAGCATCCTGGCTCTGGGCAAACATCACGCTCTGGACCGGGCTGATTGCACCAAAATCGCGCTGATCCAGGCCCGAGAGTGATCCGCCGCCGAGTGCGGAATTCATCTGGTCGCGCAGCGGCGCGTTGAGCAACCGCATGCCCCGTGTGATGTATTCGCTGAAAGTCGGCGGCTGGCCGAGATGCTCGCCGAAGATTAACGCATCATTGCGCGGAGCCTCGGTGTCATAAGCACTGTTGCGGCTGTCGTCCGATTCGGAATAACCATTGCCCAAAACATTCGTGCCATAGCCGTGAACGTAATCAAACATCGCCTGGATCGCGCCGCAGTAGCCATTCCACGTCACTGTGCTGTCGCCAAAAAATCCCGATGGCACATGCTTCACTGCGTCGAGACGGAAGCCATCGCATTTCGTCTCGTTCAATTCCCAAATCACGGCGCGGATCAAATAAGAGTTCACGTCTTCCACGACCGGCACGCCGTTCGTGCCGTTGAACGGACGCCACGGGCCGCCCTCGATCAACGGTTTGGTGGTGTCCATGTAGTATTCGGGATTGCCCGGCTGGCGGATGAAAGAGATTTTCGGCGTGGTGTTGCCGAGGGACGCGCCAAAATTGTTGTTCGTCGAACCGGGTTCATTGGCGAGGTCAATCAAGCCGCCGAGCGACTCGTATTGGACGTCCCACTGATTGCCGTAATCCTGCACGCTCGGCCAGTTTTGAAAATGTCCTCCACTGACGGTTTGCAAATGAAAATCCTGCGGAATCAATCCCGGATAATAATTCGTCGGCGTATTCGAATTGTAGCCCGGCACCGTGAACGCCCGATGGTTCATCACGTTGTCGAAATAAACCCGGATGCCGAAGCGATGCGCCGTCTGCACCATTTGCAGCAACTGCGCCTTGGTGCCCCACTGTGTGGCGATGGTGCCCTTCTGGTTTTTATCACCCAGATCATACGGGTCGAATAAATCGTAGCCGACCGAGTAGGAACCGCTCTCACCTTTTGCCGGATTCGGCACCCACAAGCTGTCGTAACCGGCCTCGGCCAATTCAGGCATTTTAGCGGTCAAATCCACCCACTTGACGTTGAACAATTCCAGCATCGCCTCACCACGGCTGGTGCTGATACATCCAAACAGTCCGACCCAAAGCAGTGCCGCCAACGACAGCCTGCCAAAAAAAATCGGGACCCAGGCTTTTCGCGAAAGCAACACAGTCGAAGAATGGCAATACATGGAGTTCAATAAATCTTTTAATGGCGCAATTTAGTTGTGGATTAATTACGTCTCTGAAAAAACACGCGGCAACAACAAGTCGCTTGCGCCCTTGTTGAAGCCTGGGTTGCTTTGCAAAATGACTGACATTAGATGTCCATACCATGCTCTTGCCAGAATTGCTACCGCATGATTATGCGGTGGTTTAGGTAGCGTCAGGGAGTTAATTATGACCCAAGCCAAATGAAGTTATTTCGTCGTATTATCCCATGGTGCGTTGTTGCAATATTCCTGCCGGCAGGCGTTCAAGCCGGCACCAACACCAGCGTCCATACGACGTGGCTCTGGCATCTGCACCAGCCGATTTACTGGCCGGATCGCCGCAACTACGGCACCGACCATTACGAAAATGCGTGGGACACGATTCAACAGCAGAACGCCGGACGGCCGCATCCCTCGCCGGAAGTGTTGTCCACCATTTTCGGCGAGACCGACCGCGTGAACGCCTATCAGGGCCAGCCAAGTTCCACCATCAGCGGGCTGCTCGGCTATCCGAACGCCGGCGCGCAGGTGAATTATTCCGGCGCGCTCATGGAAAATGTCCACAGCCTCGCCGCCGCCGGCCAGCTTGGTTATTACAGCGGCTGGACCAACGGCAACCAGACCGCGCGCAGTTGGACGACCAGCGGCGGCAAGCCGCGCATGGACCTGGTGAATTTCACTTATCATCACGCGCTCGCTCCGCTCGTCAGCGATGAGACGCTGGAAATGGAACTGCGAATTCACAAACGGCAGATGGAAATATTTTGGGGCACAAATCCCGCTGACTCGCGCGGCTATTTCCCGGCGGAAACCTGTTTCTCCGAACCCATGATTCCGATCCTGAACCAAGTGGGAATTGCGTGGAGCGTCGTCGCCAACAATCACCTCTCGCGCTCGTGCGCGGATTTTCCGCTCGCGGTCGGCAGCGGCGGCGAAAACTGCGACATCCCAAATCCGGCCGACCAGATCAATCCCGTGCAAGGCACGGGAAATTACCAGCGCATCTCCATCGAACGCGGCTGCGCGCCGAGCGTAGCGATGCCGTTCGCGTTTCAACTTCACTACGCACGCTACGTTGATCCGAATTCCGGCGCGGAATCCAAAATCATCATCGTTCCCGCCGATCAGGTGATGAGCTGGCGCGACAGTTACAGCACCTGGGACTTGGGACTGATTTCGCCGCTCGCCGCGCGCAACAATCCCAGCAAGCCTGCGCTCGTGTTATGCGCGCACGACGGCGACAACGCGTGGAGCGGCGGCTATTCCTACTACAACGAGTGGGTGCCGCAAATGGCCAGCACCGCCGTTTCGGACGGCTACGAACCGACGACGATTGAGCAATTCATTTCCGATTTTCCGCCGGACACGAATGACGTCGTCCACGTCGAGAGCGGTGGCTGGGTTTTTGCCGGCGGCGATTTCGGCTCGCCCATGTTCATCAACTGGCACTGGCCGCCGAGTTACACCGACGGTAGCGGGAACAACGTCGTTGACCCCAGCCTCGGCGTGAGCGACAAGGCCGATAACTGGCGCGTCATCATCGCCTCGGAAAATCGTGTGAAAACCGCGCAACAGATTTCCGGCATCACGCCGAACATTGACCAGGTGCGCGATCCTGGAAGTTTTTCCGGCACGCCCAACGGCATCGAACTTGGCTGGCATTATTATCTCGGGAGTCTCGACAGCGGCTTCGTTTATTACGGCTGCAATGGCGATGAATGTCTCCGCGCCGTCGTCGCGCAATCGAATGCCGTTCGCAACGTGAATTCATATTTGTCGAATCTCGCGAGCGACACCACGCCGCCGACGGTTTTTATCCCGCAGCGCCATCCGTGGAATCCCGGCGGTACGAACTTCGGCGTGCAATACGGCTACAAAGTCACCGTCGCCACGAACTCCGATTTCTGGATTTGGACTTACGCCTACGACGTTTCGGGAATCACGAACGTCAGTTTGCTTTTGCGCGTCAACGGCACGAATCCGCCGGCGAGCGACCAGTTCAAAACTTACACCGGCGGTCCGCTCGCGGGCGCGTGGCAGACCTCGAACATGACGCAGCGCGTCACCGCGCCGGTGAGTGGCGAGACGCCGCAATACATCGCGGATTATTATTACGCCAAGGTCAGCGCCATCTCGAATGCGTTCGTGGACTACTACGTCAGTGCGACCGACGCGCGCGGCAACACTTACAAATCACCCATCCAGCACGTTTATGTTGGTGCCGGTTCGGGCAGTGGTGGCGGTTCCGGCGGTGGTGGCAACAGCGGCCCGGTCACCGTCTCCCCAATTCCACCGGTCGCCGGAAATTCCGTGACGATTCAATACGTCGCCAGTGGACGCGCTATTGCTTCGGCCAATCCGGTTTATCTTCACCTCGGCTGGAACAACTGGAACCCCGTCGTCTCGCCCGATCCGGCGATGACTTTTAACTCCGCTTCGAACTGGTGGCAATACACCGTCACGGTTCCCAATAACGCGACGAATTTGAACTGTGTCTTCAACAACGGCTCCGGCACTTGGGACAACAACGGTGGCGCGAATTGGAACTTCACCATAGGCACCAATAGCAATCCACAGCCGCCGTCACCGCCGCAAAATATCACCGTGATTCCGGTGCAGACGAATCAAATTAATTTAAGCTGGTCAGCTTCGTCGGGCGCAAGCGGCTATCAAGTGAGCCGTGACAGTTCGCTGGTCGCCACGACGACCGCCACAACTTTCTCCGACACCGGGCTCGCGGCAAATTCTTCCCATTGCTATTCCGTCATCGCGTCGAACAGCGTGGGATTTTCCGCCGCGAGCGCGACGGTTTGCGCGAACACGTTCAGCAACGCGCCGGTGGTTTTGCCCGCGTTTGTGATGGACGGCGCTTTTGATTCCGCCGGCTATCTCCTCGCGTCCAACGGCATGGTGCTTTATGGCGCGGTGCGCGGCACGACGCTTTACGTTGCCACCTGGTCAACCGGCACCGGCGGGACGAATGATCATTTTATTTTTGTCAGCGACCGGCTTTTGCCTGCCACGACCGCCGCTGCGCCTTGGGCGAAAGCGGGAACAGCCGCCGTCAGCGCGAACAAGCCGTTTCTTGCCAGTGAAAGCCAGAATAGCTACGTCAGTTGGTTCGTCAACAACACCGCGACCAACTGGCCGTGCGCAAAATCTCCGGCGAATTCCGGCGCGCTCGAAGGCACGCTCGACCTCGCCGCCGCGTTCGGTTCGGTGCCTGCGAACCTTTACCTTTGCACCGCGGCGTATCAGACCGCCGACGGCGGCGCGCTCGTCGCGCAATGTCCCCCCGGCTCCGGCCCGAACATTGACACGAATGAATTTTTGGTGATCCCGGTTGTAGCGTTGCGCGATTCGCTGGGCAACGGCACATTCGATTTGTGCGATCCGGCGCGCGGGTTCAAGATTTTGTCGGCCAATTCATCGACCAATGGCTGCATGTTGAATTGGGCGGCGATGCCGGGCCGCGCGTATCAGGTTCAATTCGCCAGCCGCCTTGGTGGAACGTGGAGCAATCTGCCCGCCGGCTCGAATTATGCCGGGTCGTTGCAAATGCAGTTGAATTACACTGATGCGCCATCAACGACAGCGACACAACGCTTTTATCGCATTGAACTTTTACCCTGACATTCCTGCGAACAAAAACTATAGATGCCGGGGGCCGCACACTGGCTTAAGCATAACTAAAAAAACATGAAAAGCACATTCAAAGCCCGCCGGATTTTTACCTTGTCAGCAGCTGGACTATTGCTCGCCGCGATGCTGGTCCAGGCCGCCGACGTCGCAAAGCAGCCGGCGCGGACCTCGCCAGCCTGGCTGCGCGACGGGGTGATTTACGAAATTTTTCCGCGCGATTTTTCCTCCGCCGGCGACCTCAACGGCGTCACCGCGCAACTCGACCGGTTGAAGAATTTGGGCGTGACGATCCTTTGGACGATGCCGATTCACCCCATCGGCGAAAAAGGTCGCAAGGGCGATTTTGGCAGCCCGTATTCGATCAAGGATTATTACGCCGTTGATCCCAATTATGGCACGCTGGACGATTACAAACGGCTTGTGTCCGAGGCGCACAAACGCGGCCTGAAAGTCATCATGGATGCGGTTCCCAACCATACCGCGTGGGACAGCATGTTGATGAAGCACCCGGAATTTTACAAGCAGGATGCGAACGGAAAAATCATCCCGCCGTTGCCGGAATGGACCGACGTGGCCGGTTTGAATTATGCCAGCCCGCAGTTGCGCGAATACATGATCGCGATGTTCAAATACTGGGTTCAAACCTGTGATGTGGACGGCTTCCGTTGCGACGTGGCCTCCATGGTGCCGACAGATTTTTGGGTGCAGGCGCGAACCGAACTGGAAAAAACCAAGCCGGACATCATGATGCTGGCCGAGGCGAGCAAACCGGAACTGCTCACCAACGCATTTGACATTGATTATTCCTGGCCGCTGTTGAGCACGCTGAATAATGTGCTGCAGCACGGCGCACCGGCCTCAAATCTTCGGGTATCATGGGAAGAAAGTTTCCGGCAATTTCCACAGAATTCTTTGCACATGCGGATCACGGATGACCACGACGAATCCCGGGCGGTTTCACGCTATGGCGTTCGCGGCGCACTGGCGGCATCCGCGCTGATGTTTTCACTCGACGGCGTGCCGCTGATTTACAACGGCATGGAAGTCGGCGACGCGACCGAATCCGGTGATCCGGCGTTGTTCGACAAGCTGCCGATTTTTTGGAGTCCAAAGGAACGTCCGCCCCTGCGCGAGATCTATCACGGACTCATCCAGCTTCGCAAACAATACGCCGCCTTTCGCAACAACCGCGTCATCTGGCTGCATAATTCAGATGAAGCCAACCTCGTGACACTCATGCGCCTCGACGAAAACGACGAGTTTGTGGTCGTGATCAACTTTTCCAACCGGCCAGTCACCGGGCGCGTTGAATTGAAAACCAGCGAAGGTTTCAAACCCGTGCGGATTTCGGGGATGCCGGACGGCGCCGCCGACGGCCTGCCGACCTTTCACCTCAACGGCTTTGAATGGCGGATTTACCATCGCGTGGTGCCGAAATAGAACCGCAATCATTTTGTGCGAAAAATCGAACGTTGTCGTTGTTTTCACCGGTGGCGTTGTGAATCCAATGCCGGTTCGCCCCGGCCTACATTTCTTTTGAATCGAACTTTTTTATGAATAAACCACGTCTTTCTTTCTGGCAAATCTGGAACATGAGCTTTGGCTTTCTCGGCATCCAGTTTGGCTGGGGTTTGCAGATGGCGAACATGAGCGCCATTTACGGCTACCTCGGGGCGAACGCCGATTCCCTGGCCATCTTGTGGCTGGCCGCGCCCGTCACCGGCGTGCTCATCCAACCATTGATTGGGCAATCCAGCGACCGCATCTGGACGCGGCTGGGCCGGCGGCGTCCGTTTATTCTGGGCGGCGCGATTCTCGCGTCGTTTGCTCTGGTCTTGATGCCTAATTGCCCGTCGGTTTGGATGGCGGCGGGATTGCTCTGGGTGCTGGACGGAACCATCAATGCCAGCATGCAGCCTTTCCGGGCCTTGGTGGCGGACAATCTTCCCGAAGAACAGAACGCCCAGGGTTTCGCCATTCAATCCCTGTTCATTGGTCTGGGCGGAACCGTCGCTTCGGCTTTGCCTTGGATGATGACCAACTGGTTCGGCGTCACCTCCGAAGGCGCCGGGCAGGGACATATACCCAATTCCGTCCGGCTCTCGTTTTACATCGGCGCAGCGGCGTTCATGGGCGCAGTGCTCTGGACGGTTTTTAGCACCAAGGAATACCCGCCATCTGATTCCGAACTGGCCGCCATCCGTGCGCGGAAGTTTGATTGGACGCTCGGCTTGGGCGACATCTTCGCGCTGGTATTTCATCTGCCCCGGCGGATGTGGGAACTTGGTCTTGTTCAATTCTTCACCTGGATCGGGATGTTCGCGATGTGGGTCTATTTTCCCCCGGCGGTGGCCAGGAATATTTTCCATGCCGCGCCTGGCTCGGTGGAAATGGAAGCCTCCGGTTCCTGGTCGGGCTTCTGTTTTGCCGCGTATAATGCCGTGTGCTTCATTTTTTCATTCGTGCTGCTGTGGGGTACAAAATACACCGGCCCCAAGCTGATGCACATTCTCTGTCTGGCGGTGGGGGCGCTGGGACTGGCCTCCGTTCCTCTGGCTTCAGACAAACATCACCTGTTGATCGCCATGACCGCGGTCGGCATCGCGTGGGCGAGCATCCTCTCCATGCCCTACGCCATGCTTGCACCCTCACTGCCGAAGGAAAAAGTCGGCGTCATGATGGGGATGTTCAATCTGTTCATCGTGCTGCCGCAGATTGCCGCTTCCAGCCTGCTGGGATACACCCTGAAAAATTATCTCCACAGCGAACCCATGAATGCGCTCGTCCTGGGCGGCGTGAGCATGGGACTGGCCGCCCTGCTGACGCTGTTGGTGGTGACCTTTAAGCAAACCGGCGGGGAAGCTGCTGCGCCCGGCATGACCGGCACGCATTGATGACTGTGGAGAATACCAATTCGATGATGCTCAAAGCCTGCCTGTTTGATCTGGATGGCGTGATAGTGGATACCGCCAGGTATCACTTTGTCGCGTGGCGGGAAATTGCCGAAGAACTGGGATTTGTTTTCACGGAAGAAGACAACGAGAAACTCAAAGGTGTTTCCAGAATACGATCCCTGGAAATACTGCTCGAAATCGGAGGGATTTCTCTGGATGACGAATCAAAAATGCTTTTGGCTCAGAAAAAGAATTCGCTTTATCTGCAGTACGTTTTGAAAATGCGTCCCGACGAAGTGCTGCCGGGAGCAAGGGAATTTCTGACCGATTGCAGGAATAACAATTTGGGGATTGGATTAGGGTCCGCAAGCAAGAATGCAACAACCATCTTGAACCTTTTGCAAATAACGCATTTATTCGATGCGATCATCGACGGCAATAAAGTGACAAAAGCCAAACCCGACCCGGAAGTGTTTCTAACCGGCGCCCGGGAACTTGGCGCTCTTCCGCAGAATTGCGTTGTCTTTGAAGATGCTAAAGCCGGAATTGAAGCCGCCATAGCGGCCAACATGTTCAGCGTCGGCATTGGGGACCCCGTTATTTTGGAAAAAGCGAATTTCGTTACTTCGGGCTTGAAGAATCTTTCCGTAAAAACATTGATCGCAAAGCTGGAGCGTCAATCCAACCGAAAGGCACCTGCTTAAACGCCAATTCTGAATTGCCTTGCCATGAATAAATATCTGACTAGCGACGAATGGTCCGTGATTGAAGAGAGATTTGATCCAGGCAGACAGGAAGTTTCCGAGAGCATTTTCAGCATTGGAAATGGACACATGGGGCAACGCGCAAACTTTGAGGAAAAATATTCCGGCGAAACTCTTCAAGGCAGCTATGTGGCCGGAATTTATTTTCCAGATAAAACACGCGTTGGATGGTGGAAAAACGGGTATCCCGAATATTTCGCAAAAGTGCTGAATTCGCCAAACTGGATCGGCATCGATATCCAGGTAAACGGAAACCATCTGGATTTGGCGGGATGCAAGACGGAAAGCTTCAGACGTGTTTTGAACATGAAGGAGGGCGTCCTTGCGCGAAGCTTCGTCGCAACGATGCCCGCAGGGGAACAAATCCGGGTTGAAGCGCTGCGGTTTGTCAGCATGGCCAATCCTGAAATTGGCGTCATCAAATATTCTGTCACGGCGTTAAAAAACATCAGATTAACTCTTTCTCCTTACATCGACGGCGATGTGAAGAACAAGGATTCCAACTACAACGAACAGTTTTGGAACATCCTGGAGACAGAATCAGGCAAACATGGCGGATTCCTGCTGGCACAAACCCGGAAGCTCGATTTCCGCGTTGGATTTGCGATGAAGTATCGATGTGAAAGGAACGGCGGGATGATCGCAACGGAACCCACCTGTGTAAAAACTCCGAAATATACCGGTAATGTGATCGAGACGGAGCTCAAGGAGGGTGAGGTGGCCACTGTTTACAAGTACGTGGCGGTGGCAACCTCGTTGGATTATGACAAAAATGAATTGAAAGCCAAAGCCTGCGAAAGAGTATCGGCTGCTTATCAAGCTGGCTTCGACGCATTGCTGGAGGCTCATAAAGCGAAATGGGCGGATATCTGGAGCCACAGTGATATCGTGATTCAGGGTGACGTTGAAGCCCAGCAGGGAATCCGGTTTAATATATTCCACCTGAACCAGACCTACACGGGCCAGGACGAACGGTTCAATATTGGCCCGAAAGGATTCACCGGCGAAAAATATGGCGGGAGCACGTACTGGGATACGGAAGCCTATTGCATACCTTTTTTTATTTCCACGGCGCCAAGCCGGGTGACGCGCAATCTGTTGATCTACCGGTACAAACATCTTCAGAAAGCGATAGAAAATGCCGGCAAATTGGGTTTCATCAACGGCGCCGCATTATATCCCATGGTGACCATGAATGGCGAGGAATGTCACAATGAATGGGAGATAACCTTCGAGGAGATTCACCGGAACGGCGCCATTGCGTTTGCGATCTTTAACTACATTCGGCACACGGAAGATGAGAAATATCTGGCGGACTATGGACTCGAAGTCTTGATAGGAATTGCCCGTTTCTGGAGTCAACGAGCCACTTTCTCCAATGACAAAGGGAAATATGTGGTGTTGGGCGTGACCGGACCCAACGAATACGAAAACAACGTCAACAACAACTGGTACACCAATACGATCGCTTGTTGGTGCATGGATTACGCCAGAGAAGCGCTGGCAAAGGTCAGGAGCGCCTGGCCAAAGAGGTATGCCGAGATTGTGGCGAAAACAAATTTTGCTGACAAAGCTGAAACCAGCCGATGGCTGGAAATATGCGCAAACATGCATTTCCCTTACGACGAAAAACTGAAGCTCTTCTTGCAACAAGAGGGCTACATGGACAAGGAACAGACGCTCGCCAAAGATTTGGACGTTTCACAGCGCCCGATCAACCAGCATTGGAGTTGGGATCGCATTCTGCGTTCTCCCTTCATCAAACAGGCGGACACACTTCAGGGGATTTACCTGTTCGAGGAAAAATATGATACGGAGTTCATAAAACGGCATTTCGAATTTTATGAAGCTCGCACGGTGCATGAATCATCATTGTCGCCGTGCATACATTCCATACTGGCGGCAAGAATCGGAAAGATAGATAAAGCCTACGAGCTCTACCTGCGCACATCGCGTCTGGACCTCGACGATTATAATCATGAAGTGGACGAGGGCCTTCACATCACCAGCATGGCCGGGGCGTGGATGGCGATAGTCGAAGGGTTTGGTGGAAAGCGGGTTCGCAATGGCAAGCTCTTTCTCAATCCGCTTATTCACGAGAAATGGCAGAAATATTCGTTTCGCATCCTTCTAAAGGATCATTCCCTGCAGGTGACTGTTACCAAGGAATATGTGAGCCTTTTGTATAAAGGCCCCGAATGGATAGTCGTCAACGTGTATGGCGATGACAAAAAGGTGTTCCCCAATGAAACCTTGAAAATCGAGCGCGTGGCGGCTCCGCCACCGCGTTGATTGGCAGCAGGCGCGACGGATTTTTTATGTTGAATGGTTTCATTTCACGGAGCTGGCAGCAAATCGCAAAACCAAAATCCTTTGGCGCGGCGCGCGCATCATAGCCGAAATGCTGGCCAGCACGACGGAACACCCATCACCTGATCGGCGCGTTGATGGGTCGAGCCGATTTGGTAATCGGCGCTCCACAGGCTCGCCGAAAATGGGCGGCTACAGAGGCGTCGAAACTCTCAGCGAGTGCGGGCATCGCCTGCCCGCGACGTTATTGGAGTTGTTCCGCGCGGAAGAAGCGATACGGAACCACGGTGTTGTTGGTGTAGTGGAATGAGGTGGTTGAATTGGTCATCACAAGGTCGCGGATGAAGTCCCAATTCTGGAAATCAAAGGATCCTTGGATTTCGTTGGTGGAGCCGGTGGTCCCGGATACGACAAACTGGAACTGGTTGTTTCCGAGATAAGTCGGCGTGCCGCCCACGAAGAACGGATGCGAAGCTGGCGCAGCGAGGAACCCGAGCCAGAGTTGTGCATCGACAGGAAGGCCGGAACTGGCACCGAAGAGGTTTTCCACGGTCGGCGCGGGATTGAGCGAAGTCAGCGCGCCGCCGAGGGCGATCCTGCCGCTGCTGTTAGCCAGCGCTGCGCCGAGGAAACTTCCGTTGAGCGGAATGCTCGCGATGAATCCGCTTTCGGAAACGTACACGTTTCGCCCGCCATAGACCGCGCCGCTGCCGAGGTCCGTATAGACGTTGGTGGCTCCGGATGCGCTGTTGGTGAGCACGGTGATGGAGGTGGTGACATCATAGAGCTGGTAGGTTTCAACACCGGACGGACTCACGTTGTTGTACGAATTGACCAGGAGTTCGGCGTCCACGAACTGACTTGAAAGCGCCGGCAGATTGAAGACAAAGAAGTTGCGATAAAAGTTTACGCCGTTGTCTCCCACGAAGTAGTTCGGGTTGCTGGCGGTGTGATTGCCTAAATTATTATACCAACCAAGATTGGCGGAATTGATTATCACGGAAGTGCCGTAGGTCAGGCGCAATTGAACGTCGCCTGGAGCACCGAGGCTGTAGCCAAACAGGTATTGGTTGTGGTTGTTGACCGCGTCGAGGGTGGCGATGGAGCCGCCCAGCGCAATCTGTCCACCACTCGCCGCGGTGGCATCATTGAAGAACTGAACGTTGAGCGGAATGATTGCTGTCTGTAACGCCTCGTTGGTGGCAATGCTGCGGACGGAATAGACCGCGCCGGTGCCGAGATCATTGTAAATGCCGACGTGCCCGGAGCCGACGGCTTCGAGCGTGGCAATGGGCGTCGTTACTTTGCGCAGCAAATAGGTTTCCTGGCCGTTCGGGCTGGAGTTGTAGTAATCGTTGATGAGCAGTTCGGCGTGAATGATCGAATTGCTGGACACCGGCACATTGAATACGAACCAGTTTCGATAGATGTTGGTATTCGAGATTCCACTGTCCTCTCCGGCCGAATAGTTTCTCGTCTCACCGGTTCCCGCGCTGTTATACCAACCCTGACCCACCGCGTTGAGGGTCACGGTGTTGCCCGGCACGCCCCACAACGTGAGGACGACGTCATTGCCCGTGCCGCCTGCGTAGTTGATCCGGAACTTGTAACCGCCGGCGCTGAACAGCGAGCCGTTGGCCATGCCGTTGAACGTGCCGGTGATGGCATCCGACAAGTCATTGTTGATGATGATGAACTGCTGGCCGATGGACGCGGACGTGGTAAACGCGGGAATGACCGTGAGCGTGGCGGTGGCGAGGGACACTGTGCCCCTCACGTTCAATTGATCGTAGCCGCCGACGCCGGGATTCGGGCCTGTGAGTTCAACCGTAAAGTTTCCCGTGGAACTGAAAGTGACATTGCTGCTGGTGAGGATGCCGGGACTGTTGCCTGGGGAAATAATGCCATTGCCATTGGCCGTGATGGTGCCGACGGTGCCGGAGCCGCCGAGCGTGGCGCCGGCATCCACTATCACAGGGCTTTGCGGTTGGGAACCATTGATCACAAGCTTGCCATTGAAAACGTGGGTCGCACCGGCTGTAAAAGTATTGTTGCCGTTCATGGTAAAAGTGCCGGAACCTAATTTGGCAACGGTATAACCACCAAAAGTGTAGCCCGTACCGGACATCACTCCATCATAGGTGCTGCTACCGTTGTTCCCACCAACCACGATCCAGCCGTTGACCCCGAACGTCACCCCGCCGCTGCCGTGTAGCGTATCAATCGTCTCCCAGTTGACGCCGGTATCGAACACGCCGCTGGGATTGATCAGCATGTCGGCAGAATTAGCAATCTGTTCGGCCGCTCCCAAACGCAACGTCCCGTTGATCACGAGATTGCCCGGGATGGTCTGATCGGAGATCGATTTGTTCAGCACCAGCGTGCCGCTGCTGACGGTGGTGAGGCCGCTGTAGGTATTGGCGCTGGAACCGGACAAGGTGAGCGTGCCGGGCCCGATTGTGGTAAAGCCGCCGGATCCGCCAATGGGGCCATTAAGGTTGAGCGCGCAGTTGTTCTCAACGTCTATCGTGCATGCCGAGCCGAGCGTGAAATTGGCCTGCCAGGAGTTGGCGGAAGCAGAATAAACATCGATTGCGCCATATGGATAAGTGCTGTTGACGGTCAGGGACTGGTTGGTGATGTTGACGTTGCCGGAGATGGCAACCCTCGCTTGTCCGTTGAGCGTCATGGCGTTGTTGGTGTTCCCGAGCGCAAGTGAATTGACGAGATTAACAAAACCGCTGCCATTGGCGGTGTAATTACCCGTGTAGGTATTCGCGCTGGTCCAGAAGGTGTGCGAGTCATTTTGCACGATATTGGCTGAACCGCTCACGGTTGCATCCAAGACCACAGTGCCATTCCCTTGAATGGTAAGGGTGCCGGTGCCAATGTTGAGTTTGCCGTAAATATAGCTATAACCGTTGGTTGTCGCGATCATGCTGTTGGCTGACAAAGTCAGTGTGCCGCTGCCGGTTTGAACCGTGCCACCGCTCAACGTAAGGCTCGGGCTGATGACTTCGTTAAAGTAATTCAAATTCAGTAGGCCAGTGAGATTGATGGTGATGGGTGCCGAATCTGAAATCTCGGTGCTTTGAAGGTGTTTAACCGTGGGACTGCCCGTACCTGTGCCGTCTCCGATGACCAGCGGTCCGCCGAAGGCGCTGGCACCGCCCACGTTCAACTGCAAGGTGCCCCCGCTGACCAGCGTGGTACCTGTGTAGGTATTATTGCCTGGGCCTTGATAGGTTAACGTGCCCAAACCAGCCTTGTTCACACCCACGGAACCGCTGAGGGTGCCTTCCAAAGTTAAACTGATGCCGTTGCTGACAACTATCAGGACATTGGCTGTGGCCAGGGTGATGTTGTTTTCAATCGTGTTGGCCCCGGCGGTGTTCGTGGCCACGATGCTGTTGGTCAGGGTGAAGGCGTTGCCGCGAAGGTCAAACGAGCCACCGGGTTCAATGTTGCCAATGAAACGGATCTGTTTCAAGGTAAGGTTGGCAATGTTGTTGGTGTTCACCATATTGTTCGTTGCCGAGCCTTGGAAAACGATCGTGTCTCCGTTACCGGGAATTCCAGCGCCACCCCAGTTGGCGCTGTTGTTCCAATAGGCATTGGCCCCGCCGCCACCCGACCAGGTCAATATCGCGGCGTG
Organism: Verrucomicrobiota bacterium; assembly: GCA_036803685.1. Lineage (GTDB taxonomy): Bacteria > Verrucomicrobiota > Verrucomicrobiia > Limisphaerales > UBA11358 > UBA11358. Next base: position 28,464 of record DAIRTX010000007.1, on the reverse strand, counting down.
CATGGGATCGGAAAGCAGACCCGCACACACCGCAACAATTCTGATCAAGGATGGAACAATTGGGGAAAAGGACGAAAACCGAATCGTACAATTTATTTTTTTCATAGGCACTTTTCTTCGAGCACTTTTCTTCAAGTGAACTAATGAAATGATTTTAGATAACTAATGGAATTAGTGCAAGCTTTTTATGATGTTGGCTGACAAGCCTTTAAACCATTCTTAAAAAGCGTGCCGGCTTCGTACCGAGAGGCAAGGAAAGCGGAAAATTGTTCCGTAACCGCTTCCTGGAGTTCAAGGCCTCGCAACAACAGCAGGCGCTTCCTCTCATATATTCATCCGAACGCCTCAACTCCGAAAGTCTTCGCGAGCAGGCACCCGGGCCACCCACATCCTGTGCTGGTTACTATGGCCGTCCGGGACATGTGGGTGAGTTTGGCGGCTACACCACCGCCGATCCGCAATCGCGCGCCCGGTTTACCGCCGCGTTCCGACACGCGCTCGACGGGCAAAAACTCGGCTGGGCGATGTGGGACTGGAGTGCGGCCTTCCGTTACTGGGACAAGAAAAACAACCAGCCCATGCCCGGTCTGCACGAGGCGTTGTTCGTAAACTCAACCCGGTGAATTCCCGGGATTCTCACGCAAAGACGCAGGGCGCATTGAAAGCGGACGCCGGCCCGAAGGCTACCCGATCCTCAACCACACCGTTTTCAAGTACGCCGGCTCGGCGCGGCTGATGGGGAAATCCGGCGGTTGCGGGATATAATGCCGCTGCAAAATTTTCCGCCGGGATGCATGAATTGCCTTTTCCACGTCCGCGAGAAATTTCTCCGGCGGCCAGCCCGTCGCGTTTGTCGAGGCGAACAAAACCCCGCCCGGCTTGACCAGCGGCAGCGCGGCCGCCACCAGTTTCCCAAAATCCTTTTCCGCGCGAAAAACGCCGTGTTCCTTCGATTGCGAAAACGTCGGCGGGTCGAGCGCCACCGCGTCGAACGCGCGCCCTTTCTTCGCCAGCCGCCGCAGCCAGTCGAACGCGTCGCCGTAAATGAAATCGTGCGCCGCCGGGTCGAGGCCGTTCAACGTGAAGTTGCGCCGCCCCCATTCGAGATATTTTTTCGAGAGATCGAGGCTCGTCGTTTTCGCACCCGCCCGCGCCGCGCAAACTGAGAAGCCGCAGGTGTAGGCAAAGACATTCAGGAGTTCGGAGTTCGGAGTTCGGAGTTCGGGAGACGGAAAATCTGCCGCGATGTGGCCGGTCAAAAATCGCCGCCGATTGTCGCGTTGGTCCAGAAACAACCCAGTCGAGTAGCCTTCGTTGAAACCCAGCTCAAAACGGACGCCGTTCTCGCAAATCTCAAACCGCTCCGGCGCGGCTTCGCCCCATACCGGCTGCGGCGACGCCTCGGTCGCGGTCGCGCGCCGCACCTGCCGCGAAAGGATTTTGTGATACGCCCCGCCCGCAGAGAATATTTTTGCGAGCCGCGCCAGTTCTTCACGTTGTTCGGCGCGCAGCGGTTGTTCGGACTGCGAAAGCAGGAATTTTCCCAACCGCTCGACATACCACCCCGCCCAGCCGTCGCTCGCGCCGTGAACTACGCGGAAAGCGTCCGTTTCCAGCGGGTCAATCAAAGCGGCGCGCAGGGCAACGCGCGGATCGGCGTCAAAATTCGCGGGTGCGTGAAACGTCACCGGCTTGCCCGTCGCCGGATGGGTGAAGGAAATTTCCGCCGCGTGCAAAAACACCCGCGCCGCCGGTGTGCCGCCGTACAGCGTGTCGCCGAGAACCGGAAACCCGCTCTCCGCCGCGTGGACGCGAATCTGGTGTGTTTTTCCTGTCAGCGGTTCGGCTTCGACCGTTTGGAGTCCCGCCTTCAGGCGGTCCGCACCGGCTAAAGCCGGAACTCCAAACCGCGTTTCCGCGATTTCTGCGCCCGCGTGCGGCGGACGGCTCGCGTATTTTTCGCCGACACGCACCAGCGCGGTTTTGACGATGAACCCGCTTTGCGGCACCGGCCGGTCGGTGAGCAGGAGATATTTTTTACGGACGCGGCGTTCCGTGAATTGCGCCGTGAGCGAGCGGTTGGCGGACGGCGTTTTGCCGAAGACCATCACGCCGCTGGTTTCCTTGTCGAGCCGGTGCAGGATGGCGAGCGTGGCCCAGCGCGGTTCGCGATGCCGCAGCCAGTCGTAAATGCCCTCGCCCGCGTACGGGCCGGGCGCGTGCGTGTTCCAACCGGCGGGCTTGTTAACCACCAGCAGATGCTCATCCTCAAAAATCACGCACGGCGTCATGGACAGATGAAAACATTTTCCGACGCCCAAATGAAAGCGTGGAATCAAGAAGCTGCGGCTGGCGATTTAGCGCTGGAGGCGCGACAGACAATAGGCCACGGTGAAACCGTGGGAAAAATGCGGGATGGATTCAAGCCCCGGACGGGGCGAAAGAAGAATCTCCATCATCGCTTGGATCTGTCGCCCCTGCCGGGGCTTTGGGCGTTTTGACGAACGAACCCACGGCTGCCGCCGTGGGCTATTTTCTTCCGCGCCTCCGGCGCTGAAAATTCCGCTTCAAAAAAGAGGAAGTGAAGGCGCGGTTTGAAAGAAATCAGGCGGCGGCTGACGATTTAGATTGGTAAGAACGTTGAAGCTTGCTGCATATCCGCTTGTGATCTATTTACAGGGTATATTTCATGATCAAAATCGCCTATAATAAACGAATTGATGCTGCGGTGATTCGTGATGTTGAACAATATTTCCAATCACTTGGAACGAATACCGAATCCAGAGAACAGAAGGATGGAATCTCCAACGCAATTTGGTGGGCGTTGCCTCCACTTGTGGCAATTTGGATTGGAAAGTCGTTCGTGGATGGATTCCTAAAAGAGCTTGGAAAAGATTCGGCGGGACAATTTAAGAAAGTTCTTCACGCGGTTTATTCAAAAATATGCAATGCTCCGGTTAGAGCCTACAATCGTGATGACTTGGAAAAAATAAATAACGGGGCTGATTCGTCTTCGGTTGGCAACGCCCTCCCCCCTCTTTGTATAAGCTTACAGATTGAAGAAACTGTTAAACGGCGTTGGGCGATGCGTTGTATCTTGCCAGCCGAACTTTCAGAAGATCAAATCACAAAAGCCATTGAAGAAATACAAAGTAATTTGCCAAACATCGTTGAATTGGAGCGCCAACGATTGGCCAGCTTAAAGGAAAATCAAATTCTTCTTGGTTTGCATAGCTATGTTTATGATTTGCAACAAGGATGGGTTTCAGAGGATAAAATACCTTTCCATCTCAAAAAATAGGATCGGTTAATTCTAATCCACACCATTTTCAAACTCGTCGGCTCGTTGCGACTGACGCGAAAAAACTCGCCGCGATTTCTTTTCCAATACATTTTCTCCGCGTGCATCTGGCCCATTTGCGACTCCGGGACTTCCGCAATTACACGCGGTTGGACGCCGACTTTGCATCGGGCTTCCATCTCCTGCTCGGCGACAACGCGCAGGGCAAGACAAACATCCTCGAAGCGGTTTATCTCATGGCCACGCTGCGCTCGTTCCGCGGCGTCGGCGGTGCCCAGATGATCCGGCACGGCCAGAAGGGTTATTTCGTCGGCGGTGCTGTGGTCGGCGGGGCAATTCCGACTCTCTCCCTCGCCTCCCCCAAGGGAGGAGAGGGGCGGGGAGAGGAGGCCAAAATTTCTCAAGCTCAAAACCCCTCACCCCAGCCCTCTCCCCGCTTGGGCGGGGAGAGGGAGATAAAAATCCTCACCAGCCAAGGCTCACGAGAAATCAAAATCTACTGGTCGGCGCGCGAACGCAAACTGGCGCTGGATGGCCAACCGGTTAAACGCCTCGGCGATTATCTCGGCACGCTGCGCGCAGTGGTGTTTTGCACCGAGGATTTGCATCTGGTCAAGGGCGCCGCGCGCGCCCGCCGCCGTTTTCTCGATTTGCTGCTCGCACAAACCCAGCCGGCGTATTTGCCGTTGCTCCAGCGTTACATGCATACCGTCCGCGCCCGCAACGCGCTGCTCAAGCACTCCCGCCAGGGCGGGACCGACGAATCCACGTTGGACAGCTTTTCGCACGAGCTTGTCGAGCTTGGCAATCAACTCATCCGCATGAGAACCGAACTGGCGCCGAAATTTTCACCGCTCGCGCGGCTGGCGTATCGCCGCATCTCCAACGATGCCGAGGAATTGCGCATCGAATATCAGCCGAGCGTCAAAAAGGATTTTGCCGTCGAACTCGCGCAATCGCGCAACCGGGAACGGACGTATCACTCCACGCTCGTCGGGCCGCATCGCGACGATTTGCAATTGCTGCTCAACGAAAAATCCGCCGCGCAGTTCGGCAGCGAAGGCCAGAAGCGCACGCTGGCCATCGCGCTGAAAATGGCGCAGGCGGAATATCTCACCGGCATTCACGGCTCCGCGCCGGTGCTGCTGATTGACGACGTGATGGGCGAACTGGACGTGAAACGTCGCAGCGGTTTTCTGCCGTTGCTGGAGCAGGCGCGCAAGACCAGCGGCCAGGTGTTCATGACCGCCACCGAGGAAAACTGGCCAAGCGAACTGGGAAAGGATTTGCAGCGGTGGGAAGTCAATACGGGAACGCTCAAATCAATTTGACCGCAACGCTTCCTGCGCGCTTGTGCTTCGGAGAAAGGCATGGAAGAATTCAATCGTTCAGCAAAAATTTCCGCCGTGAAGAGCAAATTAAAAGTTTTTTTCGTTTTCCTTGCTTCGATGCTGTTCGTTGCGGCAGTCCAGGCAGCTTACAATGCCGCTGATAACGCCGCCGATCCGGCTTACACCGGTGGCTGGCTGCCGGGCTGCAATGGCGGCACGGGTTTTGGTGTCTGGAGTTTTGACAGGGATTCGAGCCAATACAACATTGGCATTTCGCCGGGAATTGACGTGAGCAACCAATCCTGGGCGGTGACGGCTGAATACGGCACCAGCGCGATCCGTCCGTTCGCCGGCGGGAATCTCGCCGCCGGACAAATGGTGCGGGCCGCCTGGACTTTGCCCGGCACGAACGCCGCCAATTCGCAGATCCGGCTGCTGGATTCCGGCAACAATCCCGTCATCATTGCGCTGCTGAATGGCGGTTATCTGGGCGTGGCCACCAACAATGTCTGGGGGCCGGGCGCGAGTGCCCCGTGGGCCACAAACGGCACAAGCCTGCAAGTGGCTTTTACCCTCACTGGCACCAACACCATCAGCCTGACCGTGGTTTCCGGCGTCAACTCGGCGGGTTTGTCCAACCTGGTGTTCACGGGAAACATCAGCGCGGTGGCCTTTTTTGTGGATGGCGCTAACAATGCAAATCTTCCCAACAAAACAGCGTATTTCAACAGCCTGTCCGTTTCCGGCGGTTTGAACCAAGTGGCCCCGCCGGTATTCAATCCAACCGGCGGCCCGCTGACGAATGGACAGTTGATCTCGATTAGCACAACCACGGCGGGTGCAGCCATCCGTTACACGCTGGATGGGATTCATCCAAATTCGACAACCGGCACCGTTTACAGCGGGCCATTGTCACCCAGCCTCACGCGGCCGCTCACGGTCAACGCCATCGCCTATAAAGCCGGCATGGCCGACAGTCCGGTCACCAGCGCCACCTACAATCCGCCCGCGTCCATGGCCGTCGGCAATAATCTGGATGGCGTGGTGGATTGGTCCACAGCGTGGCCGTTTGCGGATGTGTTCAAGCGAACCCGCACCTGGATGACGCGCAACCTCGACGGTTCCGGTGCATGGGATTCCGGCTACAGTTCGCTGATTCCCGTGGACACGAATGGCTGGCCAACCGGTGTGCCATTCACGGTCAACGGCACCAATCAGATGGTGCATACCATCCTTGTCAATCTGGACGAGCCGGGCACTTACAATCTGATTTACCAGGGCACGGGCAACTTGCTTTTCGGCTGGTCGCCCGGTTCGACGGCGAACCTGACGGCCACCGGCGGCGTGCAAACTTTTTCGTTCACCGTCACTGCCACCAATTCCTCGGCGTGGCTGGAAATCCACGGCTCGGCGGCCAACGATTATTTGCGGAACATTCATCTCGTGCTGACGAATCATCTGGCGACTTACGCGACGCAGCCGTTTCACCCGCAGTTTCTCCAGCGGTTGCAACCATTCCGTTGCCTGCGTTTCATGGATTGGGGCGCGATGAACGGCTCGCCGCTGGTCTCGTGGACAAATCGCACCACGCCCGGTTATTACACTCAGGCTAATCCCTACGGCGTCGCGCTCGAGCACATGATTCAACTCTGCAATACGCTGCAAAAAGACGCGTGGATCTGCATTCCGCATCTGGCCGATGACAATTATGTCCAGCAGACGGCGCAACTGCTGCGCGACAATCTGATTCCCTATTTGAAAATTTACATTGAATACTCGAATGAAACCTGGAACGGCCAGTTCGCGCAGACGGCGTATGTTCAAACGCAGGGCGTGAATCGCAATCTCGATCCCAATGCATACACGGCCGGGCAGAAATACGTCGCGCTGCGCTCGGCGCAAATCTGGAATATTTTCTCGCAGGCGTTTGGCAGCGCCGCGAATTCGCGGCTCGTCAAAGTGTTGTCCACGCAATCCGCCAACACCGGCGTCACGGACATGCGGCTGGCCGGATTGCTCGACACCAACATAAACCCCACGGCGGTCATGCCAGATGCGCTGGCCATCGCGCCGTATTTCGGCCAGGCCTTCACGCCGTCTGATTTGCCGCCGAACGCGCCTTATCCGACCGTGGATTTTGTGCTCACAAATCTAGCGGTGCAATCCATCGCCGCCCAGCAATCCCAGGTGAGCGCGCAAAAGGCGATTGCCGACGCCCACGGCTGGTCGCTCGTTTGTTATGAAGGCGGCCAGACGTTCCAAGGCATCTATGGCGCGGAAAATGACACGAACCTCACCGCCATCCTGACCGCCGCCAACCGCGATCCCCGGATGTTCGACCGTTACACGGAATATCTCAACCTGCTCAAGGCGCAAGGCGTGAGCCTGTTCAACAACTTTTCCTATTGCAGTTCCTGGAGCAAGTGGGGCTTCTGGGGTTCGCTTGAATATCAGGATCAGCCGACCAACCAGGCACCGAAATATGCCGCGCTCGTCCAGTGGATCGCCGCCAATCCGGTTGTCAGTGCGCCGGTCACATTGGCTGCCTTGGTAACGAATAATGTCCTTCAACTGACCTATTCACCGGTGGTTGGCGGCAACAGCTACAGCTTGCTGTCCAACACCAATCTGGCTGGCGGTGTTTGGGCACCGCCCGTCACGCTGGCTGGCTGGCAAACCAACGGCAACCAGGTCAGTGTCACTGACAACGATGCGAACCGGCCGCAAAAGTTTTATCGTTTGCAAATCTCCTCGCCGTAGGCCGGCTCGTTTTTGTTTTCAGTTCGCGCTTTCTACTTCCGGGATTTTTTTATTAAAATCCGGTCATGCGAATTTTGTCAGGCATCCAGCCCAGCGGCGCACTGCACCTCGGAAATTATTTCGGGATGATGAAACCCGCCATTGAGTTGCAGGAAAAGGGCGAGGCGTTTTACTTCATTGCCAACTATCATTCGATGACGTCGCTGTCCGACCCGGCGGAGCGGCGCAAAAACACGCTCGACGTGGCGCTGGATTTTCTCGCGTGCGGTCTCGATCCGAAGAAGACCGTTTTCTTCAAACAATCCGATGTGCCGGAAGTCACCGAACTCACCTGGCTGCTTTCCACCGTCACGCCGATGGGCCTGCTCGAACGCGCGCACAGCTACAAAGACAAGGTTGCGAAGGGCATCGCGGCGAGCCACGGCCTGTTCGCTTATCCGGTGCTCATGGCCGCGGACATTTTGATTTACGACTCGAACGTGGTTCCGGTCGGTCGCGACCAGAAACAGCACGTCGAGATGACGCGCGACATCGCCATCAAGTTCAACGAGCAATACGGCCAGACGTTCGTGATTCCCGAACCGCAAATCCGCGACGAGGTCGCCGTGGTGCCCGGCACGGACGGCCAGAAGATGAGCAAGAGCTATGGGAACACGATTGAAATTTTCGGCGACGAAAAGGCGGCGCGCAAAAAAATCATGGGCATCGTCATGGACAGCCGCACCCCGGCGGAACCCAAGCCCGACGCCGACAAAAACCTCGCCATCCAACTGCTCAAGCTCGTCGCACCGGCGGAGGTGGCCAAGGATTTTGAAAACCGCCTGCGCGCCGGCGGCCTCGGCTACGGCGACTTGAAGAAGGCGTTGTTCGAAAACTACTGGAATTATTTTACCGACGCGCGGAAGAAACGCGCGGAGTTGGCCGCAAACCTGGATTACGTGAACAAAGTTCTTGCCGATGGTGCAACCAAGGCTCGCAAGCTGGCGCAAACCGTTTTGAAGCGCGCGCGGAAGGCGAGCGGGCTGGAGTGATTCGTGCCGGAGCGCGACTGTGTGCAAAGCACCAGTCGCAGCACTCACGCAATGCCACGCGCTGCGGCTGGTCTTTCAAACACAGCCGCGCTCCATTCGCATCCGTCAGGCTCAAGTTACAAATAGCTGATGAAAAATTCGCCTCGCGCCCATGACGCCGCCGCAAACCAATCAGCGGCAACCCGCTTGCGGCTGCGGATCACCGCGGCGGCGGAATCGGCGGTGCGCTCCGGCCATCCGTGGGTTTTTTCCGACAGCATCCTGGATTCGAATCACGCCGGGCAAACCGGCGAATTGGCGGTGATTTACGACCGCAAGGACCGTTTCCTCGCCGTGGGTCTGTTCGATCCTGATTCGCCGATTCGCGTGCGGATTTTGCACGCGGGCAAACCGCAGACAATTGATCGCGCGTGGTGGCAGGCACGGCTGGAGCAATCCCTCGCCCGCCGACGCGGCCTTTTCGACGCGCAGACCACCGGTTACCGTCTCATCCACGGCGAAAGCGACGGCTGGCCCGGCCTCGTACTGGATCGCTACGACACGACGCTGGTGCTGAAACTTTACACGGCGGCGTGGCTGCCGCGACTGGACGAAACGCTCGTGCTGCTCAAGGAAAATGTGTCGGGCGAACGCGTCGTTCTCCGTTTGAGCCGTAACATCCAGTCGGTCGCGGAAAAACAATTCCAGCAATGCGATGGGAAAGTCATTTTCTCGCAACGAGCCGAACCGGAGTTCGGCGCTCCAATTATTTTTCAGGAAAGCGGCCTGCGCTTCGAGGCCGACGTTTTGCGCGGGCAGAAGACCGGCTTCTTCCTCGACCAACGCGAGAATCGCCGCGAGGTGGAAACACTGGCGCGGGGTCGTCGCGTGCTGAATGCGTTCAGTTTTTCCGGCGGTTTCTCGGTTTACGCGGCGCGCGGCGGGGCCGCGGCGGTGACGGACCTCGACATCAGCGCGCACGCGCTGGCCGCCGCCCAACGCAACTTCGCGCTGAACAAAAATTTCCCCGGCGTGGCCGCGTGTCATCACGACACCGCGCAGGGTGATGCGTTTGACTGGCTGGCAGCCAGCACGGCGAAGTTTGATTTGGTGGTGCTTGATCCGCCGTCGCTCGCCAAGCGCGCAACGGAGCGTGAGGGCGCCCTGCGCGCTTATGAACGGCTGGCAACGTTGGGCACCGCACGGCTCGCGCCCGACGGAATTTTGGTGGCCGGTTCGTGTTCCGCGCACGTCCCGGCGAAGGAATTCTTTGAAGTCGTCCGGCGCGCGGCGGCGAAGTCGGGGAGAAAATTCGCGGAACTGAAAACTTTGCGGCATCCGCCGGATCATCCGGCCGGCTTCAAGGAAGCGGAATATCTGAAGGTGATTTATTTGAAGTTTGCGACGTAGCAGCCGGCGTGAGCCGACCCTGACTAAAGAATGAGCGGACTCATCCCACTTTGCGGGACTGCTACATAATCTTGAGCTTCGGCAGGTCTTGCGAATCCACCAGACCGACCGGCTCGTGCTTCGCATTTACCACGATCAATTTTTTGAAACGCGTGCGCAAGGCGAGCGGGCTGGAATAAAAAGGTAGCCGCCGACATCAGTCGGCGCTGATCTTCGCGTCAAAAAGTGCGCGGACTCACGTCCGCGGCTACATGATTTTCAACTTCGGCAGGTCCTGCGAGTCCACCAGGCCCACCGGCTCGCGTTTCGCGTTCACGACGATGAGATCATCAATGTTCCGCTCGTTGAATATTTTCAGCGCCTCGGCGGCCAGCGCATCATTACGAATGCAAATCGGCTTTGGCGTCATCACTTTTTTCAGCGGCTGGTTCAGCAGATTTTCGTCCGTGGCCATGTGCCGGCGGAAGTCGCCGTCGGTGAACACGCCCGTGAGCTTGCCGTGCGCGTTGACGATGCTCAGGCTGCCGGATTTGGCGCGCGTCATCACGAGCAGCGCTTCCTTTACGACCAGGTCTTCGCGCGCGATGGCGTTGCGATCGCCGGTGCGCATGATGTCGCCGACACGCAGCAGCATGGCGCGGCCAATCGCGCCGGACGGATGATATTTGGCGAAATCACTTTGCTTGAAACCGCGCGCCTGCAACACGGCCATCGCCAGCGCGTCGCCCATGACGAGCATCGCCGTCGTGCTGGCCGTGGGCGCAAGATTGAACGGACAGGCTTCCCGGGGCACACGAACGTTCAACACAATGTCGCTGTGCCGCGCGAGTGACGACTTCACACCACCGGTGACGGAAATGATTTTGACCGAAAACCGCTTCAGCGCGGGCAGCAGGTTCAATAATTCCTCCGACTCGCCGGAATAACTCAACGCCAGGATCACGTCGCCGTCGTTGACGATGCCCACGTCGCCGTGCAATGCGTCCACGCTGTTGAGCACGACGCTCGTCGAACCGGTGCTGGTGAGCGTGGCGGAAATTTTTTGTCCGACGTTGCCGGATTTGCCGATGCCGACAATGATGATCTTGCTTCGTCGCTTCACCGCCTCAACAATCATCTCGACTGCACGGGCGAACGAGTTGTCGAGCTGCGCCCGCACGGCTTTGAGCGCAGCAAGCTCGATGTCGAAGACTTTACGAGCATGGACGAGATGCGTCATAGGGCGTAGGTTGCCAGCAACAGACTGGCATATCAACGGAGAATCCTCACGCGCCGGAGCGCCGGGCACCGCTCCCGGCAACCGGCGGCTGTTTGGAGTTCCGCTTTTAAGCGGCGGGCAGGCAAATGGTATTGAACCGCCTGAAGGCGGAACTCCAAACTGAATGCAATTATGAAACAGGACACGGAAACGAAAACCAAGGGACTCACCGGCGCGCAGGTGGCCAAGGCCGCCGAACTGGTCAATTACCAGGACGGCGCCATCGTGAGCCGCGAACTGATCAAGAAACCCACCGGCACGGTGACGATATTTGCCTTTGACGAAGGCCAGGGGTTGAGCGAACACACGGCGCCGTTTGATGCGCTGGTGCAGGTGCTTGAAGGCGAGGTGGAAATTCGGATTTCCGGCCAGCCGCATCGCGTGACCGGTGGCGAACTGATCCTCATGCCCGCCCACCAACCGCACGCGCTCAAGGCGTTCACGCGGTTCAAGATGATGCTGACCATGATCCGGTCCTGACCGGCGGAATCCCGACCAACCAAAACAGCGCGTCACGCGGATGCGCGCACGGCTTTGAGCACGACCGCTTCAACCGTGTTTCATCGGGTGGAAATTCCAGCCAACGTGCCATTTATTTTCACTGGCAATGCAATCGGGAATTTTTTACAGTGGTTTCACCGCCGTCACAAAATCGGTGGAAACGGCGGATGAATCGCGTTTGGCATGCGTCCGGCGGGGCGCGGCGGTCAGTGACCGGATTGATTTAACACAAATTGAACCAGCGGAAAAATTATGAGACTTATATCCAAAATCAAGCATCGCATCATACCATTGTTTGCCCTCTCGGTTCTGGCGGCAGGTTCCGGGAACGCTGGCGCGCAGGAGCGCCCGCTTTATCTTGACGGCACCAAACCAGTCGAGGCCCGTGTCGGAGATTTGCTTTCCCGCCTCACGCTCGAAGAAAAGGTTTCGCTGGTCCATGCCGATACGCGTTTCTCGGTCGCCGGCGTTCCCCGTCTGGGCGTTCCCGGATTACAGATGAGCGACGGTCCCATAGGCGTGCGTCAAGAAGATCGGTCGTCGGATACAAACGTTGATAATTTTTCGACCGCCATGCCGGCGACGCTGGGTCTGGCGGCCACCTGGAACACCGACCTGGCCATGGCTTACGGCGCGGCGATTGGCCAGGAAGCCGTGCAGCGCGGCAAGCACATCATGCTCGCACCGGCACTCAATATCCAACGCACCCCCTTGTGCGGCCGAAATTTTGAGTATATGGGCGAAGACCCGTTCCTGACCTCGCGCATGGCCGTCCATTACATCCAGGGCGAACAGGCCCAGGGCGTCGCTTCCTGCGCCAAACATTTCGCCGCGAACAGCCAGGAATATCAGCGGAATTCGATCAACGTGGAGATGGACGAGCGCACGTTGCGCGAGATTTACCTGCCGGCGTTTCACGCGGCGGTGCAGGAGGCGGGCGTGTTGACCTTCATGGGCGCCTACAACCTGTTCCGCGGCCAGCACTGTTGTGAAAATGATTATCTGCTCAACAAAATTCTCAAGGATGAATGGGGATTCAAAGGCTTAGTCATGTCCGACTGGGGCGGCGTGCATCACACCGATTTGGCCGCGCTCAACGGCATGGACATCGAAATGGGCACGCGCCCGCCTTACGAAAGTAATTATCTGGCCAAGCCTTATCTGGAAGGATTGAAGTCCGGCCAGTTTCCCGTGTCCACCGTGGACGAAAAGGTCCGGCGCAACCTTTACGTGATGTTCAAACTGAACCTGATCCACGATCCGTCCGTGCCGGCGGCCACCAACGCCGCGCCACAAGGTCCGTTGAGCACCAAGGCGCACCAGGAAACATCGCGCCAGGTGGCGGAGGAATCCTTTGTGCTGCTGAAGAATCAGAACCTGCTTCCGCTGAACCCGGCCCGGATCAAATCCGTCGCGATCATCGGCGCCAATGGCACGGCACGGTTCGCCACCGGAGGCGGCTCCTCCATGGTCAAACCGCCTTACGAAATCACCGCGTTACAGGGTATCAGCAACCGGCTCGGCGGTGGCGTGAAGCTTATTTATGCCCAGGGTTACAATGCGCCGGGCGGTTCGGGACGACCGGACCGGCGGGAGACTGAAGAACCGCCGCCGCTCCTGAACACCTCCAATCTGATCGCCGATGCCGTGGCCGCCGCCAAATCAGCCGACGTGGTCATCTATGTTGGCGGCTTGAACCATCGTGGCGGTTACGACACCGAAGGGGCGGACCGCAAGGACATCAAACTGCCCGGGGGACAGGACGAATTGATCCAGAAAATCGTGCAGGCCAACCCCAAGACCGTCGTTGTGCTCATGGGCGGCGGGGCTGTCGAGATGGATGCGTGGCTCGCCAAAGTGCCGACCGTGCTCTACGCGTGGTATCCCGGTTTGGAAGGCGGCAATGCGCTGGCGCACGTCCTGTTCGGCGACGTGAATCCCTCGGGCAAACTGCCCTGCACCTTCCCGAAACATCTGGCGGATTCGCCGGCGCACGCGCTCCATGCCTATCCGGGCACCAACGGCACGGAGATTTACCAGGAAGGACTCCTCGTCGGTTACCGCTGGTTCGACACGAAAAAAATCGAGCCGCTGTTCCCGTTTGGCCACGGCCTTTCTTACACGACGTTCAAATATTCGAATCTCAACCTCGTTCCCGGTCCGGAGGCGCTGGGCGCGCCCGTGACGGTTGAATTCGAGCTCGCCAACACCGGCAGCCGCGCCGGCGCGGAAGTGGCGCAGGTTTATGTGCAGGAAGCCAGCCCCAGCCTGCCGCGGCCGCTCAAGGAACTGAAGGGTCTCAAAAAAGTATTGCTGCAACCCGGGGAAAAACAAAAAGTCTCCGTCATTCTCGACCGGAACGCCTTTGCCCATTATGACCCGGACAAAAAAGGCTGGGTGGCCGACAAGGGCGCCTACAAAATCCTGGTCGGCAGCTCCTCGCGCGACCTCCAGCTCACCGGCAAATTCCATTTGTCAGAGACCACCCTTGCGCTGGACAGCCCGGATCAAAAGGGACAACCCTCCGTCGCGGTGCTGAAATAGAAATCAGGCGCTGGCGCGAAACTGCTGGGTGACCCGGTCGAGGCGCTTATTGTCAGCACGAATCCGCGCGGCGAGGGTCCGGGCCGTGGCCTGCAGGAAGGGCGTCGCGAGGGCGGGCGCTTCCCGGGTGAGCCGGTCAAAAGCAACGTCGGAGATTCTCAGCACGGTGCTGTCCACATTGGCAATGACATCCGCCGAACGCGGACCGTGATCAAACAGCGACATGTCGCCGAAAAAATCTCCGGGGCTGAACGTGGCCAGAATCGTTTCTTTGTCACCGACCATCACCCGCGCGCGCAACTCCCCCTGAAGGATGAGGAACATGCCGTTGCCGGCATCACCCTGTTTCACCACCGCCAGCCATTGCGGCACCTGGTGCAGTTCCATGAATTCAGCCAGGCGATCAAGCTGTGCGTCGTTCAGTTGGGACAGGATTTTGATGCGCCGCAGCGAGCCGGGAGCGATGCCCGCACCCGAAGACGCGGCGGAATCCGGGATGATGGTCTGACTGAAATACGCTTGCAGTCCGGGAATTTCCGCCGCCCGCCGCCAGCTTCCGTCGCGGCGCGCGAAGATCCAGGTGTCGGCCAGGACGCGTTCGTCACTGATCCAGTCAATCAAAACCGGCAGTTCCACAGGGCCATAAGGGGAATCGTCAATCCCCCAAATGAAGAATTCATTCATGTTCTCCTGTAACTCCATGGTGCCATTCTACCACCATCCCTATACTTTTGGAAAGCAAAAAATGACCGGGACCTGTGCTAGGGGCACATCTCGACACTACCACCATTTTTCTCCCTCTCCTCCCCCAAGGGAGGAGAGGGGTGGGGTGAGGAGGTCAATTGTTTCTAAATTCAAATCCCCTCTCCCCGGCCCTCTCCTCCCGCAGAGCGGGACGGGGAGAGGGAGTTGGTGGTGGTGTCAGCTGTGCCCCTGTCCTGGAGGCATCTCACTTTTGAGCAGTCTCCGGAGCATTTCATTCACACCGGGCTTCAGCCCGGTGGGTGGACGCCGAACAGCCGCGCCCAGCCGTTTCAACGGCTTCTTCAACCGCGGAAAACCCGTTAAAACGGGTCAGAGACCCACGATGACCGACTCCACCCGGCTGAAGCCGGGTGCTAATGAGAGGTGTTCAAAAAATAGGATGCGGCTCTGCCTTGGTCAACTTGCGCCTGACGCCGGAGCTATTTCGCCTGCGAAAAGAGCATCAACACGCGCGGTCCCCGGTCGGTCATCAACTGATATTGCTCTTCCTGCGGGCCATGAGGAACGGCCAGCCCATCGCAATGCTTGTCGCGAACCGGCTTGCCATCCACCAGCAGCATGTAGTGATGCATGCGACCGCAATGAAGGTGATGGAGCGTGACATGCCAGGCATCCAATACGCCGTCACGCATCAGCGGCACCTTCTGCCAGTTGGTGAAAGTGCCGATGACTTCAACCGCGGTCGGCTCCTGTGTCTGGCCCTCCGGCAGACGCCAACGGAAGACCTTGCTGTAGGTCTGCCTGCGTTCCGCCGGGTTTTGTGCCGGAGCAACCATGCCGGACGGAATTTTAGGAATGACTGGCCCGCCCTTTCGCGACGGCTTCCCTCCAAAAGCATTGCCGAAACTTTGAACCATACGTCTTTTTCTTCAACCCGAAGTTACACGAGCTTCACGCCCGGCTCAAGTTGCGCGCATCGTTTGAGGGGTTGAAACTATTCCGTGTTTGGATACGAGCCGAGGACTTTGACGAAGTTGCAGTACTCGCCCAGAAGCTGGATGGCTTTGACGACCTTGCGGTCCTGCACGTGGCCGTCGCAATCGATGAAGAAGAAATATTCCCACGCCTTCCGTTTGCTGGGACGCGATTCAATTTTGGTCATGTTGATTTTGTGGCGGCGGAACGCGGCAATCGCCTGATACAACGCGCCGGCCTTGTCGGCGACGCTGACCAGCAGGCTCGTGCGGTCGTCGCCCGTGGGCGGACTGCATTGGCGGCCCAGCACAAGGAAGCGCGTGGCGTTGGCGGCGTTGTCCTGGATGTCCTGTTCCAGCACGCTCAAGCCGTATTTCTCGGCGGCCAGAATGCCGGTGACGGCGGCGTTAACTTTTCCTTTCGCGGCCAGTTCAGCGGAACGGGCGTTCGATGACGTTTCAAAAATTTCGACTTTGGGAAGATGCTGCTGCACCCATTGCCGGCATTGCGCCAGCGCCTGCGGATGCACATGCAATCGCCGGATATCCCGCAACCGGCCATTGCCGGCCAGGCAATACTGAATCGGCAAAACAATTTGCGAAACGATTTTCAAATCGCTGTCCACGAACATGTCGAGCGTGTGCGTGACGACGCCTTCGGTGGTGTTCTCGACCGGCACGACGCCGTAATCCGCGCGGTTTTTGCTGACCTCGGTGAACACGTCGGCAATGGTCTTTTGCGACACGTAGCGCAGACTGGAACCGAAACGGCGGATGGCGGCCTGATGCGTGAACGTCGCCTCCGGGCCGAGGTAGGCAATGGACATGGTCTTTTCCAACGCCAGCGCGCTGGACATGATTTCGCGGTAAATCGCGCAGAGTTGGTCGTCGGTTACCGGCCCTTCGTTCGACTGGCAGATGCGTTGCAACACGGCGCGTTCGCGGTGCGGCGCGTAAATTTCCGCGCCGGCCTTGAGCTTCATGTCGCCGATGGCGAGCACGTGCTTCGTGCGCTCGTTGAGCAGCCGCACGATGTGCGCGTCCAACCTGTCAATCGCCTTGCGATGTTCGGGAATGTTCACAACCAAGGCAGAATGCAGAATTAAGGATGAAGAATCAAATCAGTTTCGCGCGATAAAAAGCAGACAAATATGAAATCAATAACGGCTGGCAATGAACAATCCTTGCGGTTTTTTGACTCCGCGCTTGCAAATCCGACGCAATCCGCTTCGATGGACGCATGTTTCCCTACGTGGCATTGACCAAAGACAAAGTCTGGCAGCCCGGCCCTTATGAAAATGTCGAACTGATGGTGCTGCACAAAAATGAAAGCACCGGAGGGGTCGTGGTGCTGCGCAAGTTCAAGGCCGGCTGTACGATCCCGGCCCACACGCATCCCAACGCCAACGAATGGGCCTACGTGCTTTCCGGCGAATGGGAGGAGTCCGACAAGACCTACACCGCCGGCACGCTGTTCTACGCGCCCAAAGGCGTCCGGCACGGCCCGCACGTCGCCAAAACGGAAGTCATCAGCCTGACCATCTTCGACGGCCCATTGACGGTGGCGAAAATAAGGGTCACATCTTAACAATTAACATTTCCTTTACGTTAATTGTTAAATGTTAAGATGTGACCCCAATTCATTTACCGCTGCGGCTTGAGCGTGACCAGCAGGGCATCGTTTTCGCGGAGGTCGAACTGCTGCTCGAATTTCCCGTCGCGGCCAATCTTCACGGTGCGGACTTCCAGCGGTGCGCCGCTGTTTTTGGATTTGATTTCGGCGACTTGCGCCTTGGTGAGTTGGTTGGGCGCACCCAAGTCCCGGTAGGTCGCGTAGGCATCGTTGACGCGGTAGCCGACCTTGTAGGTTTCCATGGTGTAATTTCCCTGGCGCAGGTTCGACAGGTTGAGCGTGACTTTGCCTTTGGGCTGCGACGGCAAATCGCGTTTGTAGAAGACCTGGTTGATCATGTTCGTGCCCGGGAAGGTGTTGGTGAAATCCCAAACCAACGCCTGCACACCGCCGTCTTTGTCGGCGCAAATCCACGAGGACGGATCGCTGCTTTTCAATTCCGTCGGGCCGAGCCGGTTTAAGAATTGATACGCATAGAACGCCGGCTTTTTGATGTCTTGATAATTCATCAGGCCAAAGCCGCCGTGAAACGCTTCCCAGCGCGGGCCGGATTCTTCGAAAATATCCGTGAACGTCCAGTAAGACATGGATTGCGGGGCGTCGCCGCATTTCTTGAGCTTGTCCAAAATGTAGGCCGTGCTGTGATAGCTGTCGTGAAACGGATCGGCCGGCGTGTAGGAACTGCTCCATTCGGTGAAGTGCAGTTCCAGCTTGGGAAACGCGGAGTCAGCGATCATCTGGCGCACCCACTTCACCTCGCCAAAAATGGAGTTCGGGTTGCGGGAAAGCGCCGTGCCGTGGGTGGCGGTCTCGTCCAGGTAACCGCTCTCCACACCATAAGTGTGCGTGGAAACGAAATCCACCGGTGCGTGGTTCGTGTCGCAGAAATGAATGAACTCCGGCACCCACCCGCAGCCTGCCGTTCCCGGGCCGCCCACTTTGTAATCCGGCGAAACGCTCTTGATGGCGCGCGCCGACGCGGCGTAGAGGTCGAAATACTGTTGCTGCGTACCGGCCCAAAAACCGTCTGTAAGATTCGGCTCGTTCCAGACCTCGAAATACCACGTCTTCACTTCGTCGTGGCCGTAACGTTCCTGCACATGGAGCGTGAAGGCGCGGATGAGGTCGGCCCACTTGTTCATGTCGCGGGGCGGCGTCACGTTACCCTTCCACCAGAAGATCGTCTTGGAACCGCTGGCAAGTCCGCCCGGCATGAAGCCGAGCTCCACAAACGGCTTCATGCCGACGCTGTGGAGAAAATCGTAAAGTTCGTCAATGTATTGCCAGTTGTATTCCGGCTTGCCGTTGGAATCGCGATAAACGCCCATGTCGTCGGTGAACAAACCGTGCATGCGGATGTATTGGAACCCGCACTCGCGATGGACATAGGCCAGTTGCCGCTGCCAGTCGGCGCGCAATCCCTCGTTCGCCCGGCCTGCGCCCACGCAGCGTTTGAACATGGTATCGAGCGGGCCGTTCGGTTGCCGCAAGTCAGCCGAGACCAGCCTGGCCGTTTCGTTGGTGGCGGCAGTTGACAAATCGATGGCGGCGAAGAAAACCGCAAGGCAGAAAAAGCCGGCAGTGGCAATTTTGTTCAATGCAATCATGTCAGAATAAATATGTGTTTAGCGGCAATTGTGTTGTTCAGTGTCGCTGATGCGGGCGCTTTCGTCTTGTCATCAAAATGAATGAGCCTGCGCGGGCGTGAATTCGCTTGCGGCTTCTGCCGCACGGCGGACAAAATGAGCAGATGCCCCGTCGCGCCACCGAAAAACAGTTTCCTGGCTGGTTCGCGTTGACTTTTGCAATGGTTGTCGCCGGATTTTCTTCTGTGCCGGCCGCGCCGAATTATTTCACGCGCACCTGGCAGGTGGAACAAGGGCTGCCGCAAAACAAGGTCACGGCCGTGGTGCAGACGCGCGACGGCTACTTGTGGGTCGGCACCTACAACGGACTGGCGCGGTTCGATGGCGTTCGCTTCACGGTTTTCGATGAAAACAACACGCCGGAACTGCACAGCAGCCGCATCACGAGTCTGTTTGAAACCACCAACGGGACGCTGTGGATCGGCACGGAAAGTGGCGACGTTTCGCAATGCAAGGACGGACGCTTCACCTCCGTGCCGGTGCGCGCGAATTGGAACGACGGAAAAATCTATGCTATTACCGCCGACGATGCCGGCGACGTTTGGCTGATGAACGAAGCGGGCGAACTGGCCCGCGTGCGCGATGGCAAGGTTCTGTCGCCGCCATCGGGCGTCGTCGCCAAAGTCGTGTCTCTGGTGCGCGGACCGGTCGGGGCGGTCTGGGTCGGGCGCGAAGGCTTGGTGTCCGCGCTCAAAGGCGGGCGGCTGACCGCCGAACTGTCCACGAACGATTATGTGCAGGGCTTCTGCGCCGCGCACGACGGCGGATTGTGGGTGGCCAGCAACGGCGGCATCCGCAAATGGAAAGACGGCAGATGGACCGCTGATTTGGGGGCTGCGCCGTGGGGATGGGACATCGTCGCGAACCTCGCGGAAACTTCCACCGGCGTGCTGGCGGGCGGCACGTCGGGTGACGGTCTGTGGCTGTTTTTTACCGATCAAACGAACACGCCGGCGTTGCACCTTGATCACACAAACGGATTACCCTCCGACTGGGTGATTTCGTTGTGGGAAGACCGTGAAAAAAACCTGTGGTGCGGCACCGGTGCCGGGCTGGTGGTCATCCGCCCGAGCAACCTTGAAACCATTTCGCCGCCGGACAAATGGAAAGGCCGTCCCGTGCTCTCCGTGCTGCCGGCGCCGGACGGCGCGCTGTGGATCGGCACCGAAGGCGCGGGCTTGTATCGCCTGCATAACGGCGATTGGACGAATTTCTATATGGCGCAGGGCATTCGCAATCCCTACGTTTGGTCGCTTGCAGCGGACGGCGCGGGAAAAATCTGGGCCGGCACCTGGGGCGGGGGATTGTTCGCACAGAAGGACGAGGCGTTTGATTTCGCGCCGGGGCTGGAGAATTTTCGCCCGCCCATACCGGCGCTTCTATTCCTGTCCGACGGCCTTTGGATCGGCACCCCCGCGGGCCCGTTGCGTTATCAAAACGGAAGACTGGAGCGGTTCAGCGAAATTGCCGGCGAACCGTTTGGGGACGTGCGCACTATCGCGCAGGACAAATCGGGCGCGCTGTGGTTCGGCACGGCGGGCGGCGGCCTGGTGCGCCGCGAAAATGGAAATTTCCGCCGGTTCAAAAAAACCAACGGCTTGTCCTCTGATTTCATCGAGTGCCTGCATTTCGCGGACGACGGCGCGCTGTGGATCGGCACGTTTGGCAGCGGCCTGAATCGGTTCAAGAACGGAAAATTTTCCGTCGTCAACCGCGAGGAGGGTTTGCCCAACGGCGTCATCGGCCACATCGAATCGGACGGGCGCGGATTTTTCTGGATGAGTTCCTACGGCGGCATCCTGCGCGCGAGCGAGAACGATTTGAACCGTTGCGCCGACGGTGAAATGGACGAGGCGCCATTCCTGACTTATGGCATCAACGACGGTCTGCCGACGCTCGAATGTTCAGAAGGCTTGCAGTCGGCGGGCGGAAAAACGGCGGACGGGCGGCTGTGGTTTCCCACGGCGAAGGGACTCGTCGTGGTGGACCCGGCAGGTGCCAGCATCAATCCGCTGCCGCCGCCGGTGCGGATCGAGGAAATGCGCGTGGATGTCAAAAATTTCGCGGACGGCAACGACGTCAGGCCGCTGAAAGTTCCGCCGGGCCGGCATCGCATCGAATTTGAATACACCGGCTTGAGCTTTGTAGCGCCGGAAAAGGTGCGGTTCAAATGCCGGTTGAACAATTTTGAGACCGCATGGGCGGACGTTGGCACCAAGCGGGTGGCCACCTACAACTACATCCCGCCTGGAAGTTATTCGTTCCAAGTGACTGCGTGCAACAACGACGGTGTGTGGAATGAAACCGGAGCGAGCCTGTCGTTTGAAGTGTTGCCGTATTTCTGGCAGACGACGTGGTTCCGTATTCTCGGCGGGCTGGCGACAATGTTGGTGGCCGGCGGCGCGGTGTGGTTTGAGACGCGGCGGCGGATGCGGCGCAGGCTCGAACGCGTTGAGCGCCAGCGCGACATTGAGCGCGAACGCTCGCGCATTGCCAGGGACATCCACGATGATTTGGGCGCGAGCCTGACGCGCATCGTGATGCTCAGCCAGTCAAATCGGGGTGAAATGCAATTAATGACAAAGAATCTCGATCGCATTTTTGCCACCGCGCGCGAATTGACCCGCGCGATGGATGAAATCGTCTGGGCGGTGAATCCGCGCCATGACCGGCTGGACAGCCTGGCGAGTTATTTGAGCCGGTTCGCCAACGAATATTTGAGCGTGGCGGAAATCCGGTGCCGACTCAACCTCCCGTTGCACCTGCCGGCGACGCCGGTCACTGCCGAAGTCCGGCACAATTTGTTTCTCGCGTTCAAAGAAGCGCTGCACAACATCGTCAAACACGCGGCGGCAAATGAGGTGCGCGTGGAATTGAAACAAGAATCGTCAAAGTTGATTTTACTCGTCGCGGACAATGGACGCGGTTTTGACTCTCGCGGTTTGCCGGACAACGCTCCACCAAAGCCGGATCGCATCGCGCGCGGCAACGGTTTGATCAACATGAAACAGCGGCTCGCGGAAATTGGCGGCGTGTGCGAAATTGCCAGCGAACCCGGCAAAGGAACGACGGTGAATTTCACCGTGCCGTTGCGCGCGTGATTTTTTCGCGGCAAGGCGGTGTCATAAATAATTACGACGATACAAAAGAATTTCCCGGCGTATGATGTGGAAGAAAATGTGCATCAAGGTTTCCATCGTTGAGGACGACGCGCTGGCGCGTGAAATTCTGGCCGAATGGCTCGAGGGTACTCCCGGCTTCAAATGCGTCGGCCAGCACGGAACCGTCGAGCACGCGCTGGAATCTTTGCCGGCGGAAAAACCGTCGGTCGTTTTGATGGACATCAATTTGCCCGGCATGAGCGGCATTGAAGGCGTGCGCCGGCTCAAACCGTTGCTGCCGGAGACGCAGTTTTTGATGCTGACGGTTTATGAAGACGCGGACCACGTTTTTGACGCCCTGGCGGCGGGCGCGACCGGATATTTGCTTAAGCAAACGCCGCGCAGCGAATTGCTGGCTTCCATCAAGGACGTCCATGCTGGCGGTTCGCCCATGACCAGCAACATCGCACGCCGGGTGGTGCAAGCGTTCCACCGCGAGGACGCCAAAGTTCCGGAGTCGGCCAAGCTATCCCAGCGCGAGCGTGAAGTGCTGGAATTGCTGGCGCGCGGTTATCTCTACAAGGAAATCGTGGATTTGCTGAACATTAGCCGCGGCACGTTGAATACCTACGTCCGGCGCACTTACGAAAAACTGCATGTTCGTTCGCGTGCGCAGGCGGTCGCCAAATTCAGTCATTTTTCCTTGGACGAGCAGGAGCCAGGCCACCGCCCAGCTCATCTGTGACATGCGGCGCGGTAGCCTTCGCTGCTTGGTTAGACTTTTCCCCTGAGGCGGAGATGAGGCGTTCCGATGCTCCCAGCGTAATGCGCCTGACCGGATACCAACGCTGGGTTG
The DNA here is from genome assembly GCA_036803685.1 of Verrucomicrobiota bacterium. Classification (GTDB taxonomy): domain Bacteria; phylum Verrucomicrobiota; class Verrucomicrobiia; order Limisphaerales; family UBA11358; genus UBA11358. The sequence continues at coordinate 5,434 of DAIRTX010000007.1, read as the reverse complement.
GTTGCTGTCATATCCTTTCCTGACATGACGCGCGAGCGGGCTTGGACGATACTCTCAACGTGCAAGTTCCCATTGTTTGGCGAAGCGGACTGCCGCGCGTGATTTCTTGTCACTGTGAACGCAGAGCTCTAGCCGACGGGCCGGGAATGTTCTCTAATGACTAATGAGAGCCGGATGCTTGCATTCCAAAACAAAAATCACCTATGAAAATAATCCAAACCCTATGAAAAAACTACAACTTCTTTTCGCTACAACTTTGGCGTTGATTGGCAGTGCTGTTGCCTTGCACGCCGGTCAGCCTGTCTCGGTCAGCGCGCATTTCATCGGGGTAGACAACTCTGGCATTGACAACGTGCAATACACTTCTTTGACCAATTTGGCAATGGATCCGACGGGTGCTACGGTTGAAAGCGCTGGCGCTCCCGGCTTTGTCACACCCAATTGGAACAACCTTGGCCGGTATGGCGATGTCTCATCCGGAATCTTGGATTCCTCGGGAGCCGATTCGGGATTGCACCTGCAGTGGGATTCTGTTTCGACTTATTCGAGCGGGGCTTATATAAACATTAGCGATGGCTCGCCCAACTCGAAATTGATGGACGGCTTCGATTCCACCGACTGGGCTGGGGGCCCGCCCGGTGCGTGGACGGCCGGCGCAACCTACGGCGCAAATGGCAACCAGAAGCCGGCTGAATATGTGGGTAACATTCAGGCCTGGCTGGCGGCGAAGGGTGCGACCAATGGTTATTCCGTCGTGCTTTACGTCCAAGGCTGGCACGGATGGTATGGCACCAGCGAACATTGGATTCAAGCGGTGACCGGCGGCAATCCCTCGTGGTGGAATATGACCGTCGGCGGCGACGTGACGCCCCGTATTTATTGTAAGGACAACGGCATTTTTACCGGAACCTTCTCGCAAGTTCCCGCTAGCTCGACCAGCCTTGCCGGCGCGACCAGTTCGGGAGATTACATCGTTTTCAACGGCCTCACCAACGACGCGATCCTGATCGAAAACGTGGAACCTGACGGCAGCTATCAGGCTGGCAAAATCTTTGGCTTCCAAATTGTTGCCACTCCGAATACGCCCATAGCCTCGCAGCCGGTTGCCACGCCGAATCCCGTGTATGCCACGTCTCCGCTGGCGGTGGTGGAGCAGGCTTATAGTCCCGTCTCCCCGGTAACCTCCTATCAATGGCAAACGGATGGTGGCAGCGGTGGCGCTTTGACCAATATTCCCGGTGCCACGAGCGCGACACTCAATGAAGTTCCGGTTGACATACTTGCCAACTACACGCTCGTGCTTGATTGCGTGGTGGCCAACAGCTATGGCACGGTGACTTCTGCGCCGGTATCGGTCACGGTCTATCCGGCTGTCGCGCCGGTTGTGAGTCGCGATACGAATCCGACCAACGTTTACACTTTCGTTGGTGGTTCATTAACCTTTGATGCGGGCATTGCCGGAAGCACGCCTATCACCAACGTGTGGCAAGTAAATAAAGGCAGCGGCTTTGTTGGTATTGGATCGCCTGTGACCACCAACTATGACTTGGCTCTGGCCAATATTCAATTGACCGATGCCGGCACCTATCAGTTTGTCGGCACCAATAGTTTTGGCAGCACGAACAGCACCCCCGTGACGCTGACAGTGCAGGCTGATCCGGCTGCGCCCACACCGAGCCAGGCTTATGCCTATGACGTCTTTACCAATGGCCCGGTGGCTTATTGGCGCTTGAACGAGGCGGTTGATCCCGCCACCGCCACTTATCAGGCTTATGACTCCAGTGGTCATAACTTGAATGCCACTTACGGCGTCGGTGTGGGGAAGGTTGGTATTGTTGGCCCGCAATCCCCGGCTTTCGTCGGGTTTGAATCTGGCAATACTGCCGCAAGTTTCACCAATGCCACAGCCAACGGGACACTGGTTGTTCCGCCCTTGAATCTGAGCAGCGCCAACGTGACGATTACCGCTTGGATCTATCCCACCTTGGATACACACACTGGTGCCGGATTGCTGTTTAACACCACACCGACGTCTGCGGCCGGTTTGGGTTTTGGTGGCAACACGGACGCGAATGTCAGCTCGCCCACCTATGGGCAAGCTGAACTGGGTTACACTTGGAACAACAATGGTTTCAATTCCGGCCTGTTCCCGCCGACCAACACTTGGTCGTTTGTGGCACTGACAATCACGCCCACAAATGGCACGCTCTATCTGTGCTATTTCGACGGCACGAAGACCAATGTTTTGAAGAAAGTTAATACGAGAGCCAACAGTCTTGAAGCGTTTAACAGCAGTGGAACGACTTGGATTGGTGGGCATCCGACGGGCACTGGCACCATATTCGATGGTTCCATTGATGAAGTGGCAGTCTTTAATTCGGCCTTCACTGATGGCCAGGTGCTGAACCTCTTCTTTGAGGCCCAAGGCGGCGGCTCGGCTCCGGTAATCTCTCAGAATCCAGTGACGATCGCGAGAACGAGCGTGGCTAACACCTTTGCCGGGCAGTCAGTTTCTCTGACAGCGTATGGCTTGGGCTATCCGACACCGGGTTATCAATGGCAGGGCGGCACCGGCGGCGTCTTCCATAATCTCGCAAATGACAGCCACCTGTCTGGAGCCACTTCCAGCACCCTTACCATCAAAACCACCATGGCCGACGCGCTTGATTACCGGCTCGTGCTGAACAATACTTACGGTTCAGTTACCAGCAGCATTGCGACGATTAACCTCACTCCAGTTCCGGTCAACGGTCTCTGGACGGTGAATTTCTCCTTCTGCGGCGGCAACAACGGTATGTCGTCAACCCCGTATAGCGGCCCCGGAGTCGTGGGCAGCGGAACCTTCTGGAACGCTATAACTGGTGGGCAGGTCGCCAACACAACCAGCTTCCGCGACGATGGCGTCACCTCCAGCGGAATTAGCTTCCATGCGACGAATTATCCCGGAAACTGGTATCAGCCGAATCTGGCAAGTCCCTTGACGAAGTTGCTGGATGGCTTTGTCAACACGCAAACGGAGTTCGTGATCACCAACCTGGCCAACGGCACATACAACTTGGTGGTGTTCGGCTTGGCCGGAACCTACCAGGACACAAACCGGGGCACTGCGTTCACCGTTAATGGGATTACCATAAACAACGTGTTCCAGCAGGACTGGATGTTTGCCCCCGACGACAACACTGCGGTCTTTGCGAACGTTGCCGTGACCCACGGCGCGATTGTGATAGATGAAACACCCACTGGCCTCCAATCGGACGGCAGTGCCAATGGGGAACCTGACTTCAATGGGGTTCAAATTCAGGCCGTGAGCATTGACACGGTCGTGCTCACAAATACCTACAGCGGCGGCAGTGGCGGCACTCTCACCTTGAGTTGGCCCAGCGGCACTCTGTTGAGCGCAACCAATCTGCTCGGACCATGGGTGCCAGTGGCCGGTGCTGCGTCACCGTTCCAAGTCAGCGTGACGAATAAAGCGGAATTCTTCCGCGTCAAGGTACAATAATCTGGTGCAAAATAAGCACATGAATTGACATGATTAACACGAGCTGGCCGGGGCGGTCTTGGTCCCGGCCGGCTCCTTTAAAAAGCGAAAAAGATTAAATGTCAACTATTGTAAATACCAAGAAGCGCGGTGCTTTCACATTGATTGAACTGCTGGTGGTCATCGCCATCATCGCCATTCTGGCGGCCATGCTGTTGCCGGCGCTGTCAGCGGCGAAAAGCCGGGCTTATGCTGTTACCGACATCAATAACTGCAAGCAAACCATGCTGGCGACAGCAATGTATTGCAATGACAACAAAGAGAACCTGCCAGCGCCTGGCTGGAATAACGGCTCGGACTGTTGGATTGTAGCCGCTAATATTCCAGCGGGATGTATGTCGAGCCACACCATGGCGAATTATCAGAACCACGTTATCTATCAGACAGGTTGGTTTAATGGCATTAAAATAACACCGCCCATGATCATCGCACCGCCCGGGCCTAGCCAGCTTTATCAATACCTCCAAAATCCAGCCATATTCCGTTGTCCCCAGGATATGGAGGTCAATGCGCAATATTTAGGCCGGGGCGAGCTCATTAGCAGCTACATTTGGAATGGTGCCATTGTGGCTTATGGAGAGAACAATTTCGATGTCTCAACGCCTTTCAAAATATCCAAGTTTCAACCCACCGACATATTGCAATGGGAAAATAATGAAAAAATTTCGGGTGGCGCTTGGAGCGACTTTTCAAACTATCCACTTGAAGGAGGAGCCGATCTTTATCACGGCCCGATGTCGTTTTCTCAGCGCCATGGCACGGCCGCCCAAGTGGGCAGGATGGATGGCAGCGCCGCTCGCGAACTCTATGCCAATATTAATTACTGGGCTAACGTTCCCAAAGGCAGTGCGCCGAATGAATTGTGGTATAATCCGAAAACTCCCGACGGCCACTGACCAGCTTTGGTTTTTCATTCGGAAAAATCCTGCCAAACATCGGCAAGTGTCATTATGACTGAAGGTTTTTAAGGTGTGCCGGTTACGGCGTGGAATTGCCGGCAGGATTTTGCCCCGTTCAACGTGACTCTTCGTAGAAGAAAATATAAGTTGCCAATTAATGTCGCGGCGGCCTGCCGCGACAATTTATTTACAGACGATTTGAAAATGAAAACGATTCCAGCTATTCGCTCTCTCATCCTCGGCGCGTGTGCCGCGTTGTGGATTACATCGCTCGCCGCCGCCGAATTGCCGCGCGAACATCTTTCGCTCGACGCGAACTGGAAATTCCATCTCGGCGACGATTGGCCGGATGCATTGAGTTTGATGAACTCCGGCACCGGTTCCGGGCCGGCGTCGGAAAAGTTTTCCGATTCTTTTTGGCGCACCGTCAATCTGCCGCACGATTGGGCGGTGGAATTGCCCTTCGATTGGGCCGCCGATGGCAGCCACGGTTTCAAGACGCTGGGCGTGAAGTATCCGACGAACAGCATCGCCTGGTATCGGCGCACGTTTGATTTACGGAAGGAAGACGAAGGCAAGCGCATCTGGCTGACGTTCGATGGCGTGTTCCGCGACGCGACGGTGTGGGTCAACGGCTGGTGCATGCGGCATCACGAAGGCGGCTACTATCCGTTCCGCGAGGACATTACGGACGTGGTGCATTACGGTGGCCAGAACACCGTCTCGGTGCGCGTGGACGCGACGAAAGTCGAAGGCTGGTTCTACGAAGGCGCGGGCATTTACCGCCACGTCTGGCTGGATAAAACCGCGCCCGTCGCCATCGCGCCGGACGGCGTTTTTGTGCAGAGCAAATTTGAAAAGAACATTCCGCAGGGCAGTCCCGAAATCAAAGTCGAAGTCAGTCTGCTCAATTCGCAGACCAACGCCGCCAAGGCGACTGTGAACTGCGAAATCATTTCGCCCGACGGCAAATCGCTGAAGAAATTTTCCGAAT
>DAIRTX010000006.1:0-75885 GCA_036803685.1 Verrucomicrobiota bacterium | reverse complement strand
CGGATTCCAAGTATTGTCGGCGAAAATCCTGAATAATCCCCAAATCCCGGTAGCCGTATTCCTGCGTTGGTTCGACCATCGAGCCTTCGCCAAAGTCATTCCAAGTGACGACCTGAACAATGGCCGAGGAGTTGGTCATGCCGCGGCTCAAGGTTTCACGCAACGTGTCACCGTGACGGTCACCAAGGTAGCCCCAATAGTTCCGCACACCGGCCCGTTGATAAATGTCATGAAAACGCGGAAAGGCGCTGCTGATGAAGGCCGGCCAGTTGCCGGCCTTTTGATCGAAATCGGCCAGATAACTCTTCAAAGCTGCGCCGGACAATACGCCACCGGTGCCGGGCACCTGGCTCAGCCACATGGGTGGCCAACTGAATGCACCCGTGCTGACGGGCAGGCGATTGTCCTCGGTGAAGAATGCCGGTTGATTTGTCGCCACGAGCACGGAGAAAATGTCCTCCCAATTGGTGCTCATCATGAAGTGTTGCGGGCCGAAATTTAACAACACCGGCTGGCCCTTCAACCGCAAATAACTCGCATCAGAAAAAAAATTAGTTTGCAGGTAAAGCATTTCCTGTTGGGCGTGAAAGATGGCGTCACCCGCAGCGAGATAATTACCGTCAATCATGTGCTGGATCGTCTGGTCTTCGTAGCAGATGGAAAATTTCAGGGCCGCCTTGCGGGTAAATTGAAACAGCTTCACCGTCGCCTGATTGTTGATGCCGTAATCCAGGAAATTGGCCGACCCATACCAGTCCACGATCACACCATCAACCCCGGCCAGCTTCATGAGCAATACATGATACTCGAGCACCGCCGGGTCAGAAGAATCATACGGGCCGATCAACGGATAATACCATGAGGCAATCTGTCGCTCCCCCGATGCATTCACCCTGTCGGGATTGAAATGATTCATCGTCCAATGCCAGCCCCAACCATCGCAGTAAGGCTTGGCCGTGAACCACGGCATATAATAAACCATCACGGCCTTTGAAGCGGCGCGGATGGCTCCGGGTGCGGCCAAAATAAAAGATAAGAGCGCCGCCAGCAGCAAAATGTTTCTCGGCTTCATGCTTTGGCACTTTAATCAAATCCGGTACGCAACACAATTCCGGGAAACAAATTGCAGCCAATCTGCGAGTTGATCCGGAAGCCGGTTGCCAAAGGCGGAAATAGTCAGCCCGCTGTTTCGGGGCCAGGCCACAGACTTTACACTATTTATTGGACTTTGAAAAACCTGCATACGGCCTGGGTGGTCGCTGTGCTGAAAACCGACAAATTAGTGCTGGCAGCGAATGTTTGGACGGTCTGCCAGGTTGTCAGATTGGTTGACATCTGAACCCGCACGATGGACGCCACATATCCGCCGATTAAAAATTGCAGTTGAACCCCGTCGTATGAGAGGTTGTAAATCACCGGCTTGTTGGATTCCATGCCCGTCAATTGCAAGTTTGCCGTGGATAACGCTCCGGAAACTAGGTTGGTGAAGGTGCGGTTCAGTTCCGCAGAGATGGCCGGGGTGCTCCGATACTGCTTGCGAAGATTGTAAAACCGAAAGGCCATCGCCAGGTCATTTGTGTGATAGGGAAAACTGGGGTCCAAGTATTGACGGCGAAAATCCTGAATGATTCCCAAGTCGCGATATCCGTATTCCCGCGTCGGCTCAACAATTGTCCCTTCGCCAAAGTCATTCCAGGTGACGATCTGGACAATCGCTGAATTATTAGTCAGCGCGCGACGCAACGTGTTGGTCAGCGTGCTTCCGTTTGCATCATCCAGGTAGCCATACGATGAACCCACACCCGCCTGCGCATAAATATCATGGAATCGTGGAAAGGCGCTGCTGACAAAGCCGGGCCAGCCGCCAGCGGTTTGCTCAAAGGTGACGAGGTAGTTTTGCAATTGATTGCTCGTTAGCGTGCCGCCGCCCGACAACCCCATCGGTGGCCAGTCAAAAGCTCCCTTGCCGACTGGTGATAAGCGATTGTCTTCAGTGAAGAACGCCGGCTGATTTGTCGTATTCAGCACGGAAAAAATGGAAGTCCAATCGGAACTATTATGAAAATACTGCGGGCCGAAATTTAAAAGCACCGGCGCGTTGCTCAGGCGGAAAAAACTTGCATCCGTGAAAAAATTAGTTTGGGCATAAAGCATGGTTTGTTGGGCATGCGCGATGGCATTACCCGCATTGACGCTAATGCCATTCATGGTACCGCCGTTGATCTCCGCCTGGATTGTTGCATCTTCGTAACAGAGGGAAAATTTCAGGCCTGCCTTGCGGGTGTAGTTGAGTAAAGCCAATGTCCGCTGATTATTGATGCCGTAATCATAATAATTATCCTGGCCATACCAATCCACAATCACGCCGTCAATCCCACCCAGCTTCATGAGCAGCACATGATATTCAAGCACGGCCGGGTCGGCTGAATCATATGGACCGATCAACGGGTAATACCACGAGGCGATTTCCTGTTCGCCATTTATATTGGTTATGTCAGGATTAAAATGATTCATCGTCCAGTGCCATCCCCAATAGCCGCTGTAAGGCTTGGAGACAAACCACGGCATATAATGAACCATCACCGGTTTTAAGGCACCCTGGGCGACCTCCGGCACAGTGAATAGAAACGGGGCGAGGACCACTAATAGGAGAATGCTTCTAAAATCACGCTTTGTGTTAATTCCCAATAAAGTAATGTATTGGCTGCGGGAAGGCAGTCGCATGAAGTGGTGACAGACTGGCTGCTTGTGTCTGTAGGTTTTTCGTTTCATAATTCCATCACAAAACACCGCCATGTTCCGATTTTCGGTATTTTCTTACTTATGCGGCTTGTCGCTATGTGGGCTGAATAGGTGGAAATTTTTTACATTGAGCCGAACAGCTTGGCGCAAAATGGCATGGTTGCTGGTGGTGTGGATGGCCTGGTTGCTGGTGACTCCGGCCAGTGCAGTAATCTTGTGGAACGACCCGGATACAACACTGGTTCATGAAAACGGGGCGGGCACCGATATTCTTGGCGGCGCTGTGAAACGTGATGACTCGGCCAACGACACACTTTATTTCAAATTCCACGTTGATCCGTTGTCAGACAAGGACACAGAGGAATATTCCGCCGCGTTCGAACTGTTTGAAGGGGATGCGGAGCGACTAGGAATCGGCAACGCCATGAAAGCCTGGGCTTACAGCGCCTTTTTTCATGCGGATGAAACCGGTGAATCCAATAACCTCGCTGGTTATATTGACCTTCATTCTTTAAACCCCGAATCCTTCACGGGCGGGGCTTCTGGTTCGTATCAATATCCACGACGCGGTTTCGGCGTCACCATTATCTTCAAAATTCAATATGTTCCCGGCGAAGACGATTTGGTTGCGGTCTGGTTAAATCCCGACCTGGGTCCGGGCGCAAACGAAGCCTATCAACCGGAAAGCTTGACGACGCGATTCAATGCCAATGCGAGTTTTGACGAAATCCGCCTGCGTCATGCCGGTGGTGGTGGCGGATGGGCATTCAGCGATCTGGCCATTGCGACTTCCTTCAGTGATTTTGTGGATGTGAGCAGTGCCAGGATAAGTGAGGCAACCTCCGGTGCCGCTGGCAGTGCGCGGGCATTCAATTTTCAATCCTGGCAAAAGGAGCAGGGCCTGCCACAAAGCCCCGTCCGTGCCTTGGTGCAAACCCATGATGGTTACCTCTGGATTGGAAGCGATGACGGGCTGGCGCGCTTCGATGGCCTGCGCTTTGTCGCTTTTGGGATTCAGGAAGGAATCAAAAGCGGCCCGGTAAGCGCGCTGTTCGAAGATAGTCGCGACGCACTCTGGATTGGCAGCACCGACAGCGGTTTGAGCTGTTGGCAAAACAATCAAATCACCACGCTCACGATGCGGGATGGACTGCCGGCTAATTCCATCACGGCGCTGGCAGAAGATGCCGCCGGACGACTTTGGGTTGGCACGGATGCCGGACTGATGTTGTGGCAAAACGGACAACTGTTGCCGTTGAATGCGGCAGAAACATTCAAAGGTCAGCGCATCACGGCGCTGTTCAAAGACCGGCAGGGACGGATGTGGGTTGGCGTGAAGAGCGCGGGCGTTTTTCAGTTTGTAAACGACCAGTTTGTCCCGTTGATGGGAGATTCCATGGAAGAACTGCTCAAAGATTCGCATTGTTTGTTGATGGATCAAATTGGGCGAATGTGGATTGGCGCCGGCGAAGATTTCGTGCTGTGTCATGACGGCGACCGCTGGCATCGCCACCGAATTCCGCGTAACCAGGCCAAATCGCATGTGAGCACGCTGGCCGAAGAATCGGATGGAACCGTGTGGGCAGGCTCGGCCGGAGGAGGATTGCTCCAATTCAAGGAAGGCAAATCTGTTGCCATCCCTGCGGACAGTGGCCTTGCGGGCAATCTGATTGAATCGTTATTGACCGATCGCGAAGGAAGGCTGTGGGTGGGCACAGATGCCGGACTAAACCGTCTCCGTCGCAAAAGCCTTTTTACCCTAAGTCAAAGTGAAGGGCTTGGTTTCGGCGCCGCGCAGGGTCTGGCAGAAGTTACGCCCGGCGTGGTCTGGGTGGGCAAACCGAACGACGGCCTTTATCGTTGGGATGGGAAAAGTTTCAGCCGTCTGTCCACCGCAGGTTTATCGCCGCATGATTCGCAAATCACCGCCCTGCTGGTGACGCGCGATGGTTTCTGTTGGGTGGCGACCACGAACAGTTTGCTGCTTTACAAGGACCCCGTCGCCGCTGCCGACGAAGTGAAAGTGATCAAGTCGGCGCAGCCGAACATCATTTCATTGGCCGAAGACCGTGAAGGCGCGCTGTGGATGGGAACGCGCGAAGGAAAAATCTGGCAACTGCACGAAAACAAATGGCTGGCGCAGACGAATTTTTCCCAGACCAATGCCATTACCGCCATCGTGCCGGACACGGACGGTTCAATGTGGGTTGGCACTGATGGAAACGGTTTATATCAGCTTGTAAATGGAAGTTTGCATCACCTTGACAAGAGTGAAGGGCTGTTGAGCGATGTGATTCGCACGCTTTATCTCGACGCCCAAGGCACGCTTTGGATTGGCACCGCCGACGAAGGATTGAGCCGGTGGCGCAACGGGCGCATAGCCAACTTTACCACACGCGAAGGATTGCCAGATAATAATATTTCGCAAATTCTCGAAGATGATGCAGGCCGCCTTTGGCTGGGGAGTCGCGGGGGCATCGCCTGTGTGAACAAACGCCGGCTGGACGAACTGGCAGCTGGCAAAATCTCCACCGTGTATCCGCAACTCTTTGGCCGGGCGGAGGGAATGTTATCCGAGGAATGCACTGGTGGGTTTTATCCGGCCGGCCTGAAAACCAAATCGGGTCTGCTCTGGTTCTCAACTTTGAAGGGCGTGGCGGTCGTAAATCCTCGGGTTCAACCAACCACTACGCTCATGCCCAACACGGTGCTGGAGGAGGTCCTCGTGGACGGTGTGCCAGATCCCCTGCTCCATGTCTCAAATCCAAAAACTGCGCGGCGGAATGGACCGCTCGGAAATGGAGTATCGCAACTGGAAACGCTACGCATCACCCCCGGCAAACACCGGGTTGAATTTCGCTATACCGGATTGAGTTTTGACGCACCGGAGTTGATACGCTTTCGCTATCGGCTCGAGGGGCTGGATACCGATTGGGTGGATGCCGGGACGCGGCGCACGGCCTTTTACAGCTACCTGCCTGCCGGGAACTATCAATTTCGCGTCGGCGCGTGCAACCGTGACGGAGTTTGGGCCGACAGCAAAGCGGGGTTAAAGTTGCTCGTGTTGCGGCATTTTTGGCAAACGTGGTGGTTCATCACGCTGGCAGGATTAAGTTTCATGGTTTCGGTGGGTAATACCGTTCGCATTGTGGGGAAAAGGAAACTTCAACGGCGATTGAAACATCTGGAACAGGAGCACGCGCTGGAACGGGAGCGCACCCGCATCGCCCAGGATTTGCACGACGAAATGGGTGCCAAGCTGTGCCGGATTTCCTTTTTGAGCGAACACGCGCGCCGAGGCGGTCTCCTGCCAAACGAATTGCAAGATCAAATCACCTCCATTTCCGATGCTTCGCGGGAAGTGCTTCATTCGCTGGACGAAATTGTCTGGGCGGTCAATCCGCAAAACGACACGCTGGAGCATGTCGCCTCCTATATCGGACAGTATGCTCTGGAGTATTTTCAGATGACCAGCATCCAGTGCGAACTGGACATTCCCGCGCAATTGCCGTCGCATCCACTCTCCTCCCAAATGCGCCACCATTTGTTCCTTGCCACGCATGAAGCGCTCACAAACATCCTCAAACACTCGGGCGCAACCCGCGCCAAGATTTCAATGGTTTCTGGCAACGCGGCATTTGAAATCAACATCTCGGACGACGGCAAAGGTTTCAATGCGTCCGCCATCGAATCAAAGCCAGAGTTACCAACAACCGCGTCCGGCGATGGTCTGAGAAATATGCGGCAGCGCCTGGCTGACATAGGCGGGCATTGCTCGATCGAGTCCGCACCCGGGCAGGGAACAAACATCAGCTTCGTTATTTCTTTGAATTCTTTGGCAAAAGACGTTTAAAAAAATTATGATATCCGTTTCCATTGTTGATGACAAAAAAGAGTTGCGCCAATCCATTGCGACTTTTGTGAATGGATCACCAGGCTTCCGCTGTGTTAGCGCCTACAGCAGTGCCGAGGCTGCGCTCAAAGGTTTGCCCGGCGACAAGCCGGACGTGGTGTTGATGGACATCAATCTGGGAGGCATGAACGGGATTGAATGTGTGGAGCGATTGAAGACCGAGGTGCCGGCGATGCAAATTTTAATGCTCACCATCTATGAGGATACGGATCAGATTTTCAAGGCCCTTGCGGCTGGTGCCAGCGGCTACCTGTTAAAACGCAGCAGCCCGACCAAACTCCTCCAGGCTATTCGGGAAGTTCATGCCGGCGGTTCGCCCATGTCCAGTTCCATTGCCCGTAAAGTAGTGGCTTCATTTCAAAAGTCGAAGCAAACCGGCGAGAAACAAGTGCATCTCTCCCCCCGCGAAGAAATGGTTTTGAACTGTCTGGCCAAGGGGCTTACCTACAAACAGATTGCCGACCAATTGGACATCAGCATTGATACCATCCGCACTTATCTCCGGCGCATTTACGGGAAACTGCACGTCCAATCTCGCACCGAGGCGGTCGCCAAGTATTTGACCCAATGATTCTATTTGTGCCCGGATTTTTGGTTGCGCCCCGGCGCTGTATTAAGGCTTCAACCCTTTGTTTTAAGCGTTTCTTGTTCTTTCTGGGTTGCTGGTTTCAGACGTATCGCCTCACCTCCACCGGGTGCCAGATGAAGGGACAAGATTGAATCGCGGGTAACCAGTCGTTTTTCTATTTTGTAGGCAATAGGATTGGTTTTCCAGTCCGCGTCATCAGCATCGCGATAGATTTCGGCAGTGTAGGTCTTGTTGTTTGCCAAAAATTTGAGCGGTAAATCAAAGTCGCGCTTCTTTTCGTTTGTAATACTGCCGATAAACCAATCCTCGTCCCCGCGTTGTTTTCTTGCCATGGTGACATATTCGCCAATCTCGCCGTTGAGCATGTGCGTTTCTTCCCAATCGGCCGGAACATCAACAATGAACTGAAACAAATCGGGGTATTTCCCATAGTTCTCCGGCAGGTCGGCGGCCATTTGGAGCGGGCTGTAGAAGGTGACATACATGGCGAGTTGTTTCGCCGCAGTTGTGTTCACCCGGTTGTTCTTTTTGTATTGCGGGTAGGTGACTTGAATTACACCCGGAGTAAAGTCAAACGGGCCGCTCAAGAAACGGGTAAAGACCAGATTGACATCATGGTTGGGCGGATTTCCTCCGTCGGCAGCCCAAGCATTGTATTCCTGGCCACGGGCGCCTTCGCGGGACATAAAATTCGGCCAGGTGCGCTGTTCGCCGGTATCTTTGATGGGCTCATGCGCATCAAGCATGATATGATATTTGGCGGCCAAAATCGCGATCTTACGGTAGTGACGCACCATGTATTGACCGTCCAGATATTCCGCGCCAATCAACTGGCCTTTGGTGTCATAGCGGTTTACGCGGGGCTCCATGCCGACGTAGCCGGATTTTACATGGTGAATGCCCAAGCGCTCGCACTGGGCAAAAGCGGCTTCCACCTGCGCCTCGTAATTGGTGATGACCGATCCGGTTTCGTGATGGGAAATGAGGTCCACCCCTTTTTCATGGGCGTAGGCGGCAAGCCCCGGCAGATCAAACGCCGGGGTCGGCTCGGTAAAGTTGAATTCTGCTGCATGCGCGACCCAATCCTTGGCCCAACCTTTATTCCAACCTTCCACCAAAACTCCGCTGAAACCATATTTGCCGGCGAAATCAATGTATTCACGGGTGTTTTTGGTCGTGGCGCCAAGGCCATCGGAACTGTCCTGCCCCGGCTTGCTCGGATGCCAGGTATATTTGCCCAAGTGCATCCCCCACCAGATACCCACATACTTGCCTGGTTTGATCCACGAAGTGTCGGCAATGCGCGAAGGAGGATTAAGATTGAGGGCGGTCGCCGACGTCGCTTCGACGATGTCCGACAGCTTGTCGCTGATCATCACGAACCGCCAGGGAGAAGCCGAGGGCGCGGAGGCTTTGACTCTGACTCCGTCCGACCACGGTGCCAGATAGCATTTCAATGTGTTGTTATCCCTGGGTTGAAGTTCCATGGCTGCGTAGTCAGTCAGGTCGGCCTCATGGATGACCAGAAACACACCATCGTCGGTCTGCATGATCAGCGGGGTGGTCACCGCCTTCACGGGGTCCCTTTTCGGGTTATCACCCGCGACTGCATCGCCGTGTTCAAGTCGCGTCTGCCGCAGCAACTCGCTCAACCGGGTTTTGGCATAAAGTTGTTCGGTATGTTGCGGGCGAAAGGTCGGCTGCCACAAGGCCATGGGATCGGCAGGAAAGACGAATTCCGTCAGTTCATCCATGATGTCGAAATTCTTGAGCGCAGCCTGTTCCGGCCATTCGTAACGGAAGGCGATGGCGTCATCAAACGCGCGAAATATAACCCGCAATTTACGCCCCTGATCGCCTGCCTGCTGCAAGGTGACCGCCAGTTCATTATAGTGGTTGCGCACCTCTCGTTGTTCACCCCAGGGCTGGGTCCAGGTTTCATCCTTGGACGACCTCTGGGCATCGAGCAACGTGAAACCCGTCTTCATCGCACCGCCCTTCAGCTCGAACCCGAGCGCCGAGGAAAGAATAACGGGCCGTTCCTTGAAGTTCACCGCATAGGAGGGCATTCCGTCGGTCAGGCTAAAAACCAGTGAAATTTTATCATTGGGCGAAGTAACAACTTTCTCGATTTGCGCCTTTTCCCCAGCCGGGGCTGCTGACAGCCAGGGGACGCCAATCGAAAAAGAGAGCGCAACAACAACAACAGCAACGAGATGGGAGAAACGATTTTTCATAAAGTGAACACCCTGGTTATGGGTTATATAAGTTCCCAATTCGACAGTCGCCGCATTGACGGGCAGGCGTAAACACTGAGCCGGCTCCAATAAATGGTTTGGTGTGGCATATTTGCGGCAAACGCCACAGCGTTATTCCGGCGCGCTGGACCATTCCTGGCTATCACGATCCGGACTGCTGATAGAATCGTCTGCTTGCACTGTAGTGGAGTAAGAAGTTGGGAGAGTGGCTTTGCCAAAAACACCATAAAACTGTCCCCAAGTGAGAGCACTTGGTAACGAGGGTGCGGCATGATTATCCACATAAACGACATTCACACGATTATTATGTTTCGCGTAAGCGGTCTGAAGGCGGTCGTTGTAGCCGTTTGCTATCGGCTGTCCAGAACCAGACATTCCCGACCATACAGAATCCAACCAGGCGGCAGCAGATGCCGAGGTGACGGGGCTAATTGAGCCGCTGGTATCAGTAAGAGCTACCAAGTCTGATGCTCTCAAAACTGAAGAGGCTTTGAATCGTTTAGCATTCTGCATAGCACCACTGCTGGCATCTACGGCACCAAAAACACCAAGGTCATTGAATCCATAGGAAAGAAAACCAGTTATGCTCGGATCCCAATCCCCGGGTTCATTAGGATAAGTCAGCCCTCGGTGCCGTTTGGGGCATACCCAAACCAGGTTGTTTTGTAGATAATTCACCATCATGGGAGCCGGTGAATTTGGAACCCAAGTGCTTGAACTAGTGCCATAAAACCATTCTGTTCCAGCGAGCTTTCCATGTGAATTTTTGTAAGTCGCACCATCCGTCCGCCATAGCGGTGGCGCCGGAAAATAATCTCCGTTATCACCCGCATACATGGTAAAACCAAGGCCGATTTGTTTGGTGTTGCTCAAACAGGCTATCGCCAACGCGCGGTCCTTTGCTTTGCTCAAAGCCGGAAGCAACAGGGCCGCCAGAATGGCAATAATCGCAATGACGACCAGCAATTCGATCAAAGTAAAAGCCGATTTCAAAGATCGGGCTTTGACGCCGCTTTGGGGAAACTCCAAGGGCTGGCTGGGCAACTCTTCTCTTTCAAGCTGTTCCACCCCGGCCGTCATTTTAAGAATATTCATAATATTTCTCTTTGCAATGTCATTTCCAGTTGATGGCTCTTCGGCGCCCAAATCCGACGCCTGCGCACATAGGAACTGGTGACTCTTTTAACTTAACATCTTTGTTCCAAACCTCAATAGTCGCATGAAACGGTGACAGGCCAAAATGGCCTGCAATCCTTGCGAAAACAAAGCAATTCGCTATCGTCTAAACATGGAGAAAATGAACAAAGATAGGGAAACAGCAGGCCGAAAGCAGGCAGCGGGCGCAGCACGGCGGCAGTTCCTTTGTCGAATCGCATGATGGCAATCGAGCCGGTCTTCTTTTGCGCGAACGAAATCCCCCCCCCCCCCACGTCTCCCAATCAATGTTCCCGGCTTCCAAGAAAAGAATGCGATGTCGGAGGCGATTCACCCATCCGCCACACCGGAATCACGTGAATTACGTGAAATTACGTCCAATTTGCCATGTCACCACTTCATGCGACTACCGTGAAAGGTTCATCAGCGCTAAAGTCATTGCGAAACCCATTGAAACGACCAATGAAAAACTTGTTCAGAAGCTCATCAGATATGTTTGCGCTTGGGAAAGATCTCGGGTGCCAAGTCGGAATGTTCGTCAGACCTTGATTTTCATCGGCGGAACCTTAAACATCAATAAAATCAATAAAATCAAAAAAATAAACTTATGAAACAACATTCAAAATGGTTTGCGGCCGTGCTTGCAGTGGCAAGTGGTCTGGTCATGGTCAACTCGGCGCAGGCGCAACCCATCACCGGTACCCCCTATTTGTCAAATATTCCTGCTGTTGGCCCGTCATATGGCGGCTTATGGGCCACTCCTCTTGCGACGATTACGTCAACCGCAACCGGCTTGGAGTTTAATGCACCCGGCGGCACCGGCTCGTTTAGCCAAATGTATTACCCCATTCCTTTGGGCGACCAGACACTACTCAACCTCCTCGATACACAGGTCACGTTTGACTTTACTTGGAACTCCGGTATTGCAGTTGGTGGGGTAAATGTTTTGTTTGCACTTGGTGATAGCCTGGGCGGTGTAGATTACTATGGAACTGGGTATGTCGTTCCGACCCCAGGTTTAAATAGTTATACCTTCGCTCTTCAAGCCCCTAATCAAGCCAATGTTGCAGCTGGCGCTATAATAAACGGCATGAACTTTCAAATAGATCCAGCTAATGTTTCGGGGAATTATGATATTACGTTTAACAGTCTCGTCCTGTCGCCTGTCCCTGAACCGGCTACGCTGGCGTTGGTTGGCTTGGGTGCCGCTGGCCTTCTGGCCTTCCGTCGTCGTAAATAAACAACGGAAAAGTTTCCAATTGGTTTTTCAAGCCGCCTTTCGGGGCGGCTTTTTTGTTTATTATATTCTTCCGCAGGAGATCTGAAGTGTTCATACGCGGCAGCCAAGAGGCAATCTCCGATTTTCCAGGTCCCGCTGGAAGTCGGCCAGCTCAACGAGCAACTGATGCCGGAACCAAGCGTCCTCGTCAGGATGCCTGTCGGCAGGGAAACACCTGTTTTTGCCCTGTCACCATTTCATGCGACTACTCTGGACCGGTAAATCAGAGTAAATTCATGCATGTTCACATCCGTAAATCAACCGGGACTTGAAATGGAGCGGCAAGGTCAGTTGCGTTGCTTGCTAGTTGCCGGTTAAAGTGACAAAATTATCGCGACACAGCGTAAAACAAATTTATCAGGGATTGACCGCTTGGTTTTTACATCAATGCCTATAATCAAACACTGCAACAACATTTAATAATTTGATTCCGTCTGATGCCTAATTCCACTTGCTCCCCATTTCCATTGCTCAATTCAATAATTTCAACCAGACAAACCCAACCAACCCAACCAATGAAAACAAAACAAATCTTTGCGATTTTAACCATCCTGTCCATCGTGCTTTTCGCTTCGATGAGCCGCGCGGCAGATATCACTGCTACCAACAGCGGTAACTGGTCCGACGTTACTATTTGGGACAGCGGAACCGTGCCGGGAGCAACCGACGATGTGGATGTCCCGTTTGGCATCAACGTTACTGTGGATACAAATGTGACGGTTCAATTTATTTACGACTCTGGAACGGTAACCATGGCGGCAAATTCCTCTCTAAACTTGACCGAAGATGCAGCGATTGATACGCATACAACCTTAGTTACCACGGCCCCCGACAACACCGTCATTTATTCAGCCAACCCTTTCGGTGCCAAGCAATGCAATTATTACAATCTCGTGTTTGTCCAAACCAATTATGTTAACCCATTAGCGCCGTATGGCTCCCCATGGGCAGACTTTAACAACTTCTCCAGTGCCGCTGGGCCTACGCCCATGACTATTGCCGGCAACATGACTTTGATGGGAGCTGTCAAAGTTCAACAAGGAAACGGAGGAGCGCCGATTACCATCAATGGCAATCTGATCATTGGCTCAGGCTGCGCCTGGGATTGCTCTGGGGACGTTTTAACAGTGGGGGGTAACGTTTATGTTTATGGTTTGCTGGAGGACTTGAACAGCGCGCTGGGTACCAACCACATTGACGGCAACGTAATCGTCGCCGGCCCCAGCACCAGTGTAAAGACTTGGTCTGGCGGCGTCTATACGAATGGTTGGTATGTGTCAGACGTAACGACGTGGGGTATCGGCGGGAGTCTTACAAATAATGGATCTATATTTGGCGCGGGATATGGCAGCATCTCTTTTGACGGCACGGGCATCATCACCGGCAGCAATTCGCTGACGATCCCGACCATAACGGTCAATGGAACCTATACCATCGGCACCACGATAACCCTCACCACCAACACGCCGACACTACATGGAACACTGGTATTCGACCTTGCCAAAACCAACCAGATTGTTCTCAAGGCCGGGACGAATTGGTTATTCTATAGCGGAATATTGAATGTTATCAACTCTGGTCCTGCGCCGGTGTTGGGCAACAGCTATAAATTTTTTAGTGCTACGAATTATGGCGGCGCGTTCGCTTCCACTAGTTTTCCGAGCCTTTCTCCCGGCCTCATCTGGGTTGATAATCTGCTTTCGAGTGGATCAATTGCCGTTGCCAACGGTGGCGCTGGTTCCCCAATCATTACTTTGTCCCAAAGCGGCGGGCTGCTGACCTTGTCTTGGGACAGCACCACTTTCCCGGGTTATAGCGTTCTGGCTCTGACGAACAGTGCGGGTGTTATAACCAATCTCTCCCACTCATGGCTCCCAACAGGCAGCGGCACGAACAGTCCGTTTACTATCGCGATAAACCCGGCCAATCCGGCGGTGTTCTTCCGCTTGTCTAATCCTTGATGATCCAAGACTAAGATTATATTTGTGTTCCGGTGACTACGGCCTTTCTTTGCGGAAAGGCCGTAGTTGTTGAAATCGTTCAAAACCGGCATCGAAGCATCAAAGTGTCGCAGGCAGTGACCGCTGCAACATCCAACGTCGAATGGGCCGCCTGAAGGCGGGACACCGAACGCTGAATCCCGAAGAACACGGGACGGCGGCTGAAAGCCGCATCGAATTTCAGAGAAAAAAGCCGGCGGGACAAGCCTTGAGCGACATCAATCCTTGCGCGGCGGTCCCGGCTGGCTGGGACGTTCCGGCAAAATTAAACCGGGCAGGGGAGAAAGGGGTCAATTCATCCCGTGCTTGCCAAGCGGACGGCGATGGCGGTATTGACTGGGTGGCAAAAAATGAAAAAAACCGTCTTTACCATTCTCGGCACAGTCTTGCTCTGTCTCCAACACGCCAACGCCCAGCCAACCGCCCGGACCAATGACTACCATCGCTGGTGGCAGGACCGGCCCTTCGGCCCGCCTTTCACCAGTTCCCAGACGAACCAACTTCCCCTGATCCGGGTGCAAGGGAACAAATTTGTCGATCCGGACGGCAAAGCCGTCCTGTTCCGGGGCCTGTCAATTTCCGATCCCGACAAGCTCGAACACCAGGGACACTGGAACAAAAACCATTTTGAGAAGGTGAAGGAAATGGGCGCCACCCTCGTCCGCATCCCGGTTCATCCGGCGGCCTGGCGCGAGCGCACGCCGCGCGAGTATCTCAAACTGCTCGACCAGGCGGTGGATTGGTGCACGGAACTGAACCTGCGCATCATAATCGACTGGCACAGCATCGGCAACTTGCAGATGGAGCTGTTCCAGGACCCCATGTACGACACCACGCAACCGGAGACGTTCGAATTCTGGCGGACGATGGCGCAACATTTCAAGGGGACCCACACCATTGCCTTTTATGAACTGTTCAATGAACCGACCCTCTACCGGGGCCAGTTGGGCAGCATGTCGTGGAGTGAATGGAAAAAGTTGAACGAGGACATGATCCGGCTGATTCGGGCGTTTGACACCGAAAAGATTCCCCTCGTGGCCGGTCTCGATTGGGCGTACGACCTGACTCCGCTCAACCTCGAGCCCCTCGAAGCGGAAGGCGTCGGATATGTGACGCATCCCTATGCGAACAAGCGGTCGAAGCCCTGGGAACCGAAGTGGGAGGAGGATTTTGGGTTCGCCGCCGGCCGTTACCCGGTCATCGCGACCGAGTTTGGTTTTACCGTGCCCAAGGGAACCGCACTGAAGGATGACGATTACGGAAATCTCATCATCAATTATCTGGAAGGGAAGGGGATCAGTTGGATGGTCTGGTGTTTTGATCCCGAGTGGGGACCGAGCCTGTTGGCCTCATGGGATTATGATCTCACCGGGTCCGGCGAGTTTTTCAAACAGGCCATGCACCGGAAAGCCGGGAACTGAATTCAACTCCCCGGCCTGACTGGGGCGGGAAGAGCCGGATTTTCAGCATCAACTCCAGGGTGCGTGACGCGAATCCCTTTCCCTTTCAATTTCCAGTTGACAAATGTAATCACTGAAGTTACTTAATTTGCAGGTTATGAGAACCAGTTGTCGCTTTGCCATGGCGGTTCACGTGCTGGCCGTCCTCGCTTACAAGGAGGGCGACCGGGTCACGTCGGTCTTGCTGGCGGCCAGCGTCAACACCAACCCGGTCATTGTCCGGCGGCTCCTGCTGGCCTTGCAACGGGCCAAACTGGTGGAGACCGGCAAAGGGGCCGGGTCGGGTTCCCGTTTGAGCCGTTCGCCCGGGCATATCAATCTGGCCCAAGTTTATCGGGCAGTCGAGGATGTTGAACCTTTTGCCACGCCTTCGCGAAAACCCAACGCGGCGTGCCCGGTGGGCCATTGCATCCGGGCGACATTGGACAAGGTTTTTGCGTCGGCAGAAGCCGCCCTGGAACGGGACCTGGAGAAGACCACCCTGGCCACTGTGATCGGCGCGGTGAAAGCCTCGGGCAACTGCGGTCGGGAAAAAGTTGATTGACGTTCTCTTTTTTTGGATTAATATGTAACTATAAATGTTACATAAAAGTGAAAGATGCAGAATATGAAACTGAATGATACGAACCGGAACCGCGGGAACGCGGAAGCCGGAACCACTTTCAAAGGCGCCTGCCTGGCCTCGTGCCAGAAGATTCTCGCGCAGGTTGCAAGGGTCAAAGAGGCGATCTTCGCCGAATCATCCCACGCGCTCCAATCGCAGGAACGCCTGCTCCGGCTGGCCTTGAATGAAGCCGAGGCGGCGGCCCGGCAGACGAGGTATCCCCACCTCGTCTTCCCGACGCTCGCCACGGAGAAGGTCCAGGCGGTCATCGCTTGGGACCGGCAGCAGCAATCCGTGCGGCGTGCAAACCCGGTTTTGGTGCTGGCGGCCTGACGGGGGCGTCGGCGCATTCCGACAACTGAAACAACCAGGAACTGAAATATGAAAGCGACCATTGAAATCAACGAAGCGAATTTTGAAACCGAAGTCCTGAAATCAGCGCAACCCGTCCGCGTGGACTTTTGGGCCGGGTGGTGCGGGCCGTGCAAAATGCTCGCGCCCGTGCTCGACGAAATCGCCACGGAACAATCCGGTCGCGTGAAAGTCGCCAAGGTCAACGTGGACAACCATCCTGTGCTGGCGGAGCGCTTCGGCATCCAGGCGATTCCGACGTTGCTCTATTTCGCCGGCGGCGAAGTGCGTCATCAAATCGCGGGGGTCGTGGGTAAGAAGGTAATTATTTCCAAACTGGAAGCGCTGGCCGTGGCTGCCTGAGGCCCACACTCACTTATCCAAAAGAACTGAGGGAAACAAATGAAAACCATATTTCAGCGGACTTACCGGTCGAGGGCGACCAGCCTCACACCGTCTCGCATCCATTTGGCCCCGTCGCGTCTGCCGAAGCGAAGTCGTGCTTTGTCGGCGTCACCCACCGCCGGGGTACTGCCGACCCCGCCGGTGGCGACGGAAAGCGAGCCGGCGGAACCAGTGCGGGCAGATTTGCCCCGCGGCGACGCCTTGCAACTCTATCTCCGCGAGATCGGCCAGGTGCAATTGCTGACGCCCAAGGAGGAAATCGCGCTCGCCCGGCGAATCAAGCGGGGTGACAAAGCGGCGCGCGAACAGATGATCAAGGCTAACCTGCGGTTGGTGGTGAAAATCGCCCGCGACTATGACGGGCTGGGCCTGCCGCTGCTCGACCTCATCAATGAGGGCAACATCGGCTTGATGAAGGGAGTGGAACGGTTTGATCCCAGGAAGGGAGCGAAGCTCTCCACTTACGCCTCGTGGTGGATCAAGCAGAGCATCCTGCGGGCATTGGCGAACCAGTCGAAGACCATCCGCCTGCCGGTCCATGTGGTCGACAAGATGACCCATATCCGTCGCGCGGAACGGAAGCTCCGCGAAGTCCTCGACCGGGACCCGACCGATGAAGAGGTGGCGGACGCTTTGGGACTCAATCCGCGGCGCGTGCGGCAATATCGCCAGGCGTCCCGGGCGCCGGTTTCACTGGACGCGCCGCTGGGTGACGACGAGTCGAGTCGCGTCTCGGAAGTGGTGGCCGACCCGAATGCGGCATTGCCCTTTGACCGGCTCATCCGGGAAACCGACCGGAACCTGGTGCGGGAAGTTCTGGCCACCCTCACCAGGCGCGAAAGCGCGATCCTCGCCCTGCGTTTTGGGCTGAATGACGGCCGGCCGAAAACCCTGGAAGAGGTTGGTGAGCATTTTGGTGTGACCCGCGAACGCATCCGGCAGATCCAGGAGGAGGCGCTCAAGAAATTGCGGGCCGGAATGGAGGAGCGCGACCGTCCTGCCACCGATGAAGCGTTTGCGGTGGCGGCGTGAAGATGGCGTTATCTGTCGGTGGAGCAGTCATACCTTTCTCAACGTTAATCGGATCAAAACTAAACGCCCCTCACCCCCGTCCCTCTCCCCGCCCAAGCGGGGAGAGGTGGTCCCGGAGTGCGCATTGCGGGACCGGGTGAGGGGTTCCACACAATCAACCAAAGTTCCGGTTGTTACGGAGAATTGGTATCACAGGATGAACCCGCGAAGACACGCAGACTGCCATGGGTTTACCCCGGACCAGAAGGTTTCAGGTTCAACTCCTGATGGGTGCGCCAGTTTCAGTCGAGGTGAAAGACTTCCTTGAGCGGTTTCGCGACGGGTGCGTTGTCGGGATGCACTTCCATCAACGGGGCCATGTAATCCCACCATTTGCGGACGATGGGGGAATTGGGCAAATCAGCGGCGGAATTTTTTTTGCTCAACTTTTGAACGGCGAACAGCGTGAGCGTCTCTTCATCGAGGAAAATCGAGTAATCCGAAACGCCCGCCGCCCGCAGTTCCGCCGCCAGCTCCGGCCAGATTTCGTCGTGACGCTTTTTGTATTCCGCCGCCACGCCGGGCTTCAACTTCATTTTGAAGGCGTGGCGTTTCATGGCCGACTATTGCTTGCTCTTCAAATAGGTGCCGAAACCGATGATGATGGTCGAGAGCACGAGTGTGGCGATGCCACCGCCAATGAGCAGGTGCGCCTTCTTGCTGGAGCCTTTCCACTCGTGCAAAATCCAGCCCCACATCGTGCTGAAAATGATGATGCTCGCCATGTGCAGCGTCCAGCTTGCGAAGCTGTATTTGCCCATCTGCGTCTCGCCCATCGTGTAGAAGAAGAATTGAAAATACCAGCAGGTGCCGGCCAGGGCGGAGAAAAGATAGTTGGCCAGCACTGGCACCTTGAGATCGGTTTGCGACACGGCAACAGCCGCGCCCGGCGTGGAAGCGTGTTCGGCGCGGATATGGGAAGAAAAGTATTGGTAGCCGCTGCGGTTTTTCAAATTCAGCAGCACGCACCAGATGCAGTTCGTCGTGAAGCCGCCGAGCAGCACCACGATGAGCTTGGGGAGGCCGGTCCAGATTTTGTTGGTGCCCGCCGTCAGGGAGGCGTCGCCGATCGGATTGCCCGCCGTGAGCGCAAAAGCAAAGCACGCGCTCATGATGCCGGAAAAGGTTGCCACCAAAATGCCCTTCTTGAAATTGAATTCCTTGATGACCTTCTTTTTTTGCTCTTCCGGCATTTCCCTTTCCTTGGTGAAACCCGCCAGCGCGGCGATGCCGATGCCCAGCAAACAAACCGCCACCCCCGCCAGCGTGATCTGTCCGGGTGTGGAAGTGGCGATTTCCTTGATGCTTGCTCCCACCGGGAGGTTCGGCATGAACTGTTTGAAAATCGGCGGCACCAGTGTTCCAAACGCCGCGCAGTAGCCCAACGCCACACCCATGCCCAGCGACATGCCGAGGTAACGCATGGTCAGACCAAACGTCAGCCCGCCGAAGCCCCACATGGCGCCGAAGAAATACGTCCACCACAGCGTGCTCGCCGATTGTTGCTTCAGCACGCCCAACAAATCGTTGGTCATGAGGGACGCCAGCAGTCACGGGCAGATGATTCACGAGAAAAATCCGCCGACGAGCCAGTAGGTTTCCCACGACCACTTTTTCACGCCGCGGTAAGGCACGTAAAAACTTCCGGAAGCGAGACCGCCGAGCCAGTGAAAGAAAACGCCTAAGAATGGATTGCCCATGGTGTATTAATTTGATTTGCGGATTAAGTTGTTTGCTTACTGCCGTTTGCTCAAGACATTCTTTTCGTAACGCTTCACTTCCGCCAGCCACGCCTCGCCGACCGGAACGCCTTTGCTCTCACAATAAAAATCCCACACCGCGCCGAACGGCAGCGACTTGATTTCCTCCTGCAACGCCAGGCGCGTCGTGTAATCACCGGCGCTTTCGGCGGCGCGAAGTTTCGCCGTCGGTTCCAGCAGCGCGAAGAGCAGGGCGCGAAGCATGTTGCGCGTGCCGATGATCCAGGCGGCAACCCGATTGATGCTGGCGTCGAAGTAATCGAGTCCGATGTGGACGCGGTCAACGAAACCGTTCGCCACGATTTCGCGGGCGATGGCCTGCAAATCGTCGTTCAAAATCACCACGTGGTCGCTGTCCCAGCGGACGCCGCGGCTGACGTGCAGCAAAATCTCCGGCAAAAATTGCAGCACACTGGAGATTTTGTCCGCGATGCCCTCGGTCGGATGATAATGGCCGGCGTCCAGCGTCAGTAATTTCTTCCGGCTGACGGCATAACCGAGATAAAATTCGTGCGAACCGACGACGTAGCTCTCGCTGCCGATGCCAAACAGTTTCGGTTCGACGGCGTCAAGGTTCAGCTCCTGTGAAATCGGTTTCTTAAAAATGGCATCCAGCGATTCGGCGAGCCGCGCGCGCGGCGCGTTGCGGTCGGCGGGCGTGTCCTTCATGCCGTCGGGAATCCAGACGTTCGTGATGCAGGTTTTTTCGAGCGCCTGGCCGATGGCCGCGCCGATTTCGCGGCAGCGGATGCAGTGCTCGATCCAGAACCGGCGGATGTTTTTGTCCGCGTGTGCCAGCGTGAAGCCGTCGGCCGCTTTCGGATGCGAGAAGCAGGTCGGATTGAAGTCCATGCCGATGCCGTTTTGTTTGGCCCACGCAATCCAGTTTTTGAAGTGCGCCGGCGTGATTTGATCGCGGTCCACTTTCCGGCTGCCGAACTCGCCATAGAAGGCGTGGAGATTGAGGCGGTGCTTGCCCGGGACGAGCGAAAAGGTTTTCTCCAGGTCGGCGCGGAGTTCATCCGGCGTCCGCGCCTTGCCCGGATAATTTCCCGTGACGACAAGTCCGCCGCCCAACGTCCCGCCGAAATTTTCAAAGCCGCCGACGTCGTCGCCCTGCCAGCAGTGGAGCGAGATTGGAATTTTCTCCAGGATCTTCAGTGCGCGGTGCATATCCACGCCCAATCCGGCGTAACGTTCTTTGGCCAGTGAAAAAGACTTTTCAATGTTGTTTGGTGAGCTCATCGCAAATGAAAGTTAAACGGGATTTTTTGTGTTGCCGGAAACTATCCGAAAAATCCGCCGGCCAAGGCAATCACCATTTCTGGTTATGTCGCACGCGACAGTTTCCAGTTGCCTGCGTATGCAAATTGTTCACGGCGCAAGATGGGCGCAAAACTGGGACGGGAAATTATTGAAATCAAGGCAATTGCAGGGCGAATAAAATATAGAAGCCGAGATGACGAGGCCCGCTTTCAGGTTCAATTCCATTGTCCTGTCAGGGTGAACGCCGCCCAGAAGTAAGGATTGGAAAAATCTTTTGAGCGCAGCAATTCCAATTGTGCTTCACGCCATGCCTGCGCTCCCGGCTCGCCTGCGCGCCAGCGGCGCATGAATTCCGTCATCAACCGGCTGGTGGCTTTGTCGTTCACTGGCCAATGACTCGCCAGCACGCTCTCCGCGCCCGCGATGCGGAACGCCCGCCGCAACGACATCACGCCCTCGCCAATCTTCACCTCGCCCGAGCCGCTGTCGCACGCGCTCAGGATGACCAGTTCCGTTCCCTGCAAATTCAACAATGACGCTTCCAAGCCCGTGAGTAATCCGTCTTCCGCGATGGCGTTGGTGATTTGCAGCGCGTGATTCGCCCCGGCCAGCGCAATGCCGCAACGCACCAGCGGGTTTTCCCAGTCGTTCTTCGTGGTAGGGACGCGCTGCCGCGCGTCCAAGCCGACCAGCAGGTCGGCCCTACCGAAGTTGGTGCGCTGAACTTCCTGATCCGGGAGAAAGAATCCATGCGTGGCCAGATGCAGCACGCGCGGGGAAACGACGGCCTTCAATTCGGCTTTCCAAACGATTCAAGCCGCCGTCGCGTCCATCCCGAAAACGAACACCGAGCGCATGGTGGTGTTCATCAAGGATGGAACTTACCATGAGAAAATCCGCGTGGACGCATCGTTTGTGACGTTGTGCGGCCAGAGCCGCAAGGGCACCCGCATCGAGTTCCCGCAGTTGGACGAGGACTTCACCAAAAACCCCGACGCCATCGGCCGGGCGGTCATCAACCTGAACCGCGCCGACGATTTTGTCCTGGAGAACCTCACTGCGGAGAACACCGCCGGCGTCATCGGGCCGCACGCGTTCACCATTCTCGGCACCGGCGACCGCGCGGTGGTGGTGGATTGCGACGTGCTGAGCCATGGCGCGGACACGGTTTCGTTCTGGCGGGGCGACCACGGACGGTGTTATCACGCCAACTGCCGGTTTGAAGGCTCGGTGGATTTTGTCTGCCCGCGCGGCTGGTGTTACGTGACCAATTGCACGTTTTACGAAATGAAGGACACCGCCGCCGTCTGGCACGACGGCTCCAAGAACAAGGACATGAAATTTGTCCTGCGCGACTGCCGGTTTGATGGCACCAACGGATGGAACCTCGCGCGTCATCACCACGACGCGCAATTCTATTTCCTCGATTGCACGTTTTCCAAGACGATGATTGACCAGCCGCCGTTTCGCGTCATCTACCCGCTCGACAACAAAACACCCAGCGCGAGTGACATCCAGAAAAACAAGGAGTTGGACAAATCGAATGTCTGGGGCGAGCGCTCGTATTTTTACAATTGCCA
Organism: Verrucomicrobiota bacterium; assembly: GCA_036803685.1. Taxonomy (GTDB): domain Bacteria; phylum Verrucomicrobiota; class Verrucomicrobiia; order Limisphaerales; family UBA11358; genus UBA11358. Next base: position 53,452 of record DAIRTX010000006.1, on the reverse strand, counting down.
TCGCGAGGGTGGCGATTATGGCTGGCTCACCAACAATCTTTCTGCCGCGCCCGGTGCGCCCAAGCCCGCACAAATCACCGCCGCGTGGACGTTTGCCGGCAAGTGGGACCCGGAACGGACCGCCGGGCCGGCCATCCGGCAGGTCAAAGTGGGCGCCGGTCAAATTGGCGTCGGGTTCAGCGAGAACGTCACGGTGAAAGGCAAGCCACAGTTAAAATTGAGCGACGGCACTTTCGCCCATTACGACTCCGGCAGCGGCACGGGTACGCTTGTTTTCAATCTCCCCAAAGATGCGGCAAACAAAGTTGCTTCGGTGGATTTGAACGGCGGGGCCATCATCGCTTCGGAAGCCCATGCGACGATGCGCCCGGCGCAATTGACCCTGCCGGTGAAGATCGCGGGGAAATAAATTTTCGTTCATCCGATATTCGTCCTCGTCGTCGTAATCGTTCTCGTCCGCGATTTTTTCAATGGGTCGAGGACGAGGAGGAGGACGAGAACGAATCGGGAGCACTATTGAATCTCGCACCAGTGGGTAACGAATCTGTGCCGGACTGGGAGCGCGGTCCCGCCCGTTGCGGGACCGCTTCGACGTGCGAAGCGAAAGCAGGCCAGGCATTTCCAGCGTCTCATTACTGCGGAGGGTGAAGCGGGCTGAAGCCCGCGCCCCGCTGCTCATTTTCGCGAGCCTCAATAATCACGGCGCCGGCCGCAGATTTTCCCAGCGCACATTCCATTGGCCATTGTCTGGAAAACCGGGCGCGTTCTTTTTCGGCGCACCATCCCAGCCGGCGGCCATCATCGCCGCGGCGTAAAGCAGGCCGCCGTTGGCGGGCAGATAAATCGTCAGGCCGGGCCGCTGGTAAACCTGGCCGTTGAGCGCGTAATGATTTTTCGGCGTGTCGAGCAGCAGTGCATCCACGGCGCGTTCCGGTTCGCCGAGCCGCGCGGCGCACATCGCCATCATCGGATAATCCCAACCCCACGTGTCCGGCCAGTTCCAATTTTTCCAGACCCAATCAAACGTGTTCCGCATCGTGGTCGTGTCCATGCCCGGTCCGGGCACGAAGCTCAACGCACCGAGCACAGCGGGATGGTCTTTGTTCCAACGCGGATTCGTGTAGGAATCCGGCGCGGTTTCGGTAAAGAGATATTTGCCGTCGGCCACCGGCGCTTGGGCGAGGCCTTTCAAGACCGCGTCCCACTTTTCATCGCGCGGAAAACCGAGCCGTTCGCGCCAAAGTTGCGCCGTTCCCAGGCCCCAGCGCCAATAGGTCAATTCAAACGTCGGATTGAAGGTTTTGTCCTTTGGAAAAATTTCCTGCGCGCTTTGCAACGTCGGGCCGAGCACGTAACGTTTGGTTGCGTCGTCCCACGTCGCGTAGCTGGCCATGAAATCCGCCGTCGCAAAAACAATGTTGCTGTATTTTTCCAGCGTTTTGCGGTCGCCGTGGCTGCGATAGCAAAGCTCGGCATAGAAAATCGGATGCGGCTGCTGCCAGACCAGGAACGGCCCGACGGGCGACGGTGATTCCGCGCCGCCGGGACCGGTCATTTTCGGCCAGCGCGCGCCGGCGTAGCCCTGTTTTCGCGCCGTGGCTTCCGCGCGTGGCAAAATTTTCTGGTAGTAACCGAGGCTCTTTTCCAGCAGCGGTAACCGGTTCCACAACGCGAAGTGCGCCTCGTGCCACCAGTGCATCTCCAGGTGAAACTTGCCTTCCCAGGTGTTGTACGTCAGCCCGGTCTCTTGGGGTGGATATTCCCCGGCGTCCTGGATCGCCGTGAGGTATTGCGACAGGACAATGCGGCGTTCGAGCTCAAACCAGCGCGGATCCTTGCTGCCGGACAAATCAATCGCGCCGCCGGTGCTCCAGAATGCGTTCCAATTTTTTTCAGCATCCTGGCGGGATTGGTCAAAACTTGTCAGCCGGCTGTTTGATTTCGGGGCGAACTCACAGACCAGCTCCAGCGATTCCAATTTTTTGTTTGGCCGGATTTCAAATTGATGCTTGGCCGTGTTTGTAATGGTTGCACCTTGCGACCATTTGGCGTCCACGACGTAGGTGTCGTTGTCGAGCTTGCGTTCAAAATGTCCAACATTGATTTTATCTTGCGAGAAAATGGTTTCATGCGCGTCCGGTTGGCTCCAATCCGCCGTGATGGTTTCGCCCGTGCCATAGGGAAAATGAATTTGGATCGTCAACCGGCCTTGTTTCACTAGTGGCGACTCGACGCGCACTGCAATCGCATCGAGTTTCGGATCGCAAACGGTTTTTACCGTAACCGGTTGGCCGTCGAATTTGAAATGACTGGTGAGCAGGCCATCCCACAAATCCAGCGTCTGCTCAACGTCGATCAAATCATTCGTTCGCGCCGGCGAACCGTCGGCGTGGGTGAGCCGGAAACCGATCTGGCCGAGGTGCAACCGATGCGGATTGGCGCGCAGCCATTTGATTTCGGGCGTTTGATTGTTGCCGGGCACGTCGGCGTAGGGAACTTTGCGCCCGTTCAGGTCCGCGAATTCCTTGAACTGAAAAGAGTCAATACTCCAGCCGTTCGTGTTCGGATTCGTGTGCCAGCCCCAGTCCGACAACGTGCCGAGCGGTGTCGTGTGCTCGAACGCTTCCGAAAAGGTTTGCAGGCCGGTCGCGTCAACGGTGAAGGCGAATTCACCGTTCCCGATGGTCAGCGGATTGTCCGCGTCGAACTGATGCAGCACGACATTATGCCGCATCACGAGCGCGTGCCGGTCGATCGGCGCGGCGTGGGCCGCGATGGCGCAGAGCAGGACAATACTATGAAAATGAAGCCTAAGTGCGGTTTTCGATTGCATGGTTCAAATTTATTGTTACCAAATAAGACGCAAACGACACATTTAAATTTCCATGGCCAAATTATTTCTCGGACTCGATTCCAGCACGCAAAGCCTGAGCGCGGTGATCATTGACTACGACCGCCGCAAGCTCGTGTATGGAAAATCGCTGAACTTCGACCGCGTGCTGCCGCAGTACGGAACGCAAAACGGCGTCCTGCCCAATCCCGACCCGCTGGTGAAACACAGCTCGCCCCTGCTGTGGGCCGAGGCGCTGGATTTGCTCTTTGCCGAAATGAAAAAGGACGGCGTCGCATTGGGCGAAATCCTGGCCATCAGCGGCAGCGGCCAGCAGCACGGCTCGGTTTATCTCAACGACCGCGCCGCCGATGTGCTGGCGAAGTTGAATCCCCAAAAACCCTTGGTCGAAAATCTGCGCTTGTCGCGCCGAAGTGAAACGAAGGCGGACGGCATTTTTTCGCGTCCGACCTCGCCGATTTGGATGGATTCCTCAACCGCCGCGGAATGCGCCGAAATCCGCAAAAAGCTTGGCGGTATCAAGGCCACGGCCGAGGCCACAGGGTCGGACACATTCGAACGGTTCACCGGTCCGCAAATCCGCAAGTTTTACAAGACCGAACCGGAAGCCTACGCCCAAACCGCGAGCATCGCGCTTGTCAGTTCGTTCATGGCGTCATTGCTGGCGGGGAAGATTGCGCCGATTGACCACGGCGACGGCGCAGGCATGAACCTGATGGACATTCACAAAAAAGCCTGGCATCCGGATGCGCTGGCGGCCACCGCGCCGGATTTGAAAAAGAAACTGCCACTGCTGGCCGAATCCTGGGAAGTCGTCGGCGCGGTCAGTCCGTATTTCGTCAAAAAATTCGGCCTGAACCCGGAAGCGCAGACCTTGGTCTGGTCGGGCGACAATCCGTGCAGCGTGGTTGGTCTCGGTTTGATTCGCGAAGGCATGGTCGCCATCAGCCTGGGCACCAGCGACACGTATTTCGGCTCGATGAAAAAATGCCGGACCGACGAACACGGCGAAGGCCACGTGTTCGGTTCACCGACCGGCGATTACATGACGTTGATTTGTTTCAAGAACGGGTCGCTCGCCCGGGAAAAAATCCGCGACGCCTACGGCATCAGGGACTGGAAAAAATTCGGCGAAGCGCTGGCCGCCACACCACCGGGCAACAACGGTGGCATCCTGTTACCGTGGTTTGAGGCCGAAATTGTTCCGCGCGTGAACCAGCCGGGCATTCACCGTTTCGATCTCGACGAAAAGGACGCCGCGGCGAACTGCCGCGCCATCGTCGAGGCGCAGATGATGACGATGCGGCTGCATTCACAATGGATGAAGGTCGCGCCCGGCTGCATTTACGCCACCGGCGGCGCTTCGAACGACGTCCCCCTGCTGCAGGTAATGGCCGACGTGATGAATTGCCGTGTCGAGCGCATCGAAATTTCCAAAAGTGCCGCGCTGGGCGCCGCGTTGCGAGCCGCGCATGGCTGGCTGGTCCAGGCCGGGGAAAAACCGAAATGGGAAAAAGTCGTGGCCGGTTTCACCGACCCGGTTCCCAACAGCGAAATCCGTCCGGACCCGAAGGCCGCCCGCGTTTACGACCAGCTCATCAAGAAATACGCCGCGTGCGAACGCGAAGCGCTGAAACAAATTGGCTAATGTGGTAGGGCGCGTCACTCCGTGCGCGCCGAAAATTTATTCAAACGAACGGCGGGCGGGAGACTGGCCGCCCTGCCTTTGCAATCAAGCTCCCGGGTCAATTGGACTTCAACTCCGACTGTCCATCCCACTGAAACAATTTGCCTTTTTTAATTTTCACGTCACGGGTCACGTCGCCGTAGCGTAGGCGGCTGGGATTTACGGGCAGTGCCCGGTTGCATCCCGCAGGACACGCCGGGCAATTTCATTCTGGACAACCTGACTCCTGCGCCTGAAAACTGAACGGGTCTGTTTTTATTTATGAACTCGCGCCGCCGGTTTTTTCGTGATTTGGGGATAGCGGGGACTTTTCTCGTTTTGCCCAAACTGAACGCCGGTCCAGCCGTGGCGGAAGATGATTTTTCCAGCGCCAAAAGCGACCGGGCCTATTGGCTGAAAATGCTCGAGCGGGTCGCCGGGCCGGTGTTGAGCAATCTGGCGGCCGGCAAACTTCGCGAGCGGATGCCGGTGGAATGTCCGACCGGTAATGTCGCCGGGCGGCGGCCGGTGACGCATCTCGAAGCGGTTGCACGCACCTTGTCCGGCCTTGCGCCGTGGCTGGAGTTGGCGGATAAAACCGCCGAGGAAGCGGAGCTGGGGCGCCGTTTCGCCGACTTCGCCTGCCGGGGACTGGCCCAGGCGACGAATCCGGAATCGCCGGACTTCATCAACTTCACTGTGGGCGGGCAGTGTCTGGTGGACGCGGCGTTCCTGTCCCATGCCTTGTTGCGGTCGCCGAGTGGGCTTTGGGGAAAATTGGAGCAGCCGACGCAGGAGCGGCTGGTGACGGCATTGAAATCAACCCGCGACCTCAAGCCCGGCCAGAGCAACTGGCTGCTTTTTCCCGCGATGATTGAAACCTTTCTCGCCAGCATCGGCGAAGAATGGCGGCCACAGCCCATCGAAACCGCCATTCGTGCCTTCGCACAATGGTATAAAGGCGACGGCACGTATGGCGACGGCACGGAATTCCACTGGGACTATTACAACAGTTTCGTCATCCAGCCGTTCCTGCTGGACGTGTTGGAACACATCGGCAAGGTTTCAAACCGATGGGCGGAGCCGCTCGGCGCGGTGCGGCAACGGGCGCGACGTTATGCGGCCGTGCAGGAACACTTGATTGCACCGGACGGCAGCTATCCGGCGATTGGCCGTTCCATCACCTACCGGTGTGGCGCGTTCCAATTGCTGGCGCAAATGGCGTTGCGCGATGAGTTGTCGGAGGGCGTCAAACCCCCGCAAGTGCGGGCGGCGTTGACGGCGGTGATCCGGCGCACCTTGGGAGCGGCGGACACCTTTGACGCCGATGGCTGGTTGCGGGTCGGCCTGGCCGGCCATCAACCGGGCCTGGCGGAACCCTACATCAGCACCGGCAGCCTGTATCTCTGCACTTTTGTCTTTTTGCCGCTGGGGTTGCCCGCCCGCCACGCGTTTTGGAGCGGGCCGGCGGCGGACTGGACGGCCCGTAAAATCTGGTCCGGCCAAAATCTTCCGGCGGACCATGCCTTGGGCAATCTCGGCAGCAGCGAAAAGTAGATTTGACGATGGCGGACTGCGGCAATTTGAATTTTATTTCGGCGCAGATTGTCCGTCCCACTGAAACGTTTTGCCCTTCTTGATTTTCACGTCGCGGGTCACGTCGCCGTAGCGCAGGCGGCAGAGATTGCCCAGCAGCGAATGCACGGTGGCGGAAACCAGCTTGCCGTCCTTCCAGGTGATGTCCACCTCAAAGCCGCCGCGCGCGCGCAGCCCCTTCACGCTGCCGTCGGGCCATGCCTTCGGCAACGCAGGCAGCAAATCCAGAATTCGGAGTTCGGAGTTGGGAGTTCGGAGTTCGAGTTGATCGCTTTGCAGCAGCATTTCGCAGATGCCGCCGGTGATGCCGAAGTTGCCGTCCATCTGCATCGGCGGATGCAAACCGAAAAGATTCGGGCAGGTGTTGCGCGCGGAAAACAACTGCTGGAGCATTTGGTGCGCGCCTTCGCCGTCGTGCAGGCGCGCGTGCAGGGCGGTGCGCCAGGCGAACGACCATTCGCGCACGTCGCTGGTCGGATCAATGCCCCGCGCGTCGAGCGAGACCTTCGCCGCCACCGCCAGCTTGGGCGTTTTGACGATGCTGATCTGTTGGCCAGGATACACCGCGAACAGATGCGACGTGTGGCGGTGATGGTCGTTGCGCGTGTCAAGTTCCGGATATTTCGGGTCGTGCAATTCGGTCATCCATTCGAGCAACTGGCCCCAACTGCCGATCCCTGGCGTGACCAGCTTGTCGCGCATCGCGGCGATTTTATCGCGAAACGTCTTGTCCGCGCCGAGCGCGTCCGCCGCGGCGATAGTGTTGTTGAACAGGTCCCAGACGATTTCCTGATTGTAACTCACGCCGTCCAGGACCGGCCCGTGTTCGGGCGACCAGCCGTTGGGCACGACCAGTTTGCCATCCGGCAATTCCTTCAAATGGTCCATCCAGAATTCGCAGGTTTCCTTCATCACCGGCCAGGCCGTCTTCTTCAAGTATTTTTTGTCGCCGGTGAAGGCGTAATGTTCCCAGAACCCGTGAGCATACCAGGCGTTCGCCGTCTTGTCCCACTTCCAGCCCATGCCGCCATAAATGTTGTGTGAAGTGCGGATGGCCCAACCCCGCGTGGTCATCGCGCCGGAAGGTGTCTTGAGGTCGGGCGAGGCGGCGGTGGCCTTGCGCCAGGCCGGGAGCTGGGTCAACACGAGGTCAAAGAACGGCTGATGGCACACGGACAGGTTGGCCACCTCGGCGGGCCAGTAATTCATCTCCACGTTGATGTTCGCGTGATAATCGGAATGCCACGGCGGATTGTTGTTGTCGTTCCAGAGGCCCTGCAGATTTGCCGGCAATCCGCCGGGACGCGAACAGGAGATGAGCAGGTAGCGGCCGTATTGAAACAGCAGTTCCTCGAGCCCGGGGTCCACCGTGCCGACGGCCATGGCCTTGCGCACGTCGGTGGGCAGCTCAAGCTGTCCGGCGGAGGATTGGCCCAGGTCGAGTGCGACGCGGTCGAACAACGCATGAAAATCCTTTTCGTGCCGGGCCTTGAGGTCATCGTATTTTTTGGCGGCGGCCTTTTCGACCTGTTTGGTCGCGCGTGCATGCGGGTCTTCACCGCGATATTTCACGGCATAATCCATCGCGTAGTCCGTGCCCACCGCGACAATGAGCGTGAGGCCGTTGCAATTTTTGAATTCGAGCGTCGCGCCGTTGGTTTGCAACGAACCGCCCTCGGAGAGCACGCGCAATTGTACCTCGTATTTCAGGCCGTTGGTGAGCGCACCCGCAAAAGCCAGGCGATTTTTGGCTGCGACAGTTTGCGCGGCGTGGGCATCGTTCAATTCAATGCTGCCGGTATAACTGCCGGGCCGGTCGGCGGTGAGCCGCACGACCAGCACCCCGTCGGGATGGCTGCAAAAATATTCCCGCCGGTAATTCACGCCGTCCGACTGGTAGCTGACGTGCGCCAGCGCGTTCCCGATGTCGAGTTCGCGCCGGTAATCCGCGAGGTTTTCATGTCCCGGCAGATTGATGAACAGATTGCCCAGGCACTGGTAGGCACCCATCATTTTGTCATTGCCCGAGGGATTTTCATCGCCGGTCCACAGGCTGTCCTCGTTGAGCACGATCCGTTCGCGCGCCGTTCCGCCGGCAATCAGCCCGCCGAGGCGCCCGTTGCCGATGGGCAGCGCTTCATTGATGAAAGGCGGCACCGTGCCGCCGGCCAGGCCGAGGGGCGGCGTACCCTTGGTGGTTGTCGGCGGCTCGTTCGTTGCGACTCCCACCGGCTGCTGGTACCACAGGACAAGATCGCCGGCGAATGCCGCCGCTCCTGCTCCCAGAAAGACCAGCGCGGCGGCGGTAGTTGTGAATTTTTTAAATGTGCGGCTCATGCAAAGCATCCTCTCAGTTTTGTTTTCAGTTGCGAGATTTTTTGCAACGTCGGGTCATGGCGGGGGCATTTGGCTCTGCCACCGTTCGGTGTCCCGCCCCGCTTTGCGGGACGGTCCTTGTGGCTCATCATGATTTTACCGTCTCGCAGGGCGGGACGGGGCACCAAGCCGGCTCACCCCGTTCGGTGGTGGTGCTGCCCGGTGGCGCCCGTTATTTCGCGGCGGCAATTTTCAGCGGCACACGCAGGCGGATGTCGTCGGACGCCGCGCCCACCAGCAGTTCGTAATTGCCGGGCTCGACGGTGTACTGCTTTTTGGCCGCGTCCCAACAGCGGAATCGTTCCGTCGGAATGTTCATGGTGAATCTGGCCCCCTGGCTGGCCTGCAAATGAATCCGCACAAAGCCGCACAGCGCGAGCTTGGCCTGGGGCCGGGCGGAGTTCACCTGCCGGAAATAAACCTGCGCCACTTCATCACCGTCCCGGGCGCCGGCGTTCAGCAGCGAAAACGTGAGTTTGATCGTGTCGTTTGCCGTGAAATTTGTCCCGTTGAGCTTCGGGCTGTTGTAATCAAACTTGGTGTAGCTCAAACCGTGGCCGAAGGCGAAGTCCGCCCGGCCGTTGAAGTAACGGTAGGTGCGGTTGGACATCGAATAATTGTCAAACGCCGGCAGGTCGGCGGTGGCGCGGTAAAAAGTGACCGGCAGCCGTCCGGAGGGGTTTACATCGCCGAATAGAATGTCGGCCACGGCGCGCCCGCCCTGTTCGCCCGGATACCACGCCTGCAAAATCGCTGGCAGATTGGTGGCGGCCCACGGCATGGCAATGGCGCTGCCGCTGCAATTGACGAATACGACCGGCTTGCCGGTCGCCTGCAACGCTTTGAGCAATTCGTTTTGCACCGATGGCAATTCGATCTCCGTGCGGTCGCCGCCGCTGAAGCCGTCATAGTCCACTTTCATTTCCTCGCCCTCCAGCCGCGGGCTGATACCGCCGACGTAAATAATCACGTCCGACATCCACGCGGCGGCGATGGCCCTGGTCCACATTTGGGCGTTGGGCTTGTCCGTCCCGTCCTTGCGCAGCGCCAGCGGACAAGCCGGTTCATAAATCACCCGGATGTTTGTGCCGGCCACACTTTTGATGCCGTCAAGAATGGTCACCGGCCGGGCCGGCGTGCCGTTGTAATTGCCGAGCAGCACCGCCACGGAACTGGCGTTGGTGCCGATGACGGCAATGCGTTTGATTTTGGCGCGGTCGAGCGGCAACCGGCTGTCGTTTTTCAACAGCACGATGGATTCGCGCGCCATTTTCAGCGCCAGCGCCTCATGGGCGGGCGTGTCGTTTTGCGAAATGGGAATTTGCGCGCCCGGCACTTTTCCCGGCGGATCAAACAGCCCCAGCCGGAACCGCGCTTCGAGCACGCGGCCGACCGCGGTGTTAATTTCCTTTTCCGAAATCAGACCTTTTTTGCCCGCGCGCACCAGTGAGTTGTAATCCGTGCCGCAACAGAGATCGTCGCCGGCCTTCACCGCCGCGGCCGCGGCCTCCGCCGGCGTGGCCGTGAATTTGTGATTCGCGTAAATGTCATAAATCGCGCCGCAATCGGAAACCACGTGACCGTCAAAGCCCCACTGCTTCCGCAAAAGGTCCGTGAGCAGGAGCGGGCTGGCACAGGCCGGCTGGCCATGGACGGAATTGTAGGCGCCCATGACTGCGCCGACGCGGCCTTCGCGGACGGCGGCCTCGAATTGCGGCAGATACGTTTCGTAAAAATCGCGTTCGGACGGCGCAACGTCAAAACGGTGCCGCTCCAATTCCGGTCCGCTGTGGACGGCATAATGTTTCGCGCACGCCATGGCCTTCACATATTTCGGGTCGTCACCCTGCAATCCGCGAATGAACGCCACGCCGAGCCGGGCCGTGAGGAACGGGTCTTCGCCATAGGTTTCCTGGCCGCGGCCCCAGCGCGGATCGCGGAAGAGGTTGATGTTCGGCGTCCAGAACGTGAGGCCGAAATAGCGCGCGCTGTCGCCGTTGTGCTTGACGGCGTAGTCGTTGTGTTTGGCGCGGGCCTCGGTGGCGATGACGTCGGCGGCCTGATGCAGGAGCGGCACGTCCCACGCCGCGGCCATGCCGATGGCCTGGGGAAAAACCGTGGCCGTGCCGGCGCGCGCGACACCGTGAAGACATTCACTCCAATAATCGTAGGCGGGAATGCCAAGTCGCGGAATGGCCGGGGCGGCGTTGCGCATCTGCTGCACCTTTTCGGCGAGCGACAAGCGTTGCACGAGGTCGTCCACCCGTGCGGCGGTGGGTTGCGCGGCGTCCTTCCAGATTTCCAGCCCGGCGACGACGGGCGCTTGCAACGCGTTGGTGTCCTCGGCGTCAATCAAATCCGCCGCCTGCATCGAAATGAGCGACTGGCCGGAGGCATCCTTGAGTTCGAACGTGTTCAGCTTCGCCGTGTTGGTGCGCCCGGTGAAGGCGAGGGTGAACGGCCCGTGTGCCGCGTCACCGGGAAAATCAATCCGGTTGGTGAGCAGGAGGACCCGGCCCGCGCCGCCGGCGGCGGTGAAAACGTCGAGATTGCGCGCGAGCGTCTGGTTGCCGCAGGTGATGTCGAACGCGCGCTGGCCGGCGTTGGTGAAAACGATTTCCGTCAGCCCGATCAGGACGGTGTATTTGCCGGCGGGAAGATTGGGGGCGGACACAGTGAAATTGGATCCATAAATTTCCTTGCGGAACGCTTCCTCGCCGCGTTTCGGCGCGCCCTGGATCGCCAGGCTTTCATGTCCCCGGCCGTGTTCGAACTGGCCGCTGACCAGGACCTTCCGGTCACAGGCCACGCAGGTTTCCTCGTCGGCGAAGGCGATGCTGGTTGAAAGGCAGACGGTGAAACCTGCCAGCGCGCAAAGAATCGTCCGTTGCATGAGCCCAAATTACACGGCAGGAATGATGCGCGCCAACATGTTTTTGTCATACGATGGTGTGTCAGCCATTACAAAACTTTGTCGCATATGCGACAAAGTTTTGTATGGCATTACTTGCCTGCTCTTGCCAATATCCGGTCATGAAACCTCAAACGGAAGAATTTCTGAATTTCCTCCTCTGGTCCGCCGAAATGTTGGCCCGGCCCACGTTCCGCAACCTCACGGACTCTTACGAGAGTTGGGCCTATCGCAACAACCTGCTGCGTCAGGTGGCCGCGCTGGAGGAGCAGCACCTGGTCGAACGTGGCTCCACTGTGCTTGATGACCGCACGTATCGGCTCACCTGGCAGGGTCGCCTGCGCGCGATGGGCGGACGTGACCCACAGGCTAGATGGGCGCGCGAATGGGACGGTCGCTGGCGGCTCGTGCTGTTCGATGTTCCAACCACGCAGAATTCACAGCGCGCGCAATTACGACGCTATCTCCACGATAAAGGCTTCGGCTATTTGCAAAACAGCGTCTGGATTACACCTGATTCGCTTGAGGAGGAAAAACGCATCCTCGTTGGCGGTAAGATCAATGTGGAATCGCTCATCCTGCTGGAGGCGCGACCATGCGCGGGGGAATCCGACGCTGAAATCGTCTCGGGTGCCTGGGACTTCGAACGCATCAATCAGCGTTATGCCCGGCATTTGAAAATCCTTGGCGAACGACCAGGCGGGGCGCTTGGAAACGAAGCAGCGGCCAAGGCGTTACGGTGTTGGGCCGCAGCGGAGCGCGAAGCGTGGCTGGACGCGGTGACACATGATCCGCTCCTGCCGGAAAGAATTCTGCCGCCTGGTTACTTGGGGCAACAGGTGTGGCGCCGGCGGATCAAGGTGCTTCGGGAAGCCGGGCGACAATTGCGCACCTTTAATCCATTCACGTCATGACAAAACTTTGTCGCATATGCGACAAAGTTTTGTATAACCCGTAAAGAAATATGCGCGGGTTTTCAGCGCGCTGGTATTTTTTAAGGCGCCGCCGGACGCGGAGTGCCGGGTTGTGATGATACGGACACGGTGGCCGGGGACAAACCTGCCGCACGGGCGGTCAGCTTGATTTCGCCGGGTTCCCTGGTGGATTGGATGATGATTTGCGCCAGGCCGTTGAACACGCTGCGCTGCCATTCGGGCGCGACGGATTTTTTCTGAAATTCCAGCAGCACGCCCTTGTTAAGTCCGCCCTGTTCGCCCCAGTTCGCCACTGCCACAGCAATGGTGTTTTCACCCGGATGCAGAAACGGTTTCAAATCAAAGACGGCGGGGACCTGCCAGTCGTGCGATTCGCCGATCTGCCTGCCGTTCACATAAACCCAGCCGTCCTCGTCAATCATGCCGCAGCGCAACTCCACCGCCCGGGCGGCGAGGTCCGGTCCGGTCACCTGGATTTTTACGCGGTAAACCGCCTGGGCACGCTCTCCCAGCGGGCCGCCGTCGGATTGCGGATCCGCCGTCTCCCAGGTCGAATCGTCAAAATTCGTTTTGAATTCGGCGAGCTTCGGGTCGTAAACATTCGGCAATTTTTTCCAGCGCCAGCCGTCGTTCAAAGGGACCGATCGCACTGAAAATTGCGGGAGAAAAACATCCGGTTCGTGACAACTCGGGTCGCCATTGCCCACGCCCAGAATTTTTCCGGGGCCGCTCAATTCAAAATGAATCAAATTCGCCGCCACCGGCACGACGCGGCCTTGTGCATCGGTCGCGGAAACCGTGAACACGCTCACGTCCTCGCCGTCGGCGTTGAGGGTGGCGCGGTCGGGCGCGAGCTGGACGGCGGCGGGTTCGCCGGTCGTTTCGACTTTCGTTTCGGCAATGGCCTTGCCGCCGTTGTAACCTTTTGCGCTCAACGTGCCGGGCGCGTATGGCACCATCCAGGCCAGGTGTGAATTTCTTTCCATCATTTTCCGGCCGAGGCTCTGACCGTTGAGGAACAACTCGACCTCTTCGCAATTGCTCAGGGCGTGCACCTCGATTTCCACGCCTTCCTTGCCCGGCCAGTTCCAATGCGGCAGCAGGTGCAAAACGGGTTTGTCCGTCCACCACGATTGATAATAATAAAAGTTGTCCTTCGGGAAACCGCACATGTCCATCACGCCGAAATGCGAATTGATGCACGGCCAGCCGTAAGGCGTCGGTTCGCCGCGATAATCAAACCCCGTCCAGATGAACCCGCCGGAAAGCCACGGTCGCACGGCGAAGAAACTCCACCACTGTTCGGCGGTGTTGGACCATACCGTTGCGCCGATATCGTAGGCGCTCACGTAACCGCGCGCCGCGTCATTCGTGTAAATGCCCCGCGTGCTGACGGTGCTGCCTTGTTCGCTGCCGACGTTCGGCTGATTCGGATGCGCCGCGTGATAGGCGTCCATGTTGTTCGTGCCGATGTGATAACTCCAGCCGCGGACCTCGATGATGGAGTTGATGCCCGGAAACTCGTTGCCGACGGGTGCGTTGTACGTCACGGGCCGCGTCGGATCGAGTTGCTTGACAAAATTCTGCATCGTCAGGGCGACCTGTCTGCCGGTGGGCGTGCCTTGCACGCGGAATTCCTCATTGGCAATGGACCAGATGGCGACACTCGGATGGTTCCGGTCGCGCTGGATCTGGCCTTCCCAGCGCCGCAGATTTGCCTCGTCACTGCCGAGCAGCCGGCTTTCGTCCATGACCAGCAGGCCGAGGCGGTCGCACGCTTCGAGCAATTCCGGCGTGGGCGGGTTGTGCGACGTGCGATAGGCGTTGTCACCCATCTCCTTCAATTTCGTGATGCGGAAATACTGCAAGCCGTCCGGCAACGCCGCGCCGACCCCCGCGTGGTCCTGGTGATTGCACGTGCCTTTGAGTTCATAGGGCCTGCCGTTTAGTAAAAATCCCTTTTCGACATCGAACGCGACGGTGCGGATGCCGAACTCGGTTTCTTTCAAATCAACTGTCTCTTTCGGATTCGCAGAATGGTCAGTCGAATCGGCACCGAAAACTTTGACGACGACTTTGTAAAGTTTGGGCGTTTCTGGTGACCAAAGCACTGGCTTTGAAACTGAAATGGTTTGTTCAAACTCGGACTGTGCGTCAGGGCCTACGCCATCTTGGCTTTGGGCGCTTCCAATAATTTTTCCATCCGGCCCAACGACTTCGGCAACAACAGTCGCACTGGCTCTGTTCGCAAGTTTGTTCAGAACGGTTGTTTGAACGTGAATTTCCGCATCACCTTCCGGCACGTTGTTCTTAAATTTGCTCCAAACGAAAATTCCATCCGGCGCGATGGCGAGCGGCCCGGTCTTCACGAGCCAGACGTGGCGGTAGATGCCCGCGCCTTCGTAGAACCAGCCTTCGAACTGTGACGCGTCCACTTTCACGGCAATGACGTTTTTGCCGCCGGGAACGACGAGGTCGGTGATGTCATAGCGGAAGCTGCTATAGCCGCTTTCGTGGTGGCCGACGAACCAGCCGTTCACAAAAACCTGGGCGTCGCGGAACACGCCGTCGAATTCCAGCCCGATGCGTTTGCTGGCGTCGGCTTCCGGCAATTCAAAGGTGCGACGATACCAGGCGACGTTATTGGTTGCGAAGCCCGGTCCGACCGGTTTGAATCCATGCGCGGCATCGGCGCCCTGGTTAAACGGCAGTTCGACCGCCCAATCGTGCGGAAGGTTGATCGTGCGCCAGCTTGCGTCGCTGAAGGACTGGCTGGCGGGGCCGCTGCCGGTGCCGGCCTTGGCGCGGTTTTGGGCGAAGCCCCATTCATTGCCGAGATGAAATTTCCAGCCGGAGTCGAGCAGCAACCGTTCGCGCGGGCTGTGGGTGCCGGCGGCGGACAAATTCGAACTGGCAATGGTAAAAAATGTGGCGACCAAAAGACAGTTGATGGAAAATCCAGTTTTCACAAACACAGAGCTAGTCAACGCAACTCGAAATGGCAATCCCAAATGGCGGAGCAAAACTAAAATTCAGACCGGGAATCATCAGTCCGCATTGACATGGGGGGTTTTAGATGGGTAACTTCTCCGCGCATTCTGCAGGACGTTGTGATACCGTGTGATGCAAAAGTATTGTGGCTGAACAAGACGATTATCTGGTGGATTCGTTGGTGGACCTTGGCTTGGTGAACGCCGAGCAGGTCGCCAAGACGCGCGCGGAGGCCCAGGCTTCGGGCGTGGGCGTGGTGGATTTGATGCTGGCCAACCAGCTCATCCGTCCGGAGGACGTGACCCAGGCCAAGGCCGCGCAATTCGGCGCGGAAGTGGTTCAACTGGCCGGAATACAGATTCCCGACGACGTCATCGCCATCATTCCGCGCCACATCGCCAAAAAATACCGCGTCGTGCCCGTCTTCAAAACCGAGGGCAAGGTCGCCGTCGCCATTGCCGACCCGTCCGACCTGAACACCATTGACACGCTGACGCATCTGCTCAACGCGGAAATCGAGCTGCGCGTGGCGTCGGAGCCGGACATCGAAACCGCGCTCAACAAATATTACGGTGGGGAAAAAAAGGGCATTGCCGAGGACAGCCGCTTCAAGGACGTCATCCAGGAACTCACGGAGGATAACGTTGAAGCCACACTGCCCGGCGCGGATGACGGTGGGGCGGTGGACGCGGACGCGCCGCTGATCCGCCTGGTGAACCAGATCATCGTGGACGCCTTCAAGGTGCGGGCGTCGGACATTCATCTGGAGCCGCTGGCCAAGCGGTTTCGTTTGCGTTACCGCATTGACGGCGTCATGCAGGAGATGAAGGCGCCGCCGAAGCGGTTGCAGGCGTCCATCATCACCCGGCTGAAAATCCAGTCGAACATGTCCATCTCCGAGCACCGCATCCCGCAGGACGGACGCATCCAGTCGAAGGTGGGCACCAAGTTGATTGATCTCCGCGTGTCCTGCCTGCCGACGTATCATGGCGAAAGCATCGTGATGCGTATTTTGGACAAGGAAGGGTTGAAGCTGGGGCTGCCGGAACTCGGGTTTTTCACGGACGACCAGCAGACGTTCGAGCGGATCATCGGTTTGCCGGACGGGATCCTGCTGGTGACCGGGCCGACCGGTTCCGGCAAGACGACGACGCTGTATTCCTGCCTGCACTTCATCAACCGGCCCGACCGGAAGATCATCACGGTGGAAGACCCGGTGGAATACATTCTGGCCGGCATCAACCAGGTGCAGGTGAGCGAGGCCGTCGGGCTGACGTTTTCTGCGGCCTTGCGCGCGATTCTCCGCCAGGCGCCGAACATCGTGATGATCGGTGAAATTCGCGACCTGGAAACCGCGACCATCGCCATCAACGCGTCGCTTACCGGTCATCTGGTTTTCTCCACGCTGCACACGAATGACGCGCCGAGCGCCGTCACGCGTCTCATGGACATTGGCGTGAAGCCCTTCCTGGTCGCATCTTCCACGCGCTGCCTCATGGCGCAGCGGCTGGTGCGCAGAATCTGCAAAAAGTGCGCGCAGCCGTATCAGCCCACGGACGCGGAAATGCGCGCCTTGAGCCTGACCCCGGACCAGTTGCAGGGCGCCACGCTCCGGAAGGGCCGCGGCTGCAACGATTGCTCGAACACGGGTTACCGCAGCCGCTTTGGCATCTTTGAAATATTCGTCATTGACGATGAAACGCGGAAGTTGATTTACGACAAGGCGACCGCCTCGGTTTTGCGCGCACGCGCCCGCGAAATGGGCATGCGCACCCTGCGCGAGGACGGCATCCGCAAGGTGCTCGCCGGGCTCACGACGGCTGAGGAGGTCATCCGCTCGACGCTCGGCGATGAGTCGTAATGGAACGGAAGAATGAAAAATGAAGAATGAAGAAATAAAACCAGATTCAACTGGTGGAGCAAGTTTCTGCATTCGGCATTCGGCAATCTGCATTTGAATTTTTATGTCATACTCGATGTCTGATTTGTTGCAGTTGGTCGTGGCCGAAGGAGCGTCCGACCTGCATATTCGCGTGGGCGTGTCGCCGACCATTCGCGTGCATGGCATTTTGCACCGCGTGGAAGGCCCGGTGATCAAACCGGAGGATTCCGAGGAGTTGATGCGCAGCATCACGTCGGAGGAACACATTCAAAGCGTGCGCGAACGCGGCGGGGCGGACTTCGGTTTTGCCTTTGGCGACGCGGCGCGGTTCCGCGTGAGCGTCTTCAAGGCCAAGGGCGACTTCGGCATCGTGCTCCGGCAGATTCCGACCAAAATGCTGACGATGGAGGAAATCGGCATTCCGCCGAGCGCAAAGGAACTGCTCTATAAACCGCGCGGGTTGGTGCTGGTAACGGGACCCACCGGTTGCGGCAAGACGACCACGCTCGCTTCGATGATCAACATCATCAACGAGGAACGCGAAGAGGCGCACATCATCACCATCGAAGACCCGATTGAGTATTACCACAAACACAAAAAAGCGCTGGTCACGCAGCGCGAAATCGGCGTGGATGTGCCGAATTTTGCCGAAGGATTGCGCCGCGCGCTGCGCATGGACCCGGACGTGGTTCTCGTGGGTGAAATGCGCGACCTGGAAACGATTGACGCGGCGATCACCGCGGCGGAAACGGGTCACCTGGTCTTCGGCACGCTGCACACGACGGGCGCGGCCAAGACGGTTGACCGTATTGTCAACGCCTTTCCGAACAATCAGCAGGAGCAAATTCGCATCCAGCTTTCCACCGTGCTGCAAGCCGTGATTTCGCAACTGCTGATTCCGCGCATTGACAAGCCGGGCCGCGTGGCGGTCTTTGAAATCATGGTCAACACCCCGTCCATTGCCGCGTTGATTCGCGACAACAAAACGTTCCGCCTCAATTCGGACATTCAAACCGGCGCGAAATTCGGCATGGTGACCCTCGACAGTTTTCTGATCGACAAATACCAGCAGGGCATAATTGCGCGCGAAGAAGTGATCACCAAGGCGCAAGACCCGACGACGGTGCTGCAGAAATTGCAGGAATTGGAACTGGCCCAGGCCGGGTCCAAAGGATGATTTTGTAACATGGCGGAAGAGATTTCAAACCCGTTGCTGTCCCTCGTTAAAGGACAGGGGCTGATCGACGACCTGCAATACGAGGAAGTCGCCACCGAACTCAAGCGCAGCGGCGCGCCGGTGTTCCAGCTCCTGCAGGATTTCGGGATCATGAAGCTCGACGACATCCTGCAGGTGATGGCCAGCAATCTGGGCACGGAGGTCGTTTCGCTGCGCGACCATGAATTTTCGCCCGACCTTTTGAAAACGATTCCAGCCAATGTCGCGCGGATGTATCATTGCGTGCCGGTGGCGTTGAACAATGGGATCTTGCAGGTCGCGCTGGTCGATCCGCTCGATCCGGCGCACGCGGATGAAATCGGTTTTGCCAGCAAACGCGACGTGCAAGTGGTCGTGGCCGATCCCGCCGAAATTGAAAAAGCGGTTGACCGTCATTACGGCCAGGAGGAAACCGAGGATTTTTCGCAAATCCTCAAGGAACTCGGTTCCGACAAGGAAATGGAGCGCGAAGTCAGCGAAGCGGGTGCGTCGGATGATGTGAAACTGGTCGAGAGCCTGGCTAACGAGGCGCCCATCGTGAAGTTCGTGAACCTGGTCTTGTTTCAGGCCATCCAGGACCGCGCGAGCGACATTCATTTCGAACCGTTTGAAACCGAATTTCGCATCCGTTATCGCGTGGACGGCGCGCTTTATGAAATGGCGCCGCCGCCGAAGCACCTGGCCTTGCCGGTGATTTCGCGCCTGAAAGTCATGTCGAACCTGAACATTTCCGAGCGGCGGCTGCCGCAGGACGGTCGCATCAGTTATACCGTGGCCAACCGCCAGGTTGACCTTCGCGTGTCCACGCTGCCGACGCTCTTCGGCGAATCCGTCGTGTTGCGCGTGCTCGACCGCGCTTCGGTCAATCTCGACCTCGACACGCTGGGATTTCCCAAATACCTGCATGATTATGTGTCCGAGGCGGTTCAGCGGCCCAATGGAATTCTTATCGTGACGGGGCCCACCGGCTCGGGCAAAACGACGACGCTTTATTCCTGCATGCGGCGGGTCAATACGATTGATTCCAAATTGCTCACCGCCGAGGACCCGGTCGAATACGACATCGAAGGCATCATGCAGGTCGCCATCAACGAAGCGGTGGGGATGACCTTTGGCAAGGCGTTGCGGTCGTTTTTGCGCCAGGACCCGGACATCATCATGGTGGGTGAAATGCGCGATTTGGAAACCGCGCAAATTTCCATTCAGGCGTCGCTGACCGGCCACCTGGTCCTGAGCACGCTCCACACCAATGACGCGACGGGCGCGGTGACGCGCCTGATTGACATGGGCATTGAGCCGTTTTTGATTTCTTCGACGCTGATGGCCGTACTGGCGCAGCGGCTGGTGCGGACCATTTGCAAGAATTGCCGGACGCCGTTCGAGCCGACGGATGATCAACTGGCCCTGTTGAATCTTTCGGCGCACGATTTGGGCGACAAGGTCTTTCATTACGGCCGCGGCTGCTCGGTGTGCAACGACACCGGCTACAAGGGGCGGAAAGGCATTTTTGAACTGCTCATCATCAGCGAGGCGATCCGGGTGTTGATCAACGAGCGCGCGCCGACGATCGTGTTGCGGCAAAAGGCGATCGAGCTGGGCATGGTGCCGCTGCGCGAGGACGGCTTGCGCAGCATCTTTGAAGGTGATACTACTATCGAGGAAGTCGTCAAATACACGTAACCCCGAACGCGTTCGGGGCTGAACCAATTTGTTATGCCGAAATACGATTACGTCGCTTTGGACAACCGTGGCAAGGAAACGAAAGGCACGGTTGAAGTCGCCAGCCAGAACGAGGCCATTGGCCGGGTCAAGGAAATGGGCTTGTTCCCGACCAAAATCGTGGAAACCGAAAAAGGTCAGTATAAAAAGTCATCTCAAAAGAAAACCCGGTCCGCAGCCCGGGCCGGCGGCAAAAAAGGCGGCGCCCTCAACCTCAACATCACCATCCCGGGGTTGGGCGGAAGGGTCAAACCGAAGGTTCTGACCGCGTTCACGCGGCAATTGGCGACGCTGGTGGACGCGGGTCTGCCGCTCTTGCGCGGACTGCGCGTGCTCGAAAAGCAGGAACGCAGCGGCGTGCTCAAAAAAGTTCTCGGCGAACTGGCGCTGTCCATTGAAGGCGGCAGCACGTTTTCCGAGGCGCTGGCGCAGCATCCAAAAGTTTTCAACCGCTTGTTCGTGAACATGATCAAGGCGGGCGAATTGGGCGGCGTATTGGAAGTGGTGTTGAAACGCCTGGCGGAATTTTCCGAAAAGGCGCAGAAGATCAAAGGCAAGGTCAAGGCCGCGCTGTTTTATCCGGTGGCGGTGCTCATCGTGGCGGCGGGCATTCTGATTTTGTTGATGGTCATGGTGGTTCCCAAGTTCAAGGAGGTTTTCGCCGGCATGCAGATCAAGATGCCGTGGTTCACCCTGTTTGTGCTGGCGATCAGTGACGCCATCAGACTCCACATGCTGCAAACAGTTGGAGCGGTGACGGTGGTGGTGGTTTTGTTCATGTTGGCCATCAAAACAAAAATCGGGCGTTATGTCTGGGACAAGGTCAAACTCAAAATGCCGGTTTTGGGGCCGGTCATCAGCCGGGTGTCCATCGCCCGTTTCACCCGCACACTGGGCACACTCGTCAGCAGCGGTGTTCCCATTTTGCAGGCGCTGACCATTGTCAAGGAAACCGCCGGCAACGTCATCATCAGCAACGCCATCGCCGGCGTGCATGAAAGCGTGAAAGAAGGCGAAACCATCACCGCGCCGCTGGAGGCCTCCGGTGTTTTCCCGCCCATGGTGGTCAGCATGGTGGACGTCGGCGAACAAACCGGCGCCTTGCCGGAAATGCTTCTGAAAATTTCCGACAATTACGACGAGGAAGTGGACAATGCCGTGGCCTCCATGACCTCGCTTTTGGAACCCATTATGATTGTTTTCCTGGCCGTCGTTGTTGGCAGCATCGTCATTGCGATGTTCCTGCCCCTGATTCAGATGATCACCAGCCTGAGCGGTGAAGGTGGTGGTGCTGGCGGTGACTGACCGGCGACCGCCTCAAAGGCCGTTTGTCTCTGGAAAAGACGCAAAAAACTTGACAAAATGTGATGCCTGTGCGTAAATACAATGTAAAGACATTGCATGTGCATGGGCGTTTTATTTACAGCTAACTCGTTATGGAGTTCGATTGGAACAATCCGCCCTTTGAGTTGGATGGTTCTTTGACTCAGCGGGAAATTGAAGAGTCCTTTGAGGACCCGTTTGCCATTCGGCTGTTGCCGGACTCGCCGCGATTTGGCGTGCAGGCGCGCTTTTTCAGCCTGGGAATGTCGGCGGGCGGGATCGGAATTTTCAGCGTGTATCGGACCAACGGCCGGGTGGCGCGGGTGTTGCGCGCCCGCGTTTTTGAACCGGAAGAACGGTTCTTTTATCAGCGGAAACTGGACCGGACTTTGAATGCCGGTGAGAAGTGATCCTCCGTCGCGCTGCGCGCCATGGAGGACAGGTGCGTGAAACGTGAAACGTGATTTTTGTTGTGCGAACTTTTGCCAATTGGGAAGAGGTGCCGCTCTTCGACAGCGAAGAGGCCGAGGCGGAATTTTGGGTGGAGAACCGGCCGGACTTGCGCCTGATGGAGGCGGCCACGGCCGGCAACGCGGAAGCCGCCGAGTCCGTGACCATCACGCTGCGGATTGACCCGCGGATGCTGGCGCGGATCAAGCGGCTCGCCCGGTCGCGGTATTTGAATTATCAGAGCATGATCAAGCAATGGCTCAGCGAAAGAATGGAAGACGAATTGCGCGAAAAATGAAAACTAATCAGACAGTCAAGAGTCGAGAGTCGATTTTCGGAGGGGCGAGTTACACGAGCCCCCAACCTTGCTCTTTTTATCATTTCAAATTAGGGACTCGTGTAACTCGTCCCTCCGATGCCAGCGCTTTCACTTTGATCGAACTGCTCGTCGTCATCGCCATCATGGGTGTTTTGGCCGCGCTGCTTTTCCCGGTGGTGGGCGCGGTAAAAAAGCGCCAGTACATTTTCAACACCCAGGCGGAAATGGCGAAGTTGGAGACGGCCATTGACCGCTACAAGGCCGCCTATGGCTTTTATCCGCCGGACAATCAGAAAAATCCCATCAATCCCCTGATAAATCAGCTTTATTATGAGCTGACTGGAACGACCAACATTAACCCCTCAGCCAGTCCAGTCTATCAATCTTTGGATGGCAGCCTGCCCACCTTGACTGGCGGCACTGCTAGCAGCGTCGTGGACAAGACGTTTGGCGTGGATGGCTTTATGAATTGCAGCAAGTCTGCTGGTGGTGAGGACGCTTCCGTGGCCAGGAATTTTCTCCCGGATTTGAAGCCGAACCAGGTTTACAATTTTACAAACAGCGACACTGGGGTAAACGGGGTAAACCTGCTGATCACCGCCGTCGGCGGGCCGGACGCCATCTACCAGCCGTTGTTGGGCCAGCCGGACGTAAATCCCTGGCGCTACAATTCATCGAACCCGACCAACAATCCCGGCTCGTATGAGTTGTGGATCCAGCTTTCGATTGGCTCGACCAATAAACTCAATCTCATCTGCAACTGGACCAAACAAGTGCAGATTAACAGCCCGTTGCCCTGAACTTTTTATGTGCGTTGCGCGAAAATCTGGACCCGGCCGCGAATATTCCATCGCCGTTGACTGGCGCGATTGCGCGTGGTCTCCGCGCATCGTGGTGCAATCCGGTACTGCCCCCACGCAAACGTGCAATTTCGTTTGGAGTTCCGCCTTTAGGCGGCCAAATGCGGATGTCCAGCCAAACCGCCTGAAGGCGGAACTCCGAACAGGGGCAGTATCAAGCTGCGCCCGCGTTCCGGCCACTGGCAACAAAACGATCACCCGCCTCAACCCTGTTTTTTTAAATCCATGAAAACCATTGCTATGAAAAATTATCAGACAGACGAAAGTCGAGCGTCGAGCCGTCTTCGCTGCGCTTCGCCGCGCCAAGGAGTCGAGAGCAAACCGAACGCTGCGCCGTGCGATCTGCGTTCTCGTCACGTTTCACGTTTCACGTTTCACGCTTCCGCCTTCACCATCGTCGAATTGCTCGTGGTCATCGCCATCATCGGCATCCTGGCGGCGCTGCTCCTGCCGGTGTTGTCGAGAGCCAAAATCAGCGCGCAGAAAAAGCAGGCCGTGGTGGAGATGAGCCAGATTGTCGGCGCCATCCAACAATATGATTCCGTCTATGGCCGCTTTCCGGTTTCCACCGCGGCGCAAAGCGCGGCCTCGACGGCTAATGGCGATTTTACCTATGGCGGCGTGTTTCAAACTCCCACGGTCCCTTATACCGTCCAAAATCCTGCCACCTACAACTATCAGACCAACAACGCCGAAGTGATCGCCATTTTGATGGACGTTACGACAAATGCCGTCACCCACCAAAACGTGAATTTTAACCATGTCAAAAATCCGCAGCAGACCATTTTCCTGAATGCCAAAATGTCGGGCTATGACCCGTCGAATCCCGACCCGCAGCCGCCGGGAGGCGTGGATATCACCGGCGTTTATCGGGACCCCTGGGGCAGTCCCTACGTCATCAGCATGGATTTAAGCTACGACGAGCAGTGCAAGGATGCGTTTTACAGTCAGACCCTGGTATCTTCTCCTCCTGCTCCCGCCGCCCAGAATTCAAATCCCGGCCTAAACGGTTTGGTTAATCCAAATAATACCGCCGATAATTACTTATATCACGGCAAGGTCATGGTCTGGTCCGCCGGGCCAAACCGGAAGATTGATCCCGTCGAACCCGCTGATGACCGTGAAAACAGGGACAACGTCCTGAGCTGGCAATAATAAAAAAAAGCTAAAGGCTAAATGCTAAAGTCTAAAATAAAGTTTGCGCGCCCGGCGCGGAAGAAGGTTTCAGCCTTCAGCCTTCAGCCTTCAGCCTTTGCCTGGTCCGCCTTCACGCTCATCGAGATGTTGGTGGTGATTGCCATCCTCGGCATTATGGCGGCGTTGACCGTGCCGGTGCTCAAAAATTTCGCCAAGTCGGACG
The DNA here is from genome assembly GCA_036803685.1 of Verrucomicrobiota bacterium. GTDB lineage: Bacteria > Verrucomicrobiota > Verrucomicrobiia > Limisphaerales > UBA11358 > UBA11358. The sequence goes on along the minus strand of DAIRTX010000006.1, from coordinate 28,997 downwards.
CCACCCTCGGCGCCTCGCGCCAGTTGCTCGACGGTGTCGCCCGCGCGCGCCAACTGGCCATCAGCCAGCACACGACGGTCTATATGGTTTTTATGCCGGCGAATTTCTGGAACAACAGCGCTTGGTGGAGCACCCTGGCTCCCGCCCAGCAAACCGCCGTCACCAACTTGTGCGACAAGCAATTGACCGGCTACACTTTCATCGCTCGTGGTGCGATGGGCGACCAGCCGGGACAACACGCCTGGCATTATCTTGCTCCGTGGCAAAGTCTGCCCGACGGCACGTTCATCGCTTGGACGAAGTTCACCAATTCGCTGGCTGGTCCACCTTACATCATCACCGATTTGATAAACTCCGTTAAATCGTACGACATCTACGGCTTTGCCACCAATGCCATACCCTTTCCCACCGCCACCAACACATCGTTGATCTTTCCCTGCCTCGCGTTCAATTATCTCGGTCAACTGACGGTTGATGGGCAGACGGTTGCCGGCCGGGACGAATACATCCCGATTGCGAAGGGTAGCGTGTTGGTCGTGAAAGACCCGGTGACCAAGGCTTTTTTACTGCCCATACCGCCCGATCCAGGCTCGCCCGACGTGGCGGAAAATCCGCCCGGCAACAGCACCAATTCCTCCTACAACATCGTTCACATTGACCGGCTGACGGGCCGCGCCGTTTTGGAATATCAAAAGATGGCGCCATGAAAATTTGCCAGACATATTTTCACAAGGCGTGTCGCCCGAATGGCGCTTTCGGAGGGACGATTTTCGGAGGGACAAGTTACACGAGTCCCCAATCAGGTTCTTTTTATCATCCAAGATTAGGGACTTGTGTAACTCGTCCTTCCGAATTAGGGACTCGTGTAACTCGCCCCTCCGATGTCAGCGGCTTCACCATGGTCGAGATTGCCATCAGCTTGGCGGTCATCGGCATCGCGCTCGTCGCCATCATCGGCGTCCTGCCCATTGGCATGAACACGCAGCGGGACAACCGCGAGGAAACCATCATCAATCAGGACGCAACCGTTTTGATGGAGGCCATCCGTGGCGGCGCGCGCGGCCTGGACGACCTGACCAATTACGTCTATGCCATCACGAATTACTGGACAAATATCACCACCCATGTTTCGGGCGCCAATGGTTACACTTACTCTGCTTCGCAGGTAACATGGCCATCGTCCGCTCCCTTTTTTCCCATCACCAACGGCTTCCGCATCGTGGGGCTTTTGAGCACACCGGAATATCTGGATGTCAACGGCTTGCCGATTCCGACTTTGATTAACGGCGGCATCAGCAACCACGTCGTCGCCTATGTCCGTTCCATCAGTGGGCCGGCGGTGGAAAAGCCGCCGCAACCCAACGACAGCATCATTCGGGAAGATTCTTTCGGCTACCGCATCCTGTGCGTCAACGCGCCGATCACAACGCCGATCACAATGAATACTCCTCCACTCTGGCTGCCTAAGTCATACAACGGGGGCGACTATGTTTCTTACATCTTGCCCGGACAGACAACTTATTCTTATTGGCAGGCAATCGTCGCAGGGCAACCGCCTCTGCCGCCACAATCGAGCGATGTTCCCGATAGTTCAGTTAGGTGGGCACGGATTCTTTACCCCCAGGAACTCGCCGCCAACCTGCACGAGTTGCGGCTGACGTTTCTCTGGCCGCAACTGCCCAACGGCAAAGTAGGCCCCGGCCGCCAGACCTTTCGCACCATGGTCGCCGGACAACTGGCCCCGGACCCCATCTACAACAATTTTTATTTTTACGCGTCCCAATCCTTCGTCAACACGCCGTGAAAACAGGAATGCAACATTTTGGCCTGACCGTTCGGAGGGACGAGTTACACGAGTCCCCGTTCGGAGGGACGAGTTACACGAGTCCCCAATGGACCTCTTTTCCTTTGCGGAGATCAGGGACTCGCATAGCTCGTCCCTCCGGCACAAATGCCTTCACCCTGGTCGAAATTCTCGTGGTGGTGGTGTTGATGGCGCTCATCGTGCTGGCGTTGATGGCGGTGTTCAGCAGCACGCAGGCCGCGTTTCGCGCGAGCATCACGCAGACCGACGTGCTGGAAGGCGGCCGCAGCGTGATGGGGCTGATCAAAAGCGATTTGGAACCAATGGCCCCGTCGTTTGGCGTCAGCAATGTCGCGGTGAATTTTTACGCCAATCCCAATCAATTCCAGTATCAATCCCAAATCGGGCCGCTGGGGCAATCGTTGGCCGGCAGCGCGCAAACGCGGACCAACGTGCTGGAAAATTTCTTCATCCTCACGCGCCAGAACACGACATGGACGGGCACCGGTTACGTGGTGGACACGACCAATGCAAACTCCATCAACCCGCTTTACCGTTTTTCCATGACGACCAATGTGCTGGCCGCCGCCGGTCCCGCAGCGCTTTACAAGGCTTTTACGAACGCCGTCTTCTTTGCCGCCTGGACCAACACCAGCATCATGAGCCATTTGATGGACGGCGTGGTGCATTTGACGGTGCGCGCTTACGACAACAATGGCTATTGGATGACTAATGGCTACCCGTTCGGATACACAAACACAGCCAGAAACGTCTGGTATTCGTCGCCGGTGCTGGGCGAGGTTGGATTTTACATGTTCAGCAACACGCTGCCCGCGTCCGTGGAAATCCAATTGGGTTTGCTCGAAGACCGCACGCTCCAGCGCGCCGAATCGCTCGCTAATAATCCAACGGCGCAAATGGCTTACTTGTCGAATCACGTCGGCCAGGTTCACCTGTTCCGGCAGCGCGTCTGGATTCGCAACGTTGACCCCTCGGCCTATCAATGAGAATGAGAACCAAACGAACATCGAACGCTGAACGCCGAACGCCGAACATCGAACGCCGTCACGATGGCTTAAATTTCATATTCGATGTTGGAAGTTCGGAGTTCGATGTTCGATGTTTCCGTTCTTCTCGTCCCTCGCAACGCGGCCTTCAGCCTTCCCGCCGCGGCGTCGCCCTCATCATCACGCTGATTTTGCTGTCCGTGGTGACGTTCATGGCCATCACCTTTCTGGCCTTGAGCCGCCGTGAACGCAGCGCCGTCACCACCGTCACCGACACCGCCAGCGCGCGGCTGGCCGCCGACGCCGCGCTGGCCAACGCCGAGGCCCAGGTCATCGCCAACGTCCTTTCCACCACCAATCCCTACAACTTCAGCCTGCTCGTCTCGACGAATGGCTGGCCGTTGAATTTTACCAACCTGCCGGGCGACTTGACCAATTTGTATGTCAGCCCGCGTCCGCCGGTTTTCATCGTCACCAACTCCGTCGGCTCAAACGATTTCCGCTTTTACCTCGATCTCAATCGCAACGCAAAGTTTGACGCCAACGGCCTGCTGCCGGTCATTAGTCCGGATCCACTCAATCCATATTACGATAACAACGGCAACACCATGCCGAATATCATTCCCGGAAACACGCGGAGCAATGTGATGGTCGGCGACCCGGAATGGATTGGGGTGTTGGAGCGACCCGACGCGCCTTACGGTCCGAACAACAAATTCATTGCGCGCTATGCCTTCATTACCGTGCCCGTCGGCAACACGCTCGACTTGAACGCCATTCACAATCAAACATTGCAGGAGAATAATCTGCCTTTGAATCTTGTAAACGATGGCTATTTCCGTAACCAAGGCGTCGGCTCTTGGGAAATCAACTTGGCTGCGTTCCTGGCCGATTTGAATACGAATGAGTGGGACAACCCGTTGCTTGGTGGCGCATACCAATATAAACGGCCCATCGGTTTTGCGAATGGCGGAGCGGCTTTTAACGACGCCTTCTCGATCCTGAACTACCGTTATAATTTCAACTACAACACGCTGGCCAACGTGGACACATTATTTGGCGGCCTCGGCGGTCCCGGTGACATTGCCTTCCGAAACGATAACATCGACGGTTACAGCGATGGACCGTTGCAGACCACATTTAATACGAATGCGGATTTCGTGGCCGACAATCCCACTTTGCTGTGGGCCGGCGCGGACAATACCAACCATTATTTCACGCCATCAGATTTGTTCGACCCGAACAAGACGGAACTGAACGTGACACCGCCCGGCTTTATTGACCATTTGAAACAGGCTGGCACGAACGTCTCCACCTACGACCGCTACACGTTTTACCGGCTGCTCTCGCAACTCGGCACGGACACCACGCCGGACTCGGGCAAGATGAACCTCAATTACGACAATCTTGATCCGGTTTTGAATGGATTTTTGAACACCAACGGCGTCGCCTCCTCCACGAATTTCTTCATGTGGCAGCCGCTGGCGTTTTTCACCAACGCCGCCGACCGGATGCTGCGCGCCTACACCACCCAGTGGCGCAACAGCAATCCCACCAACTTCGCCACCACGTTTTACAGCGTGACCGATTTCAGTCCGATGTTTTTTAATCCGTCCCTATGGGCCAACTACCCCGCCTTTGGCATCGGGAACATTCCGGTTTTGGTGAGCAACCAGTTCGTTTATTCACCCGCTGTGAACCGCGTGCTCCAGCTCGCCGCCAACATTTACGATGCGACGACGAATAACACATTTGCGCTGGGCAACAATTATCCGTCTGTGTTCCGCCCGGTCTTTTCGCGGGACGCCGACGGCCGGGGCACGAATGTTTTTATCAGCGGCTATACGAATGTCGTACTGTTGGTTTCGGGATTGAGCGACTGGCAACTCGCGCAACCGATTGACGCCTCCGTTTTGGCGGCGATGAGCGGTGTGGTCACCAATTTAGCCGTGAACATTTATGGTGTCCCGTGGATTATTGGTGCAAAGAAGGGTTTCCCGAACTTCAACGAGTTTACGATGCAAAACGTTGTGCAGGTGGAGCGTAAACTGCAGGTGACGCGCCAGACCATCGCGGGGGCCATTACAACCAACCAAATGTATATTTTCAGCGTCAGCAACTCCCTCGGTGCCGAACTTTGGAACTCGTATAACTCCGATTATGTCAGGTTGACTTCGATTCAGGGGTTGGTCCGCGACAACATCTCGATGGTGTTGATGAATGATGCTCCGGGCTTTTCAACGCCGCGGATCATCAACGGTGGTTTCACCAACACCTTCTCAACCAACTTGTGGCCGGGTTCTGCATGGAGCAGCAGTTATCCTCAGCCCAATGGCCAGCCACAGACGGACTCGTTTTTCATTCCATTGAACCCGACGGTTTCGACGGTCGTTTTGCTCACCAACTCCGTCTATGATTATAGTTCCAGCGCTGTGCCGGGGTATACTCCGCCTTGTTTCATTCCCCAGTCTCTGGATCCCTCCAACTTTTTAGACACCGGCATTTTGCAACTGCCGCACTTTGGTTTGCGGACAACGAATCGCTTGCAGGTGATTATCATTGATGGCAATCACGTCATTGATTATGCCCATTTCGCCGGTCCGGACAGCAGCCGTGATCTAAATAATGAACTTCAGGATCCTTACTCGGTTGGTGATCCGGCGTATATGTGGAGCACGAATGCTTATTTAAACAGCTCAAAACCGTATGGAGTTGTGAATCAAATTAATGTTTCAAGGGGGTTGGCTGATTTGCCGTCGAATGCGGGAGGCACATGGGACAATACGTACGGAGCGCTTGAGAAGCCGTTTTTTGATGCATTTTTTTATAAGGGGAACCCCAAACAGTTAAGCCCGCCGATAAATGGCAAAAGTTCCGTGGTCAACACCAACCTGAGCCAGCAGGTTCCCTTCACGCCAATGCGGATTATTTTTGAATTTATTTCATGGCAGGCAAACGACCCCTTGGTTCATTATTTGGCGAGCGACTTGAATTATTCCGGGCAGGATACCAAGCCGCCAACCGGAACAAGCCAGTGGAACAAGTCCGCGAATTTGCCCAGGCCCACCTTTGGTATTTTGAATAATCGTTACCAACCGTGGGGAAGAACTCTCATGTCCACGAACTTTGACCCGAATCCCTACAATTTCGCGTTCAAAGATCCGCTGATGTGGCAATCGGACAATTGGGATTTCCCGACCAACAAATTCCCGACCGTCGGCTGGCTGGGCCGCGTCCATCGCGGCACGCCGTGGCAAACCGTCTTCCTCAAAGCGACGAACATTTTGACTTTGACCAATTACACCGCCACTTGGACGACTTGGACTGGCAACGGAAATTCAATTGATGCTACGAACTCCGCTCCGGTGCAGGACCGGCTGTTGTTCGACCTATTCACCACCGCGTTCAATGACAATGCCACGCGCGGCCAGCTTTCGGTCAATGTGGGTCCGACCAACGCCAACCTCGCCGCTTGGTCGGCCTTGTTCAGCGGCATTATCGTGCCGACGAGCCTCACCAATACTTACACGGTCATCAATCCGGCCGGTCCCGCCGGTGCGCCTGTGCCTGTCGGTCCTCCACCAAGTCCAAATTCGCCGCTGTGTTTGGGTTATCTGGTGCAGAACGGCACCAACGGCATCAACGATATTCGCGCGAACACCAAATTGTTTCCACTACAGAGCTTCACGCATGTGGGCGACATTCTGGCCGTGCCGGCGCTGACGGAACAATCGCCGTTCCTCGCCGGGCTTGACCCGAATGCGCAAATCAGCGACGAGCTGATGGAATGGCTGCCGCAGCAGGTGATGTCGCTGCTGCGCGTGAGCGGTTCGCCGCGCTATGTGATTTATTGTTACGGCCAGGCGCTCAAACCCGCGCCGAATTCAATTTACACCGGCGGTGGGCAGTTTTTCGGCATGGTCACGAATTATCAGGTTGTGTCGGAAATCGCTACCCGCGCCGTCGTGCGCTTTGGCAGCAGTTTGACCAATGTCGTTAGCAGCACCAGCGATGTTTTTGGCACACATTGGTTCAGTGTTCCGGTCGTGACGAACAACAACGCCGTCATCGAGAGCTTTAACATTTTGCCGCCGGATTGATTATGAAAATGATCGTTGAATCAATGGTAGGGCGGTGCTGCCGCACCGCCTGGCCGCGCAGCAGCGCGGCCCTACCGCAGCCGCCAAACTGAAATGAAAGCAAAGATGGAAAATAGAGGATTGAGAATGCAAATTGGCAGTCATTGGTAGGGACGACCTGCCGGTCGTCCGTGGCCGCGCGGCAACGCGGCCCTACCGCAGTCAGCCAAGCTGAAATGAAAGCAAAGATGGAAAATAGAGGATTGAGAATGGTGGTGGGGACGACCTGCCGGTCGTCCGTGGCCGCGCGGCAACGCGGCCCTACCGAAGCCATCCTCGCTTTGGCGAAAATTGTGTGAGATAGTTGTTTGACCAATTGTTATGCGTTCGCGTCCGTTCATCTGGATTTTGTTGTGCCTGCTGTGCCTGGCGGGTGCGTGGCTTCTTTGGCCCCGGGCCGCGAACACGCAGACGAAGCCGTCCGCGCTCCCAAAAGTTGCCGTGCCGACGGTCACGACGGTTCGTTCCGCGTCCACCGCGCCGAACATTTTGACCGGCCAGACCGTTTCCACAAACGGTGCAACTTCAGCTAAAACAAACCAATTCGCTTATCGCCTCAGCAACACGACCAAGACCATCGGGCAGTTGGTGGGCGACCGCCATGCGATTTTGCTGGAGAACGCGCTGATTGACACGGGCAGCCCGCTGAATTTTTCCATTCCGGTTCATTTGCGGTCGCATGGCGATCCGGGGGCTTACATCGTCCAGGCGCGCGGGCCGATTGACAACGCTTTCCGCGCCATGCTCGCGTCGGCGGGCGCGGAGATTGTCTCCTACATTCCGAACGACGCCTATCTCGTGCGCGCCCAAGCGGGCGTGGCCAATGGGCTGGCGGGCAATCCGTTGACGCAGGCGGTGATTCCCTATGAACCGTATTACAAAATCCAGTCGTCAATGCTCACTTTGGCGGTTGGGCAAATGGCTCTGCCGGATGGCGCGGCGTTGAATCTCGGGCTATTCGGCGACAACGCACAGCAAACGATTCAAGAGATTGAAAAGCTCGGGGGGAAAGTTTTGGCGCAGGACCGTTCGCCGTTCGGGCCGGTCGTACGCGTGATTCCGCCAAAGAATTGGACGGCGCTGATCACGCTGCCCGGCGTGCAAATCGTCGAACCGTATCATCCGCGCGTTCACGCGAATGATTTGAGCCGCGCGACCGTGGGCGTGGCAGTTGACACGCAAACGACGACGAATTATCTCAATCTTTCCGGCAGCAACGTATTGGTGGTGGTGAACGATTCGGGTATAGACGCGACCCATCCCGATTTCAGCAACGGCGGGGGTTCCCCCGTCCGGGTTTTCGGGAATCCGGCGAGCCTTGTTGACACTGACGGCCACGGCACACACGTGGCGGGCATCATTGCGGGAGATGGTTATGAATCAAAGACCGTGACCAACGCGTCCGGTTCAATCATGCCCGGAACGAACGGCCAGTTTCGCGGCATGGCGCCGCTGGCGAATTTGCTCTCCATGGACTGGAACGCATCAGACCGGGAGCTTCAGGAAGCGGCGGCGCGGACGAACGCTCTGATTTCCAACAACGGTTGGAACTACGGCGACAGCACCTACGACCTGGCGGCGGCAAGTTACGACGCGGCGGTGCGCGATGCGTTGCCGGAAATGACTGGTTCGCAGCCGGTGTTGTTTGTGTTTTCGGCGGGCAACGCCGGTGGCGGCAATGATGGCGGCGGCGGTGGAAATCCGGATACCATCCTGTCACCGGCCACGGCCAAGAACGTGATTACCGTGGGTGCGCTGGAGCAATTGCGCAGCATCACGAACATTGTCACCGACCGCAACAGCAACTCGGCCGCTGTCTGGAAACCGATGACGGACACGAGTTTTCAAGTGGCCGGATATTCCAGCCGGGGCAACGTCGGTGTGGGCGTTGAAAGTGGCAACGGCCGTTTTAAACCGGACGTGGTCGCGCCAGGGACATTTGTTGTCTCTACCAGATCGCAGCAATGGGACGAAAAGGCGTATTACAACCCGACGAATTATCACTTTGCCGAATTCGTCAAGCAGGCCGTGGCTCCCCAAACGTTGAATTATTACAACATTTTCGTTCCCGGAAACGCCGTCGGTGTCATGATTCAAGTTGTCCCGAACATTCTTTCGCCACCGCCATTCCCGCCGAACATGCCGATCTATGTGGAGCAGGCGGATTTGCCGACCACCAACACTTACGATTTCGTGACCGGCGACAACGAGGTTTCCATTCCACCGGACAGCGGCGGTGCCATCGCGAGCATCCTGGATATCCAGAACGTCGGGTTCTGGTATGCAGTGGGTAACACCAACAACTTTCTGGTCAACTACGATATTATTACTGAAATCATCACAACGAACGACCTTGGAAATTATTACACGGTGTTGAGCAATTTGAACAATTCGCTGGGCGGAGATCCGGACTCGCTGGTTCCTCCGCATTACTACCGTTACGAATCCGGCACGAGCATGTCGGCGGCGGATGTGTCCGGTGTGCTGGTGTTAATGCAGGATTACTTCACCAACACGCTGCACACTACGCCCAGCCCGGCGTTGCTCAAGGCAATGCTCATCAACGGTGCGCGGCCCGATGGGAACTACGATTTCCAGGCTCAAAACTCGATCAATTACCAAGGTTGGGGGTTGATTAACCTGCCCAATTCGCTGCCACCCGGAATCACGACGAACGTGAATAACGCAACCGGCGAGGCGATGCTTGTTCTCGACCAGAGTCCGGCCAGCGCGCTGGCCACGGGCGACAGCCATACCTACCACCTTACTATTGCCAGTGCGGCGGCGGCATTGCCGTTGCGCATCACGCTGGCATGGACGGATCCGCCCGGCGACCCGGCCGCCGCCATCAAGCTCGTGAACGATCTCAACCTCGTCGTCACCAATCTCAGCAATCCGACCAATCCCATCGTCTATTACGGCAACGACTTCCCGGCATCGAGCACCTTCAGTTCGGCGCAGAGCAGCACGAACGCGCCGAATTACGATGCCATCAACAATGTTGAAAATGTTTATCTGCCGCCGGGTGCCGGCACGAACTTCTCCGTCACGGTTTTGGGTTATCGCGTCAACGTCAACGCCGTCACCGCCCACACCAACAACGTGGTGCAGGATTTCGCGCTCGTGATTTCCATCGGCAACGGCGAGGTCACCAACGCGTTCACGGCGACGGACAATCCGATCATTTCCAATCCCACGTCTGACCAGCAAATGACTTTTGTGACCACGACGAACGCGCCGTTGTTGAATCAATTCGTCGGCGCGAGCACGCCGCTGCTCGGCACAAACACGATTCAACTGACCGCCGGGGGCACGGAATTGAACGGCATCCAACTGGGTGGCACGAACGTGCTGGTCACGCTCGGCATGACGAACCAGTGGCATTTCTACGTGATCACCAACACCGGCGCGGCGGATTTCACCAACGCCGCGTTCATCACCTTCATTCCCGACACGCTCTCGATTCCGCGCATGGGTGTGTTTGAAGACACAGTGGCCAACGCCACGCGGCCCGAAGCGGACATTGACCTTTACGTCAGCAGCAATCCGGGGCTGATGAACCTGGACCCCGTCGTCATTTCCAACGCGGATAAATCGGTCGGTCGTGGAGGCATCGAGTTCGTCTATTACACCAATTCCGCGCCCGGCAAGGTTTATTACGTCGGCGTGTATTCGGAGGATCAGGAGGCATCGGAATACGGATTTATTCCCATCTTCACCGACATCCCGTTCAGCCAGATGAACCCGAACGGCAGCCAGATCGTCAACGGCCTGGTGCTGCCGGTCAACATCCCCGACGGCAGTCCGGCGCATCCGGGTGTGGGATACGTTTTCGCCCTCGCCATAAATCCAATGGAAATCAAGCGCGGCACCGTGACCAGCACGATCACGCACCAGAATTTCGGCGACCTCCTCGGGACGCTGACACACGGCGGCCAGAACGGGCTGTCGCGGACGACGGTATTGAACAATCACGATTCACTCGGCAATCCGCCCGGACCTTACACGATTATTTATGACAACAGCGGGCAGGGAGACATTGTCGGTTCGCAACCGTCCGACGGACCGGGCAGTTTGAACGATTACGTCGGCCAGCAAGCCATTGGCCCGTGGATTTTGACCGAAGTGGACGATTCGCTGACCCAGACCGGCAGCGTGACCGGCTTCCAAATGTTGATTGAGCCGCACCAGGACCTGACCAAGGGAATCACCACCACCCTCGGGCCGCTGGGTTGGTTCCGCGATTTCATTGATGTGCCCGCCGGCGCGACCAATTTGACGATCTACGCCACGAACCTGACCGGGACCGGGCAGGTGGATCTGTTCGTCAAAGTCGGCGCCATACCGACACTGACGGACACCAATGAATTCGGGCCGGCGAGGCTGACCAACAGCGGGCTTCTGGGTTTTGACGGCTCCATTTCCATCGGCCCGCCGCTGCCGCCGGGCCGTTACTGGGTCGGTTTGTACAACGAGAGCATACTTCCGCAGACGGTGTATGTTATCGCGAAGTTCGGTATGGGCGCGGTGCCGGGGCAGGTGATTTTCAGTTCCAGCGGCCCGACGCCGATTCTGGACGACGCCGTGATGACGAATTCCATTTTTGTGACGGCGGCCCAGACCATTTCGTCGGTGGAAGCCGCTTTGCGCGTGGATCATCAGCGCGTGTCCGATTTGGTGTTCCATTTGATCAGCCCGGATGGGACACGTTGTCTGCTCGTGGAAAATCGCGGCGGCACCACCACCAACGGCATGGGCGCGACCTTCGCCGTCACCAACATCATCCCGGTCTCGTCCACCGGCGGTCCAGAGGGGGGTACCAACATTATCAATGTGTCTCCGACCACCGGCACGCTGAGCATTTTCTACAATTTCTATAACATTGAACCGGATCAGATGGTCATTTATGACCAGAGTGGACATCAAATTTTTGATTCTGGGATTATTTTAGGTAGTGGACTATTCAATGTTGCCTATACCAACTCATCCTACCTAACCATTGTGATGGACCCAGGCGGCGGGCAAATCGGTACCCGCTGGGATTACACGGTGCGTGCCTTGCAGGCCAGCTACGCCTATCTGGTGCTGACGGAAAACACGAACAAGACGACGACGCCCATCAAATATGCCGTGCCGCCGTTTCACGGCATTCTGACCAACATGCTGGTCACCAATGCGGTGCTGGTGACCAATCTGGTGCCGGTCACCAATGCGGCCGTTGGATGGCACAATTCCTTCGAGTTGGGGAGCAGTACAAATATTAATCCCACAGCCGGGACCCGTTTTGCCGGAGGCTGGCTGGTTGACTTCGAAAATGTGGATGTCGTCACCAACGGAACGTGGGGACAAACCGCTTATGAAGGGGGTTGGTTGTTGGACCTGAATGGCTTCAGTGCCGGAGGGATTTCCACGAACATCACCACTGTTCCAGGCCAGACTTACATCCTTCGTTTCGCCTACGCGCGCAACCCGGACAGCATCCTGGGAGCCATGGGGAATCCTCCCCATATCCCCCAAGCCAACGTTTCGATTAATGGCACAGTCGTGACCAATGTGGTTGCGAATTACACCAACACCTGGGCGAACCTCAATTGGCAAACGGTGTCCTACATGTTCACCGCAACTTCTTTGTCCACATCCCTGGCTTTTCATTCCCTGGATGCTTCAGGCAATTTTTCCGGGGTTCTTTTGGACGCGGTTGACCTGGCGCCATTGAGCGGGGCCAATGGCTTTGAAGGCGCAGCGGCCGGGGATTACACCCAGGGCCATTACTTTGACGGCTGGGCCGTCAACGCCAATCAGGTCACAGTGATCACTGATACCAATCTGGCCTATCGGGGCAGCAACCTGCTGGCGCTGGCCGACGGCGTGATCTCGCGCCTGTTGCCCACGGTGCCGGACCAGACTTACACCCTGTCGTATGCCTATCGCGGGCCGGGCGCTGTCAGCTTGTGGCGGGGGGAAAATAATGGGAACGACAGCATCAGCAACAACCCGGGCATCCCGAGCAACATGACTAACACCAACGGTGTGGTTGGGAAAGCGTTTATCTTCAACGGCTCCACTTCGCAAGTAAGGGTCCCCGCCAGTGCCAGTCTCAATGTTGGAATCAACAACAGCGGTTACACCATCGATGCCTGGGTCAACCCGGTGGGCGCCCCAATCAACAATCTCCAATCGCTGTTGGAGTGGAATGTAGGTTCCGGCAGTGGCGCAGGGCCCCTTGGTGCACAATTTGGGATTTCGGGGAATTGGGACGGTGATCTCTACGCCAATATTATGGATACCACTCTCACCGCGCACTACCTGAGTTCGGTGGGAGGGACCATGACGGGAAACATTTTCCAACATGTAGCGATGACTTACAACAAAGCAACGGGATTGGCGGTTCTGTACCGGAATGGCGGGGTCGTTCAAAGCGCGAATTTGGGTACCGGCTTTACCCCTTGGACCAGCGTCGATTTCTTCCTGGGGGTCAGGCCGGCAGGCAATTTTGCCAATCATTTCAATGGAATGATGGATGAGCCGACCATTTACAATCGCCCGCTCTCAGCCTCGGAAATCAAGGCCATTTGCAATCACAGCAGCTCGGGCAAATACGACACCAACGCGCCGTCCATCGCGCAAGGCCTGGCCGAGGCCCAGGTGACCGTGGGTGGCACTAATTTCCTTTTCTTCGGCAACAACACCAACTGGCAGACCACGAACATCACCTTCACTGCCGCGCTGAGCAACACGGTCCTGCAAGTCGCCGGATTTGAGCCGGGAATGTTGCTGGACAATTTCGCCCTGACCCAGTTTCTGGTTACGACCCAATATGTCACGAACTCGGTGCTGAACGGCGGTGACGTGTATTATCTGCCCGAGCAATCGCTCGACACCTATAAGGGGCTGAACGCGCTGGGCCAGTGGCAGCTCGAAATTTGGGACAACCGCGCCGGTGCCGGTCTCACGAACACGCTCGTGAGCTGGCAGTTGCGGTTCAATTTCCCCACCACCGTCAGTTCAATCGGCGTGCTCACCAACGGATTGGCGGTGACCAATGTCATTCCCCCAGGCGGCATGGCGTATTATCTGGTCATCGTCCCGATCAATGCGGACATTGCCACCAACCGCCTGCTCTTCGCCACCGGCCCGTTGAATGTGTGGTTCAACCAGACCACGCTGCCCGTCGGCACCACCCCGCCGGATTACCTGTTGATACCCAACTCGACGGGAGGCTCCTCCGTTTTGAGCCTCATCAGCGCGCCGACCAATTTCGCGGCTGGCGGGACTTATTATCTCGGCGTGCAAAACACGGGCACCTCCAACATTACCTACGGAATCGAGGTGGACTTCCACTTGTTATTCCCGCCCGCCCCGCCGCCCATTGGAACGCAAATCGTTGATGAATTGACCCTGCTGACGGTGACGAACACCGCCTCCAGCACAAACCAGCCGTTGACTTACTCGGTGTCCGGTCCGCCCGGCGTGGCCATCAGCGCCAGCGGCATCATTACCTGGACGCCGACAGAAGCGCAGGGGCCGGGATTTTATACCATCCAGACCATCATCACCGACAGCGGCGTGCCGCCGTTGCATACGACCAACAGTTTCAATGTGATCGTGATTGAAGTGAACACGGCGCCGTTCTTTTTGGGCACACCGTCCAATCAGACCATCAACGCCTTTTCCACGCTGATCGTGACCAACGCGGCCGGCGATTCGGACATCCCGGCCAATCCGCTGACGTACACGCTGACCAGCACCGTGACTGGCACCAATGTTCCGATCATTGATGTCAACACGGGCATCATTACCTGGACGCCGACGCTGGCGCAGGCTTTCACCACCAACGTGATCACCACGGTGGTGACGGACTTCAATCCCTGGGCGCCGGTCAACCAGCACTTGAGCGTCACGAATTACTTTACCGTCTTCGTGACGGGTGCCCTGTCGCCGTTTGCGTTCACGCAGCCGGCCACTTCCGTTACGGGAACGAGCGCCCAGTTGAACGGCATGGCCACGCCCAATGGCCCGCCCACCACGGCCTGGTTCGAATGGGGAACCAGCGCAGGCTACGGAAACCAGACGCCGCCGGTCAGCGTGGGCGGCAGTTTCAATGTGGTTTATGTGACCAACCAGATCAACGGTTTGGTGATGAACCAGCCGTATCATTTCCGCCTGGTGGTGAGCAATATCGTGGAAGTGGTGGAAGTGGTCTATGGCTTCGACCAGATTTTTGATGAAACGGGCGTGGTAGCCTGGGGCGCCGATTACCTCGGCCAGACGAATGTGCCGCCGGGCTTGAGCAATGTGGTGGCCGTCGCCGCCGCTCATGATCACAGCCTGGCCTTGAAAAACGACGGGACGGTGCTGGCCTGGGGTGATGGGTTCCATGGTCAGACGAATGTGCCGGTGGATTTGAACGGCGTGGTGGCTGTGGCGGGAGGGGAATTTTACAGTCTGGCGTTGAAGAACAACGGGACGGTGGCGGCTTGGGGCGCCAATACGATTCCTGGCCAGACGAATGTGCCGGCGGGTTTGAACAGTGTGGTGAATATCGCGGGCGGCAGATGGTCCAGTCTGGCGTTGAAGAGCAACGGCCGGGTGGTGGCTTGGGGCTACAATATCGCCGGCCTGACCAATGTGCCAGCGGGCTTGAGCAATGTGGTGGCCGTTGCCGGTGGTGGTTTCCACAGTTTGGCGGTGAAGAATGATGGCACGATGGTTGCCTGGGGCGACAACGCCGCCGGTCAAGCGGATGTGCCGCCGGGCTTGAGCAATGTGGTGGCCATCGCGGGTGGAGGTTTTCACAGTCTGGCGTTGAAATACGACGGGACGGTGGTGGCCTGGGGCGACAACAGCGACGGTCAAACGGATGTGCCGCCAGGCTTGAGCAATGTGGTGGCGGTCGCCGCCGGAGGGTTCCACAGCCTGGTGTTGAAGAATGACGGAAGTGTGCTGGCCTGGGGCGACAATAGCACCAATCAAACGAGCATACCCCCCGGCTTGAGCAACGTGGTGGCCATCTCAAGCGGTTATTTTCATAATCTGGCGCTCGCCTCGTCATTCAACGTCAACCTCACGAACACTCCGCCGTTCTGGCTGACCACCAATCCGCCGCCAGTGACGCTGGATGAAATGACGACGCTGTTGGTGACGAACACCGCGAACGATTCGGACCTGCCGCCGCAGACGCTGACTTACACAGTGACGATGCTCGTTGACACGAACGCCATGATCACAAACGGCTGGCCGTTGAATTATGCGACAACGAATCCGCCGCCGGTCGTCAACAGCAACGGCGTCATCACCTGGACACCGGGCGAGGCTCAGGGACCGGGGGTTTACATCATCACCGCCGTCGTCACGGACAACGGTGCGCCGCCGTTGAGCGCCACCAACAGTTTCACCGTGACGGTGAATGAAGTGAACACCCCGCCGGTTCTGCCGTCACAGACAAATTATATTATCAACGACTTGAGCACGCTCGTCGTGACCAATACGGCGACCGATTCCGACATTCCGGTGAACCCTTTGACTTACCAGTTGATCAGCTTCCCAGCCGGTGCCACGATTGACACCAATGGCGTCATCACCTGGACGCCAACCCTGGCACAAGCCGGCACCACCAACATCTTTACCACAGTTGTTACCGATACAAATCCCCCCGCCGTCAACGCCACCTCGTTGAGCGCGACCAACAGTTTCACCGTCACTGTCACCACGTTGATAAACCTGCCGGGCGGTCAGCCGCAAACGAACTCGGTCGCCGCCGGTGGCATTACCTATTACGTGGTGAATGTGCCGACGAACGCGGATTTCGCGACCAACATCCTGCTCTTCGCCACGGCGCCGGTGAATGTGTGGTTCGACACCAACTCTCCTCCGACGACCAATCTATTGTTGTTGCCGGACATCACGTATCCGTCCGGAACGAACGGTTCCGTCGTTTTGAGCGCCGGCACCACGCCGCCGCTGGTGCCCGGCTCAACTTATTATCTCGGCGTGCAGAACACGAACAGCTTCGCTGTCACTTTCGGAATCGAGGTGGATTTTCATTTGTTGACTTCGACCAACGTGCCGTCGCTGACCAACACCATTTTTATTTCCAGCATCACGGCCACCAATATCGGCGTGACGAACGGCTTCCTGCTCACTTGGTTTGCGCCCACCAACGATTTATTCCAGGTGCAATGGACGGACAACCTCGCGCCGCCCGCGTGGAACACCTTCACCAACATCATCGGCTACACCGGACCGGTGACACCGACGAACGGGCTGTTCAGCTTCTTCGACGACGGCTCGCAAAGTGGCGGGCTCGGTCCGATGCGCTTTTACCGGTTGATCCTCCTGCAATCAACGAACGTGCTGACCCTGCCGTTCCAGCCGAACCTGACCATTGAGGCGCTGACCCCGCTGGTGGTGACCAACACCGCGACGGATTTGAACACCAACGCGACGCTCAGTTATGTGCTGACCACCACCGTCGCCGGCCTTCCGGCCCCGGGCATTAACGCCAATGGCATCATCACCTGGACACCCGCTTTGGCCCAGGCCGGCACCGTCAACACCTTTACCACCGTCGTCACCGACAACAGCCTGCCGCCAAACAGCGCCACCAATCGTTTCACCGTCACCGTCAATCCACTGCCCGTGCTCATTTCCAGCGTCACGGTAACGACCAACGGTTTCTTCCAGCTCCAATGGTCCGCGCCGACCAATTACCAGTTCCAGGTGGCCTGGACGACCAATCTGGTGCCGCCGGTGGTGTGGAACTACATCCCGCCCACTCCGCCTTACATCACTTCCGTCACCACCAATTTCACCTTCGTGGACACGAACGCGCCGACGGCCATGAAATTCTACCGGCTCGTTGAGTATCCGTGATGTGGGTTCGGTTTGGAGTTCCGCGTTTACGCGGTTTGGAGCCAAAGTGGACGGGCCGACACAAGGCGCGTGGGTTGTGAAGTTTGATGACCGATGAATATGCTGGCGATTCCGATCTTGACGGTATTGTCAAAACGGCAGGAGGAAATCCTGCAGGCCGCCTGCGTTGGCCTGCCGGACAAGCTGATTGCCGACCAGCTGGGAGTTTCTCCCCGCACACTGGAGGGACACTGGCGGGCCATCCATCGGAAACTGGGTCGGTGAACCGTTGCCCGGCGGGTTTCATCTTCGCCGCCCTGCGGGAAAACCCGCAAGGGAAAGTCCTCGCGTAAGGAAGTCCAAACCAATATTCGTGCGTAAAAATTTCACGCAAGATGCGTGAGGGTCACGCGTTTTACCCCGTTGGTTTCGCTGCCCCAGGCGTTTCAGGCCCACAATTAACCTGGCAGAAGTTATGCTCAAAGACAATCGGGTCTAATTTTGCGATGCTACTGGAAAACCCGCGCGGGAAAACCCCTGCGTGATTTCACCCTCTGGCGCGCTTTTTTAGAAATGCGATGCTGAAGACATTGAAAGCTCCGATGCAAACGGCGGTTGGATTGGGAGCAACGGTCCAAAATGAAAGGCATGTAAAATGAAAACCAGACAGGTCGTCGGCAGTGAGGCAAAAGTTAAACTGGTCAGAACCAATGGATGGAAATCAGCCGTGACCATGACTTGGCTGGCAGGCATGCTGGCTTTGAGTCAGAACTTCGCCGCCGGTTTACCTGCCAATCAGGTGACGGGTTGGGGGACGGTGGTATTACCATACGTGGAATCGGGAACTGTGTTTACCAATATTGCTGCGGGGGAGCGCCACAGTTTAGCCGTCAAAAATGATGGCACAGTGGTCGCTTGGGGATTCAATGGTTACGGTCAGGTCTCCGTCCCGACGGGATTAAGCAATGTGATGGCTGTTGCAGGTGGCGCTCTTTACAGTCTGGCTCTTAAAACGGATGGCACCATTGCGGAGTGGGGGTACAGTTTCGACGTTCCCTTGCCAGACGGATTAAGCAATATCGTGGCAATTTCCTCACGAGGATGGAACAACTTGGCCTTGAAGAGTGACGGTACGGTCACTGCGTGGGGACCCAATTTCGACGGCGAAACAAATGTCCCGGCAGGTTTAAGCAACGTAACCGCTATTGCTGCAGGATGGGAACACAATCTGATACTCAGAAATGACGGGACAGTCGTTGCGTGGGGCCACAACTACTATGGTCAAACAAACATCCCGATCGGATTGAGCAATGTAGTGTCGATTGCCGCCGGGGCAGATCACAATGTCGCCTTGAAATCCGATGGAACCTTGGTCGCTTGGGGTTACAATGGCGGTGGACAAACGAATTTGCCGGAGGGGTTGAGCAACGTGGTGGCCATTGCCGCTGGCAACGATTACAGTCTCGCGCTTAGAAGCAATGGAACTGTGGTGGCATGGGGAGCCATTTGGCACAGCACGAACCATGTTCCTGTTAGCGTTCCGGCTGGCCTTACGAATGTTGTCATGATTGCCGCCGGGTCATATCACAATTTGGCGCTGAAGCGAGACGGCACGGTGGTTGGATGGGGGGATGAATACTATGGACAGGGTTATGGCCAAACGATGGCACCAGGCAGCCAGACTCAAGCATTGGCAGTTGCAGTAGGAGGGAGCGGACAAGGAGTTGGAGATCATAGTCTGATAATTATGGGTGATGGCACGGTGACTGGGTGGGCGAACGACAATAGCGATGGTGAAATGACCGTACCCTCCGGTTTGAGTAACGTAATCGCTGTTGCGGCGGGACCAGACTACAACCTTGCGCTCAGGGAAGATGGCACGGTAGCGGGTTGGGGGCGAAATAATTCAGTTCCAACCGATGTGCCTGCCGGTTTGAGCAATGTCGTGGCTATTGCTGCCGGCGGGCACCACGGTCTTGCGCTCAAGAATGACGGCATGGTGGTTGCCTGGGGTGGTGGCTACTTCGGCAACTATTACGGTCAAACAAATGTGCCTGTTGGATTAAGCAATGTCGTTGCTATCGCTGCAACAGGTAATTCCAGTTTTGCGCTCAGAAGTGATGGCACGGTCGTAGGTTGGGGCGGTTATGCTGGCCAAACAAATGTGCCTGCGGGGTTAAGCAACATCGCGGCAATTGCAGCAGTAGATACCTATGGCATGGCGCTCAGAAATGATAGCACCGTGACCGGAACAGGCTATTTTTGGAACGGCTCATGGTCTACTCCATTTGTCATTCCGACGGGTCTTACAAACGTCATAGCCATCAGTGCTGGGCCATATCACTGTATGGCACTTGTAAGTGACGGAACGGTGGTTTCGTGGGGAGACAATACATGGGGTCTGACAAATGTGCCTGCCGGATTGAGCAATGTTATAGCCATCGCAGTTGGAGGTGGACAGAGTTTAGCCCTTGTGAGTGCGACCCCACCCGCACTCCATGTATCGCTAACCAATTCGACAAAAAGCATCTCTTCCTTCAGCCTTTCTCTGCCAACGCAGAGCGGGAAAGTCTATGCACTGGAATATCAGAACTCGCTGGTAGACAGTAACTGGACTGCCTTGCCGCTCGTCACCGGCAACGGAGGCACACAAATATTGACCGACACAACCGCCACCAACTCGCAGCGGTTTTATCGCGTTCGGCAATGGTAAGGTTGTAGTTGCCAGATTTGCTGCATTTTATCCGCACATTCCCCGCTTTGCTTTCGCCGGGGCTTTGAATATATTTCCCGGTTGATTCGAACGAGAAATTCGCGGCCATGAGCAAGGAATTCATCCGCATCGGCGGCGCGCGTGAGCATAACCTGAAGAACCTCACGCTGAATATCCCGCGCGACAAGCTGGTGGTCATCACCGGCCTGAGCGGGAGCGGCAAATCGTCGCTCGCGTTCGACACGATTTATGCCGAGGGCCAGCGCAAATACGTCGAAAGCCTCTCCGCCTACGCCCGGCAGTTCCTCGACCAGATGCAAAAACCGGAGGTGGACTTCATCGAAGGCCTGTCGCCGGCCATCGCCATCGAACAGCGCAGCTCCGGCTCCAGCCCGCGCTCCATCATCGCCACCACCACCGAGATTTATGATTATCTCCGCCTGCTTTACGCACACGTCGGCAAACCGCATTGCCCGGACACCGGCGTGCCCATCGTTTCCCAGACCACCAGCGACATCGTGGACAAAATCCTCGCGCTGCCGCCCAAGACCCGCGTGATGCTGCTCGCGCCGGTCGTCCGCCGGCAGAAAGGCGAATTCCGCGACGTGATCGAACGCCTCGCCCGTGAAGGATTCGTCCGCGCCCGGGTGGACGGCGAATTCGTCGAACTCGCCGCCGACACGCGCGTCAAGCTCGACAAAAAGAAATTTCACACCATCGAAGCCGTCGTGGACCGGCTGGTGATGGACAACAAGATCCGCGTGCGGCTCGGCGATTCGGTCGAAACCGCGTTGCGCTGGGGCGAAGGCGTCATGTTGGCGTTGCACAACTCTTCTGGTAGGGCTGACCTGCCGGTCAGCCAGGGCGACCAGCAGGTCGCCCCTACCAAATCAACTTGGACCGAAACGCTTCATTCCAACAAAATGTGCAGCCCGGTCACGGGCAAAAGTTACGATCCGCCCACGCCGAAACATTTTTCCTTCAACGCCCCGGCGGGCGCCTGCCCGGTCTGCCACGGCCTCGGCCAGAAAATGATTTTTGACGAAAGCCTGGTCGTGCCCGACCCGGAAAAATCGCTCGAGGACGGCGCCGTCCAGCCGTGGCGGCGGGCGGGCAAGCGGATGAACATTTATTACAAGGCCATGCTGCGGTCGGTCGTGGCGCATTTCAACGTCAGCCTGGAAACGCCCTGGAAAAATCTGCCGGACGATTTCAAAAAGGTCCTGCTGCACGGTTCGGGCGAAAGCGCGGTGGATTTTAATTTCTGGCGCGCGGGCAGCCAGCACACGATCAACCGCCCGTTCGAGGGCGTCCTGCCGAATCTGGGACGGCTGTTCACCGAGAGCGAAAGCGAATTCGTCCGCAACCGCATCAAGCCTTACATGAGCCCGCAATTTTGCGACGTCTGCAAAGGCAAACGGCTCAAACCGGAGATTCTGGCGGTGACGCTGGGCGGCGAACGTGCTGCCGGCGTCCCGCCGGCAGAACCATCGGCAAAGGCGACAGTCAAAAACAGAACTGCCAGCGGGACGCTGGCAGCACGTTTGATTCCCGGCCTTTCCATCATGGACGTCTGCGCGTTGTCGGTGGAAAAGGCCGACGAATTTTTTGCCGGTCTCAAGCTCACGGAATTTGAGGAAAAAATCGCGCATGAGGTCGTCAAGGAAATCCGCGCCCGGCTTGGTTTTTTGAAAAACGTCGGTCTTGGCTATCTCACGCTCGACCGCGAGAGCAGCACGTTGAGCGGCGGCGAGGCGCAGCGCATCCGGCTCGCCACGCAGATTGGCGCGGGACTCGTCGGCGTGCTTTACATTCTGGACGAGCCGAGCATCGGCCTGCACCAGCGCGACAACAACCGCCTGCTCGCCACGCTCAAGGGCCTGCGCGACCTCGGCAACACCGTGCTCGTCGTCGAACACGACGCCGAAACGATCCGCAACGCGGATTATATCGTTGATCTCGGCCCCGGCGCGGGCGTTCACGGCGGCGAACTCGTGGCGGCGGGCACATTGCCGGAAATTCTGGCGAACAAAAATTCGCTCACGGCGCAGTATCTGCGCGGCGAACTGGCGATTCCCATCCCGAAAAAGCGCCTGGCGCCATCGGAAGACCGCGGCTGGCTCGAAGTGCTCGGTGCGCGCGAAAACAATCTGCGGAACATTGACGCGCGCATTCCGCTCGGCACGTTCACGTGCGTCACCGGCGTGAGCGGCTCCGGCAAGAGCACGCTGGTGGACGACATCCTGCGCCGGGCACTGTTCCGCAAGTTTTACGGCTCCAAGGAAACACCCGGCGCGCACCGCGCGTTGATGGGTTTTGAGGCGATTGACAAGGTCATCGTGATTGACCAGACGCCGATTGGCCGCACGCCGCGCTCGAACCCGGCCACCTACACCGGCATGTTCAATCACATCCGTGATTTGTTCGCGAAACTGCCGGCGGCGAAAATCCGCGGCTACGCGCCGGGCCGGTTCAGCTTCAACGTCAAGGGCGGCCGCTGCGAAAAATGCGAGGGCGACGGCCTGCTCAAGATTGAAATGAATTTTCTGCCGCCGGTTTATGTGACCTGCGAAGTATGCGGCGGCAAACGCTACAACCGCGAGACGCTCGAAATCACCTACAAGGGCAAGAACATCGCCGACGTGCTCGCGATGACGGTGGACGAGGCGGTGACTTTTTTCCGCGTGGTGCCGCGGATTTACGATCCGCTGCTGACGCTCGCCGAGGTCGGCCTCGGTTACATCGGCCTGGGACAGGCGGCGACGACGTTGAGCGGCGGCGAGGCGCAGCGCGTGAAGCTGGCGGCGGAATTGAGCCGCAAGGCCACCGGGCGCACGTTTTACATCCTGGACGAGCCGACGACCGGCCTGCATTTCCACGACGTGGCCAAGCTGCTGGAAGTGCTGTTCAAATTGCGCAACGCCGGCAACACGCTCGTCGTCATCGAGCACAATCTCGATGTGATCAAAACGGCGGATTGGATTATTGACCTCGGTCCGGAGGGCGGGGATGCTGGCGGCCGCATTGTTGCGCAGGGGCCGCCGGAAGCCGTGGCCCGCTGCGCCGAAAGTTTTACCGGGCAGTATCTAGGCCGGGTCTTGGAGCAGCAGGAGAATCAAAATTTATGAAAATAGCGTTATTCGGTCTGACCGGGATAAAAACCGGCAAACACAACCTCAAGGATCCGCGCTTCGACGAGGCCGACAAGCTGGTCGAGGCGGACAAGAAAACCTACGCGCAGGTGGACGTGGTCGGCGAGGACCAGTTGATTGACGCCGACGCCATCCTGGTGTCGGTGGAGGGCCGGGCGGACATGATTTTGAAGGACCTGGAATTTGTGGAGACGCGCCTGGGCCGCGAGCCGCAGGAGGCCGAGCGCCAGGCGCTGGAAAAAATCAAGGCGCTGCTCGAGCAGGAAAAATTCGTTTTCAATTCCGGTCTGGCGCCGGACGACCTGCAAGCCGTCGCCGCCCACAACTTTTTCACCGCCAAGCCAATCGTAGTGGCCGAACCGCCGGATTTGGAAAATCCCGACGCCCTGCTGCTGCGCGCGTTTCGGGAGGGCGGCTACATCTGCTTCCTGACCGTTGGCGGCAAGGAGAACCGCGCCTGGCCGATTCGGAAGGGCCTGACGGCCTGGGAAGCCGGCGGCACCATTCACACGGACATCCAGAAGGGCTTCATCCGCGCGGAAATCATCAGCTATGAGGATTTCATCGCGGCGGGCGGCGAAACGCAGGCCAAGCGCGCCAACAAAATGCGGCTGGAGACGAAGCCATACGTTATGCAGGACTACGACCTGACCAACTTCCGGTTCAACAAGTAAGCGCCGCGCAATCCTTGGCGAAGCGAACAGATCGCGCACCGGTGAGTGTAGATCGGTCATTATTGTCAGGAGCGCGGAGTTCACTCCGCTTCAAGGTTCGAGTGGTGCGACGAGGGAAAAATCCTGCAACGGCTGGCGGTCGTGAGTTGAAGCGGCGTGAACGCCGCGCTCCGTTCGCCAAGGATTCAGGAGTAGCGCCAGCCGGTTTGAACTTCGGCCAAAAACCCTTGACGGGCTGTTTCATGCATTCAGAACCGCGCTTATGAAAATTCCATCAACCAGCTGCTGCAACTGACAAAAGTTGACAAGCTCGCGGATTCCGTCTTCACCCAGATGGATGGCATGATGAAGGCCAGCCTGCAGCAGGCGACGAAAGAGAAGCCGTTAAGCGCGGATGAACAGGCGGTTCTGGACCGGCAGCAGGCCAAAATGGCCGGCGTCATGAAGGAGGAGTTAAGCTGGAACAAAATGAAGGACCTGTATGCCAGGCCTATCGCGAAATGTTTTCCCAGGAGGAGATTGACGGACTGATTGCCTTTTACCGGACGCCGGTCGGCCAGTCGTTGGTGAGCAAGCAGCCGGAGTTGATGAAGCGCACCATGACAATCATGCAGCAATGCCTGGCGCCCATGATGCAAAGAATTCAAAAAATGTCGGAGGCGACCGCGTTGGAATTGCAAAAGGCAAAAGCGGAAAACCCACCCGGCCCCAAAACGAATTGAATTTCATTTCGCGGGTTCTTCATTTCCCGCTTTTGTCGCTGCGCCACGTCGTTTAGATTCGGGCGCATGGCGTTTCGCTGGCAATGGCTTTTGATTTTGCTCGCGCTGTCAACGGGCGGCGGACGGAGCTTCGCCGCCACCACCCAGGAAGACCGCGCCTATGCCGCCGCGGTGACCGCGTTTCAGGACGGGATGTGGAGCCGCGCGGAAACGGCGTTCGCAAAGTTCGTCCAGAAATATCCGGACTCCGGCCGCGTGGCCGAGGCGGGGTTGCTGCAGGCGGAGGCGGAATTCAAGCAGGGGAAACTCCCGCAAGCCATCGCGCTGCTCACCGCGCGCAAAGCCGGGGCCGGGGACCTCGCCGACCAATACGTTTATTGGATTGGCGAAGCGCAGTTTCAAGGCGGGGACCTGCCGGCGGCGGCGAAAACCTTCGTTTCCCTGACCCGTGATTTTCCCGAATCGTCCTTGCGGCTCCGGGCCGTGGTGGAGGCGGCGGCGGCGCTGGCGCAGACCAACGAGTGGCCGCAGGTTGTGTCGTTGCTGGAGGAAACGAACAGCGTGTTTCACCGCGCGGCGCAAATGGACTCAGGGAATGAACTGGTTTCGCGCGGACTATTGTTGTTGGCGCGGGCTAAATTCGCACAAAACGATTTTACCGGCGCAGCGGCGGTTTTGGGATCGCTGAACTCGCAGACGCTCAAGCCGGAATTGGACTGGCAGCGCGCGTATTTGCTTTATCAAGTCAAGCTTGCGGCGGGCGACACGAATGCGGCGCTGGCGGTCACGACCAATCTGGTTCAAATCGCGCGGCTGGGAAAAAACGACGTTTTGAGCGCTGAAAGCGTGTTATTGCGCGCGGGCGTGCTGGAGCAACTGGGGCAAAAGTCCGATGCCATCGCCGCTTATCAGGAAATTCTCAAGCTGAACGCGCCGCTGGAGCGGCAGCGGCAGGCGATTTTAAAAATGACGGAACTGGCCATCGCGCTGGACCGGTTTTCCGCCGCCGAGGATTCGCTCCAGAAATTCCTGGCCCAATTCCCCGCTTCGGCGGCGGCGGACGTGGCATTGCTGACGCTCGGCGAATTGCATTTGAAGGATTACACCGCGTCCCGTTTCGCGGGAGCGGCGACGAACCATTTGCAGGAAGCGCAGGCGCGTTTCAACCAATTCCTGGGCGCGTTTACAAACAGTCCGCTCGCCGGCAAGGCGTATCTGGACCGCGGCTGGTGCGAGTGGCTTGCGGGAAATACGGCCAACAGCCTTGCCGATTTCGAAACCGCCGTGAAGCTGTTAAAGCTGCTGCCGCCGTCGGAGGATTTGGCCGTGGCGCATTTCAAAATGGGCGACGCGCAGTTCGCGCAAAAGGATTTTACGAACGCCCTGAAAAATTACCGTGCCGTGGTTGAAGGTTTCGCCGGTTTTCCCGCCGTTGCGCAAACGCTCGGTGATCGCGCGCTTTATCAAATGCTACGCGCGAATCTGGAATTAAAAGACCTGGCCGGCGCGAGCAACGCGATGGCGCGGATTATGAAGCTTTATCCCGCCAGCGATCTGGCCGACAGCAGCATCCTGCTGGTCGGCGAAGGCCTGGCGGATTCGCGCCAGCCCGCCGCCGCGCGCGTCCTTTTCCGGAAATTCGCAGAGATGTTTCCCAATTCGCCGCAGCGGCCACAGGTGGAACTGGCCGTCGCGCGCACTTATGAACGGGAACAAGACTGGCCATCGGCCATCGGCCAGTATGAAAGCTGGCGGGACGATTTTCCAACCAACGGGCTGCGGCCCCGGGCGGATTATGCGCTCGCCCGGGCAAATTTTCAGGCGGGAAACGAGACGAACGCATTCGGGCTGTTCACAAATTTTGTCGCGCAGTTTCCAACCCATGACCTCGCACCGCTGGCCCAATGGTGGGTGGCGGACCATTACTTCCGCCTGGGCGGGACGAATTACGTGGACGCGGAAAGAAATTATCAAATGCTCTATCAAAACACCAACTGGCAGGGTTCGCCGTTGATTTACCCGGCGCGCCTGATGGCTGGGCACGCGGCGATGGGCCGGCAGGGTTACAAGGATGCCATTGACCATTTCATGACGCTGACGAGCGACACGAACTGTCCGCCGGACCTGAACGGGCAGGCATTGTTCGCTTACGGCGGGGCCTTGATGCTTTTGGATTCGCCGGCCACCAACAACCCGCTGGCGAATTTCCAACTGGCCACGAACATATTCAGCCAGGTTTGCCAGTTGTATCCGACCAACGAACTCGGCGCGCTGGCGTGGAATGAAATCGGCGACTGCGATTTGCAACTGGGCGCTTTTGACGCGGCAACGAACGCCTACGCGCAGGTTTTTAACACGAATGCGCCAGCAAACATCTCCGCGCGCAGCCGGGCACAGATTGGTTTTGGCATCGCCCTGGAAAAAAAGGCGGCCTTGGCGACCGGCACAAACCAGACGGCACTGCTCCAGCTCGCCCTGGACAATTATCTCGACGTGTTTGACACCGGCGTCGGAGAAAATTTGCGCGAGGGCGAGGTGGCGGATTCGTTCTGGGTGAAAAAGGCCGGTTTGCAGGCGCTGCCATTGGCGGAGGCGCTCGGCGTGGTTGATCCGGAGGGATTTTTTGATCACCTGGAATGGCTGTTTCCCCAGTTGAAGGATTGGTTCGAAAAGAAAAAGGCCGCCTTGCCGCCGGGAAAAAACTGACGGGCCGTTTGACACGCGCGCAAGGTGGGTCTAGTTTCATGTTGAGGTTTGAGCGGACACGATCAACCCGCGCAGGCCTGATAATGCCGTTCCGTGCGATGCGGAACGGTTTTTTTTGTTGGAGTTCACGCTTTAAATCCGGATTCCGAAATAGGAATGGGGAGCACACGCGGCCCGCGTGCCGGTTTGGGCAGCCCGCCCAAACCATCGTCTCACACTGGTCGTCGCATTTCCACGCGAGAAAGTTTGTGGGACAAGGTTTTCGGCGGGCCGCCGAAAACCGCACGCCAGCGGCGTGCGCTCCCTCTGCGGACGGACCGCGGCTGACATCAACTTCAGAATTCGGGCTAGCGTGCCGCTGGAACAATCCCGCAAGCGCGGGATTGAACTCCAACGCAACGCTTCAGCTTTTCAGCAAATCGTGATTACACCCAGGCCTTGCGGACCAGCCAGGTTTTGATGACGTGCGTCAGCCCGACGTAGCAAATCAGCGTTGCCAGCAATATCGGCCAGAACTGCCACGGCAGCGGCACAAATCCCAGCGACCTGGCCAGCGGTGAATACGGCAGATACGCGCCGATGGCCATGATGAGCAACGTGGTCATGCTGAGTTGCCAGCTGGCCCGCGATTGGATGAAGGGAATCAGGTTCGTGCGAATGACGTGGATGATGAGCGTCTGGGTCATCAGCGACTCGACAAACCAGCCGGTGTGGAACAGCGCGGCGGCGTAAGTGTCGTTCGGGGCCGTCGCCTGGGCGAAGCGTGCGGCCAGTTCCGGCGGCGGCACCAATCCCAACTGGTTGCATTTAAATACAAACCACATGACGGCATAGGTTGTGTAATCAAAAATGGAACTGATGGGGCCGATGAAAACGATGAACTTGGCGATCTCGCCCATGTTCCAGGGTCGTGGTTTGGCCGTTTGCTGCGGGCCAACGTTGTCGGTGGGAATCGGCACCTGCGAGAAATCGTATAGCAGGTTGTTGGTCAGGATCTGGATGGGAGCCATCGGCACGTAGGGCAGCCAGGCGCTGGCGCCGATGACGCTGAACATGTTGCCGAAATTCGAGCTGGCGCCCATGCGGATGTATTTGAGGATGTTCACGAATACTTTGCGGCCTTCCAGCACGCCTTCCTCCAGCACCATCAAGTTTTTTTCCAGCAGGATCACGTCGGCGGATTCCTTGGCGATGTCCACCGCGTTGTCCACGGAAATGCCCACGTCGGC
>DAIRTX010000005.1:38168-76373 GCA_036803685.1 Verrucomicrobiota bacterium | reverse complement strand
CAAACGCCGCGCCCACGCCGATCATCAGTGTCACGTCCAGCTTCGGCAGAAATTCGGCCATGAATTTTTCCTGTTTCGGCGTGCTCAAGCCGACCCAAAAAATGTCCGGCTGCGCGGCATGGACCATTTCCTGCAATTGTTTTTCCTCCTCCGCGTTGAGCGGACGGAACGGCGGCGTGTAACAGCCGGTGATTTGCAATTTCGGAAAACGCGCCGTCAATTTGTCGCGCAACTGCTCCGCCACGCCGGGCAGGCCGCCGAACAAAAAGTGGCGGCACGGATTTTTTTCGCTCCACGCGCACACGTCCAACATCAGGTCCGGCCCATACACACGGCTCATTTCACGATGTCCGTGCAATTTGCCCATCCAAACCATCGGCATTCCATCCGGTGTGCAAAGGAACGCCTCATTCAAAATGCGCCGGAACGCCGCGTCCTTCTGCGCCACCATCACGCCATGTGCGTCCCTCACACAAATGTAACCTTTGCGCCGCGCGCGCACCGCGTCGGCGATGGCCGCCAGCGCGGTCTGTAGATTCAGCACGCTGATGCCGACGCCGAGGACATTGACCCGTTCGATGAACATAAACAATTCCCAGGCAGTATATCCGGTAAAAATCAAAACGCCAGCCCAAGTCCGTTTTCAGCCCGCGCGAAAAAACTTTCTTGGGTTCCGTTTTGCCCACATTCACATCCGCAGCGCGTTTTGAACCGCCCGCTGCCAGGATGGCTCATACGCGTCAACTTTAGGGATTAACGTTTGAGTTTTTTGAGGCGGCGTGGGGCGGGACGGAACTCCGAACGGTCAAGCCAGCTTCGTTAAGAACAGTGTCGATTTGCCCCCAAGCTTTGGAGTGTCCGCACTGGAGATCAGTGCCTTGGGTGATGTCGAATTGGGCGGAGATGGAACTGCTTTTTTTCCGGCAGGTTCTGAAAGTGGTACTGTTTCCGCATCCATTCCTGGTTGGGAACGGGATGGCCGTCTTTCAGTTCGAGCCAGGGGAAAAAATCTTGAGGAATCTTGGGCTTGAGCGCTACGAAGGCGAAACCATTGGCCTGGCCCGGAAAACAGTGGAAAAAGAGGCGCAGCAGCGGCAGCAGAGTCCTTACCAGCAGATAACAGATCCGGCTATTCATAGCCTCCAGGCGGCCCCACGGCACTCTCAATCCGCGACGGTAGATAAAGCCGGGTTTGCCCCAGGGGCTGTAACTGCGGATGGATTTCTCGATTTCCCGTTCCGTCCACCGGTACACATAATTCGGAATGGGCGTATCGCGCGTGCCACCGGCGACGCAGCCATTGGCCGCCACCGCCGCCGTTTCATATTCCTGGCCGAATCCCAGCCTCACGCCAAGCCGGGTGAGCAGGGAATCGCGGGGTTCAAAGACCAGCACTCCCAGCCGGGAGACGCGGTACATTTCCAACATGCCCCGATGCGGCGAGTAACAGTGGTGCAGGCCGTTATGGGCGATGCAAAAATCAAACTCATCCTTCCCGTAAGTCAGTGCCTCCACGTCCTGAACACACGCCGCAAAAGGAGCAAAGGCGCCCGGTTTCATCTGGCTGTCCAGATTTGAAATCATGACGTTCTCAAAACCGGCTGCCAGCAGGACATCCCGGTCCAGTTGGCCCCCGCAAACGAGGAGAATCTTCATGTCCTTGCGAAGAACTCCGCGTTCCAGAAGCCAGGCCATAGTGTCCGTGTAGAAATCTTCTTGTCCCGTCTGACACTTCGGAGGTGGGGAGGAATCATCGGTCTTCATGTTTGTGTAACTGGCGCCCAACAATACGGGCGTGAGGATAGAAACCGCCTTTTCCAAACACAAGCTTAATAACGGCAGCTTAATAATGGCAGAGAATAATCTGGCCAGGGATGGACCAATTTGCTATCCGGCATCACCTTTTGTCCGTTGCGTGAGTGCGAAACCGAATTGCTGGTGATGGAACTGTGGAATGTGGGCGACCTTGCGATCGCGACGCCGTTCCTGCAGGCAGCCGCCAAGTCATACGCGGTGACGCGGCTGGCAAAACCCGTTGCGAAGGATCTGAAGGCCCGATTCTGGCCGGAACTGATTGATCCACGCGAGTCGGTAATAAGGATTTTCATTGTGCCGGGAAATAATGAAACGTGACCCCGCCATTAAAATCAAACAAATTCTGTCAGCGCCACGCTGTGTCCGATAGGCTGTGACTGCAAATGACGCCGATGAAACTGCTTGTTTTTGCCCACGTGCCGCCGCCGTACAACCGTCAGAGCAGCGTGGTGAAGCTGATGCTGGACAGTTTCGGCGGCGACCGGCGGAAACATAGATCGCCCAACCCGTCCGGCATCGAGTGTTATCACGTCAACGCGCCTTCTGCCGAAACTCCAGGAGATAACGGGGAATTCCCGGCCGGCGGGGTTGTGGCGCTTCTGTTTTGTTGCTTGCAGGCCATCTGGTGCCGGTTCCGATATGGGATAACCCATTTTTACTATGTGCCCGCCCCCGGCTACCGCGCCGCACTCCATCGCGACTGGCTGGTCATGCTGGTCTGCCGTCCCTTTTTCAAAAGAACCATCTTCCACTGGCAGAATGCCGGACTGGCCAAATGGCTGGAAACCGCCGTCCAGATTCGCACCCGCAGTATTACCTATCGCCTGATGAAGCGTGCCGACCTGAGCATCGTGCCGTCGGATTCCAACCGTCCGGACGCCGAGAAGCTCCTCCCCCTGCGCATTGTACTTCTCGCCGACGGCGGAGTGGATGGCTTTGCCGAGCTTGGTCGGTTGCTAAACAGCCTTGAAAGTTCCGGACCCGCGACGTCCGGATTCCGAACCGGGATGCCACCGGCAACCTTGAAACTGGCCCTCACCATTCTGGCTGAAAACCCTTCGCGTAAAACCGGGTTGAGCACGCTCTTTCATGAATTTGTTTCACGGTCTTTGGATCTTTTTCCGGACGTGTCGTGGCTGATTTTTGCCGGGCCAAATCAAGACTGGAAGGTGATCGACCCGCGCGTTGAAGTGGTGCGCGATTTTCCGGCCAATGACCACCGCAATCGCCGCCTCTTTGCTGATCATTTTCAGGTGCCGGCGGTGGCACGTAAATGGGGTGCGAGCGCCTTGTTAACCGTGGGTTTCGTGCCAGCCCGCAAGTGCCTTCCCACGGTCATGCACGTGCTGTCCTTGCAAACATTGGACAAGCGCAATCGTCTGGGACTTCTGCGCCAATTCTATCGAAATTCGATGATAAAACACAATTGGCCGCAGGCCGATCTGGTCATTACAAATTCCCAATGGACCGCCAACCAGGTGTTGTCCCTCCATCCCGAATTTCACGATCGCATGGCCATCAGCTATGAAGGCCTGCAACATGAAATTTTCCACCCCGACGCGACGGCAAATGAACCGCACTGGATCAGGGACAAGTTCGGGATTGACCCGGGCTATTTCCTCTGGATTTCAAATTTCTATCCTTACAAACAGGCCGAGCGGCTCATCACGGGCTATGCCCGGTTGGATCCGGAAACGCGGCGCCGACACCCGCTGGTCATGGCCGGCGGCAACTGGCTCAACGGCCTTGAAGCCGCCCAGGCACGGGCGAAACACCTCGGGGTCGAGCAGGACGTGAAGTTCCTGGGTTGGATTGATGACGAATCACTCGCCCCGCTCTACCGGCAGGCGGCCGCCTTCTGTCTCGCCAGCCGCGAGGAAACGTTCGGACGCTGTGTGATTGAAGCGATGGCTTGTGGCACACCCTGCGTGGTGAATGACATTCCCATCATGCATGAAGTCACCAATGACGAGGCCCTGATCGTTGATTTCGAGGATGCCGATGTCGTGGCCGATGCGCTGCGGAAGCTCGCCATCGGCGGCCCACTGTCCGCGCATCTGCGCGCCCGGGGCATGGCCCGGGCCCGGGAATTCACGTTTCAGAAATTGACCACCGAGCGCATGACTGCCATTCAACGGCTGGTTTCGATCCGGCCCTCACCCGGCTTTCAGGCGTCTGTCCGGCGGCAATAAAACCAACCCCGAAGTTGCCGGTGGTGGCGGGGCGGACGAGGCCAGGCCGGAGTGCGCCCGTCCTCGGGCGCAGCCACTGGCTTCCTTCAAGCCACGGAACATTTCCCAACCGCCCGCCCACCCCGCTTGGCTGCGGCCGGGACGGCCGCACTCCGCCAACGCAGAAATTCAACTTCGGAGTTCGGGATGAAACAAATCCCGGAGGCCGCCGCTTCCACAAGCAAATTCGTTGCGGAATTGCCAGTTGCGATTACCCTCAAAGCGTTGAAAATCGGCCTGCTCCAACTCAACTCGACGGTCGGCGACTTTGCAGCGAACCGGCAAAAGCTCATTGCCGGTTACGAAAAAGCCCGCGCGCTCGGCGCGGAATTCGTCCTCGCGCCGGAATTGTTTCTCTGTGGCTACCCGCCGCGCGACCTGCTGCTGCGCGCTGATTTTGTTGACGCCAATCTGGCGGCACTCGCGGAAACGGCAAAAAGTGTCGGGGCCATCCCGCTGTGTGCTGGTTACGTTGACAAAAATTCCGAACGTCCCGGACGCGCGCTCCGCAATTCCGCCGCCGTTTTGCAAAATGGCAAAATCATCTGGCGCACGCACAAAAGCCTGCTCCCGACTTACGACGTTTTTGACGAAGACCGCTATTTTGAACCGGCCAAAAGCACCGCCCCTTTCGAGTTCAATGGCCGCAAACTCGGCATCACGATTTGCGAGGACATCTGGAACGACGAAGATTTTTGGCCGGAACGGCTTTACCGCCGCGACCCGATCAAGGAACTCATCGGGCAGGGCGCGGAAATCATCCTTAACATTGCCGCGTCGCCGTGGCACGACGGCAAGGAAAAGACCCGGCTCGCCATGCTGCAGCGGGTGGCCCGCGACGAGCGCGTGCCGCTGGCACAGGTCAATCTCGTCGGCGCGAATGACGAATTGATTTTCGACGGCCATAGTGTCGCCCTGGATTCGCGCGGCGAAATTACCGCGCTCGGAAAAGGTTTTGAAGAAGAAATTTTTGTGGCGGATTTGGATGAGGAACAAGCGCCCCTCACCCCGTCCCTCTCCCCATCGGATGGGGAGAGGGTGGTCCGCGCAAAGCGGGACCGGGTGAGGGGTTTCCCGCCGCGCGAGCAGCAATTATTTGCTGCGCTGTCGCTCGGTATTCGTGATTACGTTCACAAATGCGGTTTCCAATCGGTGATTGTCGGTCTGTCCGGTGGGATTGACTCCGCGCTCGTGGCCGTGCTCGCGGCGGACGCGCTCGGCGCGGACCAGGTGCTCGGCGTCTCGATGCCCGCGCGTTATTCGAGCGCAGGCAGTTTAAGCGACGCCGAGGCGCTCGCAAAAAATCTCGGCATTCGCTACGAGGTTTTGCCGATTGAACCCGTCTTTCAATCGGTTGAAAAACAATTGGCAAAAGTTTTTGCCGGAACCAAGCCGAATGAAGCCGAGGAAAATGTCCAGTCGCGGCTGCGCGGCGTGACCTTGATGGCGCTGTCGAACAAATTTGGGGCGCTGGTGCTGACGACCGGCAACAAATCGGAAATGGCCGTCGGTTATTGCACGCTTTACGGCGACATGTGCGGGGCGCTGGCGGTGATTGCGGACGTTTTCAAGACGGACGTTTATAAAATCGCGCGCTGGGTCAACTCCGACCCTGCATCGCGAGCGGGCCGCGAGAAAATCATCATCCCCGAAGCTTCCCTCACCAAGCCGCCGAGCGCGGAGTTGCGGCCGGACCAAAAGGATCAAGATTCGCTGCCGCCCTACGAAACCCTGGACCAAATTCTGGACGCCTACGTCGTGAAAGATTTGAGCAAGGAGGAAATCATCCGGCGGGGGTTCGACGCGACGGTGGTCAACGACGTGATCAACAAGGTCACGTTCAGCGAATACAAACGCCGCCAGGCCGCGCCCGGACTGAAAGTGTCGCCGCGCGCCTTCGGCATGGGCCGGCGCATTCCCATCGCGCAGAAATTCCGCGCCAGAAATGACACCCCGGCAAAGCAAATTAATGTAAATAAATGGTGTTGACCGCGTCGAAGTCGTTATTTAAAATTTTTTGGCTAATTTGCTTTTTGATTATTATGATAATTGCCTACATAGATCCTGGATTAGGCGCGTTGCTCTGGCAAACCATCATAGCGGCTTTTGTCGGCTTGCTGTTCTACCTGAAAAAAACCCGGCGGTGGATCGTGGGTGTGTTTCGGAAAATGTTCGGGCGCAGTCAGAAACCTTCGGACATCGTTGCGGAAATTCCCGCCAAAGAAACAAGGAAAGCCAAATCTGATGTCCGGTAATGCCACCGTCCGCGCCATCATTTCGCGATCCGGCGGGTTGTTGTTGTTCCTTTAATGGCCGCGTGCTGCGCTTCGTCGCCGCAGATGCCGTTTCTGAATTCGAAAAATTCCTGCAAACCAATTGCGCGCGCCAGTTCATCGCCGGGAAGAAATTTGTTTCCACCCGCCGCCTGAACGAAGATGAAACCGCCGCGCTTCGCGAATCGCCGGACTTGCAGCCGGTTTTCCACGCGCCGCCCAAGGGCGCGGTCTTTTTTGAGCATGAGCGGATTCCTTTTCCAAGTTATCCGCATGAATGGCCGCCCGAAATGCTTTGGGCTGCCGGTCGTTTGACGCTCGAACTCGCCCAAGCCGCGCTCGTGGACGGGTTCGGGTTGAAGGACGCCACCCCGCGCAACCTTTTGTTTCGCGGCAGTGAACCGGTCTTCATTGACGCGCTGTCGTTTGAACGCCGCCACCCCGGCGATCCGATTTGGAAACCGCACGCGCAATTTGTCCGCACGTTTCTTCTGCCGCTGCTGGCCAATCGCCGGTGGGGTTTGTCCCTGGCGGAAATTTTCACGACCCGCCGGGACGGACTTGAACCGGAGGATGTTTACCGCCTCTGCGGGCCGCTGGAGAAAATCAAGCCGCGAACGCTCTCGCTCGTCTCCATTCCAACCTGGCTGTCGCGCCGGGCCGACCCGGACGATCAAAAAATTTACCAGCCGCATTTGCTGGCGAACCCGGAAAAGGCGCAGTTCATCCTCGAATCCCTTTTCAAGCGCCTGGAACGAACGCTGGACTCGCTCAAGCCGGCCGCACAAAAAAAATCGGTGTGGTCGGATTATATGGCCACGCACAGCTACGACGACCCGGCGTTTGCGGCCAAGGAAAAATTTGTGAGCGAGGCGTTGCGCGAGTTCAAACCGGCGCGCGTGCTGGATGCCGGCGCGAACACCGGCCATTTCAGCGCGCTGGCGGCGCAAGCGGGCGCGGAAGTGGTGGCCGTTGATCTGGATGCGGCGTGCGCCGGCGCGATCTGGCGGCGTGCGCGCGAACAAAAATTGGACATCCTGCCGCTGGTCGTGAATCTGGCGCACCCCAGCCCGGCGCTCGGCTGGCGGAACGGCGAGTGCCCGTCGTTCCTGGACCGCGCGACGGGCGCGTTCGACGGCGTGCTGATGCTGGCGTTGATCCACCATCTGCTGGTGACGGAGCGGATTCCGCTTGAAGAAATTCTGCGGCTGGCTTATGAGGTAACCAATTCGTTACTTGTGATTGAGTTTGTTGAACCTAAGGATGAAATGTTCCGCCGCCTGACGCGGGGGCGCGCGGCTCTGCACGCTTCGCTGAACGCGACGGTTTTCGAGCAGGCTTGCACGCCGTATTTTGAAATTGTCCGGTCGCTCGCGCTGCCGGGCACGCAGCGCCGGATGTATTGCCTGAAACGGAAGGGCGGGCTCCATTGAACCGACCCGCCAGCAACGCTCTCGCGCCGGAGCCTGATGAGGGAACGATTCCCCTGCCGCATTCGCTCAAGCAAAAAATCAAGGAGGCGATCGTCGCGGTGTCGCTGGCGAATTTTTGTTTTCTCAACGCCAGTTTTGATCTGCTGTTTGACCAGGATCGTTTCTATGATAAATTGCCCGCGACGCCCGTCCTGCTGCTGGCGTTGCTGGCGAACATCTTCGGGCTGGCGGCGGTCATCTGGCTGGGAATTCAGGCGCGGCGGCGGTTTCAGAACCGCGCGTTGCGGCTGGGGCTTGATTTGTTGTTTCTTGTTCCACTGCTGTTCCCGGTGGATTTCATCCGCATGAAGATGCTGAACATCACGGACTATCAACTCTTGGCGTTTTTCGAGCAGCCGATGGTGATGCTGGGTGCGGCGGTGGTTTTGGCATTGGTGGTGTGGCGACACCAACGGGTCGCGCACGCGACGGCAGTGGCCATGGGGATCGTCTCGCCGCTGGCGTTTTTCATGATTACGAAAAATATTCTCGTGTGCCTCGGCATCATGCACTTGGAGAGTTGCGCCGGGGCGGTCGTGCTGCCGCCGCCCGTGCCGGTTCATGAAGGCCGGCCGCGCGTGGTTTGGATCATTTTTGACGAAATGGATTACCGCCTCGCCTTTGAACAACGGCCGGCCGGCGTGCCCTTGCCCGATTTTGACCGCCTGCGGAACGAATCGTTGAGCGCGAGCGACGCCTATTCGCCGGCCGACGGCACAATTATTTCGATGCCTTCCGTGATCATCGGGCAGCGGCTGACAACCGTCTTTTGCAATAACACCTGCGATATGAGCGTCATGTTTGCCGACACCGGAATGGTCGCCGGATGGAGCACGCTGCCCTCGGTTTTTTCCGAAGCGCGCGCCTTGGGCTACAATACTGCCCTCGTGGGCTGGTATCTTCCGTATGACCGCATGTTGGGCCGCGCGTTGAATTATTGCGTGTGGTATCCTCTCCCCTCATTCAATCCGGCGCGGGCGGCCACCTTTGGCGCGGAAATGCGGCAGCAAATCGGTTCGTTAGTGGGATCGCTTCATTCCCGCCAGTTGTTCGTTAAAATCTGTCAGGACAGCTTCACGGCGTCCCTTGCCGTCGTCACCAACCGGACCTATGGTTTGATGCTCCTCCATTTGCCGCCGCCGCACCGGCCCGGCGTTTATCTGCCGGAAAAAAATCGGATGACCGCCCTGCCCATGTCCAAGGCAAAAGGCTATTTCAACAATCTGATACTGGCCGACCATGAACTGGGCGCGCTCCGCCAGGCGATGGAAGCATTCGGGGAATGGGACAGAACCTGGGTCATCCTGGCTGCCGACCATTCCTGGCGTCAATCGCGCTGGTATGACGGCAAGCGGGACATGCGCGTGCCCTTTCTGGTCAAACCACCCAAGGGCGGTGAGCCAATGACTTACTCGCAGCAATTCAACACCGTGTTGACGCATGATTTGATTCTGGCCATGCTCCGCGGCGAAATCACCAATGAACAAAATGTCACTAGCTGGCTCGACGCACACCGTTCGCCGACGGGCAACATTCCCGCTCCCTCCACCCTTGAGTGACGGGTTGTCCACACGGGCCGGGACCACGGCGGCCCTGCGGTTTGCCAGCAGGCAAAACCGGCGTTAAAAATCCCGGCATGAAATTCTCCATCATCACGCCAAGCTTCCGCAATTCAAACTGGCTGAAACTCTGCATCGCTTCCGTCGCCGACCAGCAAGGTGTCGAACTCGAGCACATCGTGCAGGATGCCTGTTCTGACGACGGCACGCAGGACTGGCTGCCGCACGACCCGCGCGTGAAAGCGTTCATTGAAAAAGACAGCGGGATGTATGACGCCATCAACCGCGGTTACCGCCGCGCTCAAGGCGACATCCTCGCGTATCTCAATTGCGACGAACAATATCTGCCCGGCGCGCTCAAGACCGTCCATGATTTTTTTGAAGCGCATCCCGAAATCGAAGTTGCGCTGGCCGGCACCATCGTCACCGACGGCGAAGGAAAATACATCTGCCATCGCCCCGCGCTGATGCCGCACCCGCAGGACGTTTGGTTTCGCTTTTCAGTTCTCACCTCCTCGATTTTCATCCGGCGGCGGGTCATTCACGAACGCGGCATCTTCTTCGATACACGCTGGCGCGCGGTGGGGGATTTTCACTGGTTTGTGACCCTGATGAAAAACAAGGTGCCGATGGCCGTCTGCGATGAATTCACCTCCGTCTTTGCCGACACGGGTGACAACCTGCTTCTCAGCCCCCGCGCCGTCCGCGAAACCAAGGAAACTCTGGCCATGGCCCCGGGTTGGGTGCGGGCATTAAAACCAGTCTGGATTGCCCGTCACCGCCTGCGCCGCCTGGCCGCCGGTCATTTTTCCTTAAAACCCGCGAGCCACTCCTTTTATACGCTGCAAAGTCCGGACCATCGCGTGCGTCTTGATGCGCCCAAACCCACGGGAATCTGGTGGAACCGGATGTGACCGGGGCGCCGATGCCATGCGAAAATGAAACTTCAGCCCCCCTTCACCTGCAAACGTCAAACCCGGCCGCGGCGGGCAAAACGGCCGTGGCGAACCAGGAACAATTTGCTGGTTGCAGCCGGTGAAGGGGATTTATCATGCCGCATCCTATGACACGAGTCGCGCCGGAAAAACCGTTTCAATCGCGCTGACTTTTCCCTTGCCGAACCTTGAGATTCCCTTATGCCTAAAAAAAAAGTTTTCGTTAGTGGCTGTTTCGACATGCTGCACAGCGGGCACGTCCGTTTTCTCGAAGAAGCGGCGGGCTTGGGCGAGGTGCATGTGGGGATCGGCTCCGATCGGACCCTCAAGGAATTGAAAGGCCGTTACCCGGTGACCACCCAGGAAGAACGCAAATACCTGCTCGAAGCGTTGAAACACGTGAAGGCGTGCTACATCAACAGCGGTTCGGGCATCATGGATTTCCTGAAGGAGTTGCGGCGGGTTTCGCCCGCCTTCTTCGTGGTGAACGAGGATGGCAACACGCCCGCCAAGGCGCAACTGTGCGAGCGCCTAGGCATTGAATATGTCGTCCTCCGGCGCAATCCGCGGGAGCATCTCCCTGCCCGATCCACAACCAGTTTAAGGAAGGAATGCCGGATCCCTTATCGCCTCGACCTGGCCGGCGGCTGGCTGGACCAGGCGTTTGTATCCCGACACGGAGCCGGGCCGGTGCTGACCATTTCGGTCGAGCCGACGATGGAGTTCAACGAACGCAGCGGCATGGCCTCCAGTTCGCGGCGGAGGGCCATCGAATTGTGGCAGACGGATCTTCCCGGCGGGGACCGGGAGAAAACGGCCCGGATGCTTTTTTCCTACGAGAACCCGCCCGGCACCCGGGAATTTTCCGGCTCCCAGGATGCCATCGGCATCGTTTATCCGGGATTGAACCGCCTGGACTACCGCGGCGAATACTGGCCCAACAAGATTACCTCGGTGGACGACGAGGAAATCCTGCGCTGGATTGAAGAGCGCCTCCATCTGGTCACGCTGGGGCCGCGCCAGTCCGATTTCCGGGTTCGCCAGGACACCCGGGTCACGCCCGCGCGGGTTCGCGCTCTCGCCGCTGCGGCGGATGGCTGCTGGCAGGCCATCTTAACCCGGGACGAGGAGGAATTTGGACGACAGATGCGCGCTTCATTCGAGGCGCAAATCAGCATGTTTCCAAGAATGATGGACCGCAACGTCCGGACCGCCATCAAACAATACGCCGGAAAATCCCTGGGGTGGAAACTGTCGGGCGCCGGCGGGGGCGGCTACCTTGTCCTGGCCGGTCAACGGGCGATTCCGGGAGCCATCAAGCTCAAAATCCGCCGCAAGGATCTTTAGCCGGCGCGGGGATAAATCCGCATGAATTTTTCGATCATCACGCCAAGTTTCCGCCATTCCAACTGGCTCAAACTCTGCCTTGCCTCCGTGGCCGACCAGCAAGGCGTCGAACTCGAACCCATCGCGCAGGATTCCTGTTCGGACGACAACCTGTGTCTCAGTCCCGGCGCCACCAAGGAATTTAAAGAAACCCTGGCCCTGCCGGCGGGATGGGTCCGGGCATTGAAGCCGCTTTGGATTACGCACCACCGCCTGCGGCGTCTGGCCGCCGGCCATTTTTCGTTGAAGCCGGCCAAGTTATGCCATCTACACGCGGCAGAGCTTGGAGCAGCGCGTGCGCTTCGACGTGCCCAAGCCCACGGCCGTCTGGTGGAACCCGCTGTAACCTGCTGAATTTGGCAGGGCATGCCGCTTCCGTCTTCGCTTTGCTGCGGCGAGACAAGCCGTGCGCACCGTTGTTCAATCGTGTTTTGGGCGGCTCGCAGAGGACTGCGAGCCCTGCCTTGGCTGGTTTGGCAGATGTTTGACGGTAAATTTCTCCACGCGCTTCCAGACTTCTTCTTCACTGACATCCCATAAGCAATGTGGCGTTGGAAACCGGCAGTAGTCCGAACAGGGTCTGTAGGGACACGCCTTGCCTTCAAGCCATTCCGCCGCCGGATGCAACGGCGCGAACCATTCCGGCAGTTGCGGCCCGAAAATCGTGAACGTCGGCACGCCGCAAAAGGCCGCCAGATGCATCCGCGCGCGGCCTGATTGACTGCGCGTTGCTGGGCCGGGACAGTTTGCCAAATGTCTTGTCGCAGGCTGGACGCGTGAGAATCATGGCTTCCAAGCTTTGAACTGACCGGCCTTGCGCTCTTTTTAGACTTCGCGGTTGACGTGTTGAAACTTCTTTTCCACCTGCTCGGCGCCAGGGTGAACTGCGCGGCAGGCGCATCATGGGAATTTGCGCCGTCACTCAAATCACCGTGGCTGGCTTC
This sequence comes from Verrucomicrobiota bacterium, assembly GCA_036803685.1. Classification (GTDB taxonomy): domain Bacteria; phylum Verrucomicrobiota; class Verrucomicrobiia; order Limisphaerales; family UBA11358; genus UBA11358. Next base: position 63,758 of record DAIRTX010000005.1, on the reverse strand, counting down.
TTCTGCGGGCTGTTTCGTTGAGCTGCGCGAAGGGGTTGTGCCCCCTTCGCGGCATTTTCCTCAAGGCTTGCTTGGGGCCGATTGGTCTAGTTTTTTCACCCAGTATGCCAGCAAGTCGCCCAAGGTGGTGGAGATGTCGTAGGTGGGCTTCCAGCCCGTAAGCAGAACCAGATCGTCACAATCGCCGCGCTGGTAATGAATGTCAATCGGCCGGTAAAAATCCGGGCAAACTTCTTTCACGACGTTTTCCAAGCCGCTCAGGGCGATCAGCGTGTCGGTGTAATAGCTCATCTCCCGGGGAATGTCGCCGCAGACATTGAAGATACGGCCATCGGACTGGTCGTTGACCATCAGCAGATAGTAAGCTTTGACGGTGTCGCGGACATCGAGGACGACGCGCACCGTTTTCAAATTGCCCACGCGCAACTTCCGGTTTGGATCGCCGGCAACCATCTTCGCCAACTGGAAGGCGTCGGAGGAGATGGAGAAGGTCCGGCCGCGGCGCGGGCCGGTGTGCGAAAAGGCGCGGGTGATGAAGCCCCGGATTTTTTTGCTGCGGAACCGTTCCTGCAAATACAAATCCGTGGCGGCTTTGCTCGCCCCATACGGATTGGCGGGCATAATCATGTCGGTGGTTTTGATTTTCCGCCGATCCACCCCCACGTTGCCATAAACTTCCGAGGTGCTGCAGAACATGAATTTGCACTCGGGTTGATTGTCAGCGACAGCTTGGATCAGGTTCGCGCTGCCCATGATGTTCGCCTCAAAGGTGCCCAAGGGATCGGCGAAACTGGTGGGCGGATGCGACTGTGCTCCGAGATGAAACACGCCGTCAAACCGGTGTTCCCGGAACAGGCTGTTGATGATGCGGAAGTTGACCAGATCGCCGTATAGGAAGGTGATTTTCTCGAAATCCCCAGGCGGCACGATGTCCATTATGTCCGTTTGCCGGCCATTGGTATGCCGGATCAGACCGAAAACTTCATGCCCCTCTTGAATTAAAAGATTGGCCAGATGCGGACCGACGAATCCGGTGATGCCCGTAATCAAATATTTCATAATAACGCCATCTTGCCGGGCCGCTACTGGAACGCCACATCAGAGCCTCCGGCTCCGGCTGGAAAACGAAGTGCGAGTGTGTCGGTTTCGCATGCGGCAGACAAGCCAGAAGTGGTTTGGTGAAACTCGCGGGTGGTTGGCTGGCGATGAGACACAAACGCGGACGAATCATTTTGCCACGCGTCCGCAATGCCGCTTCAAAAACGGCTCAATGCTGATCCACGCCTCCTCCGCGTCCACGTCCACCATGCAATGATGCACCCCAAAGCGGCAGTAGTCTTCACAGGGTTTGTAGGGACAGGGCCTTCCAGGAAGCCACTCCGCCGCCGGATGCAGGGGTGCCCAACCCTCGGGCAAATGCGGTCCAAACAACGTGAACGTGGGCACGCCGCACAAGGCCGCCAGATGCCCCGGGCCGGAATCGTTGCCAATAAAGACCCGCGCATCTTCCATCTGCGCCATCAGTTCTGTCACAGTTTGAGTCGCGAGCGTGTCTGGCTCCCCCAGCCGCAGCCATTGAGCGTGCTGTGATGGATCGCAGAGCACACGCGCCGAGTAACCTTGGGATCGGAGGCGCGCGAGCAGGCACTGAAAATGTTCCAGCGGCCAGATGCAGAAACCCCGGGCCGCTCCGGAATGCACCACCACGTCCACCCGCTTCGCCTGCTGCGAATGGAACATCGTCGGGCGGGGCGGGAGCGTCAGCCCGAGCGCCTGTCCCAGCGTCCGCCATTGTTCATAACGATGCAATCCGAGTTCCGGTCGCGTCAGCGTCTGGGTTAAAAGTTTCTGGCTTCCCGATCGCGGGTAGCCGAGGCGCTTTTTCATCCCCAGAAAAACCATCAGCAAATGATCGCGTGGATCCCATCGGGACGAAGCGCACACCGCGAAATGTTGGGACTTAAACTCCCGTCGTAAGCGGAAAAATGCGCGCCACGGCCAGCGCCAAAGCTGGTATTTGTTTTTGAAGGCCGTCCACGGCGCGGTGAACGCGACAACTTTCACACCCGGCCAGAAGCGGGGTTGTAAATCGAGCGCGAGGGGCTTGGCCAGCAGCGTGACATCAAACCGTTCCGCGACCGCGCGCAAAAACGGCGTGGCGATGACGAGATCGCCCAGTCCCCATAATTCAACGATGAGCAGTTTGGATTTCAAAGCCGGCGCTGTGAAGGCCATTCGGGGACCGGTTCTTTTATCGCTGAAAAACCGGGCGTGGCCGCGGAAAAGGTTTTACCAGATCGAGCGCCTGTTTTACCTGAACCGTTTGCGGCGCAGGCTGGCACACACCACCATTGAGCGCGATGCTCAATCCAAGCAACCCGCAATAAAACAACATGTCACCATCAATGGATGCAAATATCAAGATGCGCGCGCCAAAGGTGACCAGCAAAAACGTGTTCACCGTTCGCAGCGCCGGATCGCCGTAACGATAGTTGCGGCGCAGAACCCACATGCTTGCAGCCCAAAACCAGATCACGGTAATAACCCCCCAAATGCCGAACGACAGAATAACGGAAAGCTGACCGTTGTGATAACCACCAGCCAATGCCATAAGCTGGTCTTCCGCAAAGTCGGAACCGACGTGGATGGCGGCATCGGTCCCCGTGAGCAAATCGAAATCTCTTGAGGATAACGCGAATCCCTTGCCCAACAAAAGGTGTTGGGGGATCTGCGGCAAAACCGCCTTCCACATCTCAACCCGCCACTCCCAGCTCCCTGTGGCATCCTGCTGCACCGTCCTGTCAATCTTCAATGGCAGAAAGGCCAGGGATCGTTGGAATGAAAAGGGCAAATGCGGAGTCAGAGGAACCAGTAACACCGCCATCGAGATGCCGATGAAAGCAAAAATCGGCAACAATTTCGTCCGATGCAAACCTTCAAGATAAAACTGCACTGCGAATATCAAGGCATAAAGTATAACCTGGCTTCGAAATCCACCGAAAAGCGAATAAATCAGCGTGAGACAAAACACCACCCAACGCCAGGGTTTGCCGGAAAGAAAAATCCCCCGGATCCCATACTTCGCCATCATATACGAGAAAATGGCGAATGATGCCATCATCGCCCCGCCAAGGCGCGTGACTTGGTTCCCCGCCGCTGACATCCAGTAATAATACGGATTGGCGGGGAAAAACCAGTAGATGAAGTTTAACCCTGAAGGCATTATCGGCGAAAAGTCGCCGATGATTGACGCCAGGCCGCTTAGGAAAAACAACCCGACATACAAGCCCGCGCGCTCAGGTGGAATCCGGTGTCCCGACAGGGCAAAATAACCCATGATCGCGCCCAGCATATAGACATAACGTTTCCCGCCATAAACATCGCCGCCCATTGTCCGCAACCCCAGCCCCGTCAGCTTGGCGGTGACCAACACCACGCCAACCAGGAATATTAGAGACCACATCACTTGCGGCACGCTGATAACATGCTTGATGCCTCCTCCCAACGCCCGCTCCACTAGCAAAATGCATAGGCTGATCCCGGCCATTACCAGCCATAATTGGGGTTGTCCCGGCAGAAAAAAAAGGGTCACACCCGAGTTCCAGCTCAACATCAGCACCGGATGATGCCAGCGGAGCAATATTGGGGAAATGAGGATCAGCGCCAGCACACCGAAAATGGAAAACGACGAATAATTCAACGGGTTGGTAAGCAGATAGCCAACAAAGAACGCCAGCGGCACAATCACCGCAAAGATGACGAGCGAGCGCAAAATGGCCGTGGCGTTATTCATTACTGACAAATCCAGACTTTTCAGGCAGCATAAACATCAATCGCACAACGATGCTTACTCTATTTGAATTCACAAACCGGCGGCAAGCGAATTACTGCCGCCGGGCGGATTTTGTCCGTTGCACCAGGCGGAAGGGATTTCGGTCTGCAAGAGCTGAAGTGACAAGGCCCTGCTCAAAATCGGAAATGGCCCGAGGCCTTCTCCTATCGGCCCTGCTTTTTCACCATATCCATTACCGTCGGCAACTTTGAAGATTTCGTAATCGTCGCTCGCCATGAAAATCCTCATCAATTGCAACCTCCCTTTCGCGCTGGCGCATGGCGGAATGCAAACCCAGGTTGAACAAACCCAGGCGGCCTTGCAGTCCATCGGTCTGGAGGTGGAACCGCTTCGCTGGTGGGACGATTCGCAAAAAGGCGATTTGATCCATAATTTTGGAGTGGCACCGCTGGAGCACATCGAAATGGCGCGTGCCCACAAAAACGTTCCGGTTGTCATGACCAATCTATTCTCCGCAACCTGCAACCGCACCAACTTTCGACTGCGTGTGCAAGGGTGGATCGTAAGAATGATTCTTAAGTTGCCATTTGGTGAGGGAATCAAGCGACAGTTGGCCTGGCGTTCCTTCAACGCCTGTGCGCACAATGTGGTTGGCCTAGAGGCCGAGCGCCGGGTGCTGGAACTGGTCTATGCCGTCCCGGCAGAACAAATCTCGGTTGTGCCGCTCGGACTGTCCGAAGTTTTCCTCAAGGCCCAGCCAGGCAATCGGTCGGGTGATTATCTCGTAACGGTGGGCACCATCCGGGAACAGAAAAATTGCATCCCCCTTGCCCAGCTCGCACGCCGGGCGCAGGCGCCGGCGCTCTTTGTTGGGAAGCCCTATTCGGAGAATGATCCTTATTGGTCGGAATTTCTAAAGTTCGTTGACGGCAAATGGGTGCGACACCAGCCGCACGTCGCCGATCCGGTAGCCATGATTGCGCTGCTGCAACAAGCCCGTGGCGCGGTGGTCATGAGCCAGTATGAAAATTGGTGTCTGGTGGCACATGAAGCCGCGGCGTGCGGTCTGCCGCTGCTGTTGCCGCCGTTGAAGTGGGCGCGCGAACGTTTTGGCACCCAAGCCCATTACTTCACCGGCAATTTGAATCGGGATGCGGCGGTGCTGCGTGAATTCTATGAACGTTGTCCTTCGCTCCCCGCACCACGCATCCGGCTTTACAGTTGGACGGAGGTTGCCGACCGGCTGAAAACTGTCTATGAGCGCGTGCTGAGTACTTCGCGATAAATTTCGAGGTGCCGTTGCGCCACAACTTCGGGATGATACCTCTGGCGCATGACGGCAGCGGCTTCCGTGGGACGCGGATGACCGGCTTCAATCCAACGCGCAATGGCCTCGGTCAATCCCGCCCAATCATCCCGGGCAAACAATTCCGCCCCCGGCGCCTCCCGGGCGATGTCCTTGATGCCGCCAAGGTTCGCGCCGAAGAATTTGAGATTTCGCGCCAGGGCTTCCCCGACCACATTCCCAAAGGCCTCTTCCGTGGGGAAATGAATGACACCCGCCACCGCGTCAAAGGCCCGGACCAGTTGATTTTCCGGCTGGGCACCCAGGAAACGGGCGAAGCCTTTTGCCGTCAGGGGTTTGATTTTCTCCAGGAAGGCTGCCGCATACGGTGTGGCTGGGGGAATGAAACCGATGAAACGAAACTCGAATTTCAGCCCCCGTTGATGCAGCGCCTCCGCCACATCCAACAGTTCCAACTGGCGCTTTCTGGGGACAACGAACCCCGCATTCAGCAGGACGCATGACCGTGAAGCGGTTTCCGGGATGGGTTCAAAAAAAGCGCTTCGCAACGCATGAGGCAGCAACCACGTCTTCCGGGCGCGGGAGCGAACCAGTCCTTCAGTATAAGTGGAGTTGCACAATACCCCGCGCGTCCGCCGCAGGGTAAAATTTTCCAACCGCGCCGCCAGCCAGTAGAAACTGCCGATGGGGGCCTTGAACAAACGCGCCAGCTCAGCCATGTTGCCATGAATGGTCACCACGTTGGGAAACCCCGAAAACACCGCGCTGATGGCACAGTCCCGTTCCGTCCCCGCGCCGTGGACAACGTCCGGCTTCAACTCCTTGAGTTTGCGCCGCGCCGCGCGGATGCACCCCTGGTAGCCGGTGCGCAACCATCCGATTTTCGGCACGTGCAGGCTGTGAAACCAGATGTTGGGCGCGAGTTTTTCCGGCGACACCATGGGCTGCTGCGTGCAGGAGACAACATGCACCTCCAATTCGGGCAATCGCTCAAATCCCTGAAAAAGCGACGTGCAGCCCACGGGGAAACGAGGAACGGTTTCAGTGTAACATCGTTGGTGCTCCCGATCGTCCGTGGTGAGGAAGGCGATTTTCATTGACACAGAGTTTACCAGATTGCACGACAGGTTTCAATCAAATCCGGCTCCGACGAACAGCCTGTTCAAAAATGCCTCCTCTTGTGGCAGCCGAGGTTACCAGGCCCTGTTCAAAATCGGAAATTGATCAGAGCTGGCTGACATCAGGTGCTACGAGAAAAGAATGGTTCGAGACAATTTACCGGGGCAAACTTTGATGCTGCCGGGATGACAAGCGGCGTTGGTACTCCGCCAGCAACCGGTCGGCATAATCCTGCCACACGTTGCACCGCGCCGTCCCTACCTGTCAAATTGCGTTCATTCACCATCGCCGAAATAAACGAACGGCCATTCTTCCGGGCGGGCAACCCGTTTCTTCCGAACGGGATTCTGCAAAATGTAATCTGCCTTTTCACGATGGCCTTCGTCATGTCGCAGCCGGTGCGCGCCAAACCCGCCCGCCGCGGAACGTTGAACGCCGGCGGGGGTGGGAGTAAAGCCGTCATTATTGACTGTCGGAATTACTTGACCGCACTCAGGGTAAATTCAATTACAGCAAGGTCTTCGATTGGCTGCCTTTGAGCCGCCGGCCGCAGCTTGTTATGAATGGATTCGACGTAGGATTTATCCGCGATTCTCAGCGGTCGGATTTCAACGTTCCTAATGCCAGCCTTTGCTGCAGCCTGCCGATAATCTTCCAAAAAGCGCCGGGTGTTCCTATAATGGGTTGGATACATCCACTTAAAAAGCCAGTCGGGATACGTCTGAAAATCCAGTGGCGGCATCGGATCCTCAAATTCGCCATGGCCACCCAGATCAATCACATGAAGCATCCGCCCCCCTGGTCGCAAAGCGCGATAGGCAGCCTTAAGAACCGCTTCCAAATCTTCCACGTGCTCCATTACATTGTGGGAAAACAAAAAGCCGTGTTGGTTTTCGACCTGATAATCTTCCATGTGGTATTTGTGATAACTGACGTATCGACTGTTCAACGCCAGCGCATTGCCGTCGGAAATGACGTTGAGATCAATGGGGAAGCCCATGCTTTTTAACGCCGACAAGACTTGAAATTGTTTTCTATTCACGACCGTAGGCTGCAACTCCACCAAATCCACGTAGCGCGCGCCCTTGGCGACAAAAAAAGCGGCGGAGGCAAGGCAATCTCCCGGCCCGATTTCACAAACCGATTCTCCTTTCAAATCCAACCCGATCGGCCATAAATCGGTCAACCGCCGGCAAATCAACGAATGAAGTTCAATAATTCTCTCCACGGGAAGCGACAGCACTGGCTTTTTGGGACGGCTCTTGATGCCAAGCAAAATGCGCGTCTGCCGAATGGCATTCCCCTTGAGCGCTTTTAAGACCCGGAATTTGTGCAACATAATTATTGGGTGAGGAAAATAGAGTTTACCGCAATCAAATCCAATCTTTAAGACAACTTTTAATGTTCGCATTATGCACGGGAAACCGAGGCATATTTCTGGAAACATTCATAAAGCACGGCGCGCATCCGCCGCGCGTCAAACTCGGCTGTGGCGCAACGCCGGATGCCGGCGTGGTATTTCAACCCGGGATTTGGCTCGGACAAAGCCTTAAGCACCCGGTCACCGTAATCCTGCCAAGTGTTGTGCCTTGCGCCTTTTTGATAGGCGGCTTCGCCCATTTTCTGGTTCATCGCGGGATCACCGACAATCTTGATCATGGCCTCCGCGATGTGTTTGGGATCGCGGCCTCGAACAATAAAGCCCTCAACACCATCCTGGAAATCAACCACCTTGAGTGCGCCCCGCCGGTCCGCCATATCGAACGGCTCGGTCACAAAGCCCATGATGGCCTGAACCACATCAAACCGCGGCCACGACTGGCAGTGCAGCCAAGCGCGCCAGATCGGGAAAAAGGCGTAAAAGGCGTGCTCCGTCCAAATTTGCGGAGCCAAATGATAAAACGGTTTCATGGCCAGATGAAATGGCCAGCAGCGCCGATATTTTTTCTGGCTAACCTGGGTGCTGTTTTTGTTGGTAATCCACAAACCGGCGAGCGCATCTCTGGCCTCGAACCCTTTGGCAGCCCTTGGCAAAGACCCTGCGCCGCAAGTGGCCAGCAAAATTTGGGGAGGATTTCTAGCGGTCATTCTGCTGCTCCCGATGTCCTCAATCTTGGCCACAGGCGTGTGGTGGTTGCCGCGAACGAGTAACGCTCACGGGCGGCACAAATTGGGCTTTTGCCAAGCGGCGTTGATGCGAAGGAAATCACAGTTGCCAGTACCATGGAATGAACTCAGATCGTGTTCGATTGGGGGATATACAACACGAACCGCCACCTGGAGTCGAGCACAATCCTCAAGGCCAACGCGCCTCAATCTTCAAAAGCCCGCGCCGTCCTCGCGCAAATACGACGAGCCACAGGTGGCCAGCAAAACTTGAGGTGTTTTCTCACCGGTCATCTTGCAACTCCAATCGTCTTCAACATCCGCTCAATGCGCGCGGCGGCGGCCTGGAACGAATAATGCCCGCAGACGGCGGACGGATTGAGTTTCCGCCGGATGGCGGGAAGATTTTCAATCGCCTCTTTCATGGCGGCGGCCAGCGCCTCCGGAGTTTCGCCCTCGTAGTAGAAACAAGCGTTGCCGCAAATTTGTTCCACGCACCCGGCCTTGCTGCTGATGACCAGCAGCCCGGCGGACAAATAGGTGAACACTTTCGATGGGAACGTCACACCGGAAATCGGGTCCGAGATTCTCTGGCAATTCAGCCCGACATGATTTTCACCGAGCAATCGTTCAAAAGCTTCCGGCGGCATCGCTGGACGATGCTCCACCCGGCCGCGCCAGCGCGGATCCTGCGCCAGGCGAATCACTTGTTCTTCCAACGGTCCCTGTCCGGCAATGATCAGGTGCCAGCCCTTTTCCGGCAGGTGTTCAAGCGCTTCGAGCAGCAAATCAATGCCGTGACTGTAAGCCAACGCTCCCGTATATAGAAAACGCACTTCCCCGTCTGGAATACCCGGCCCGGAGGGCAGTTTATCCGGCACGAACCCCGGCACCAGTTCCTTGGGCATGGCATCCGGCAAACGGTTCCCGAGCGCGGGGTTTGACAACAACGCGCCGCGCAGCAAACCCCGCCCGCCGGTTTCCGCCAGCCAGCTCAAAACCCAGGGCCACGAACGATCAATCAAATGCCTCCCGTCCAGGTAAACGAGAAGAAATGTCACCTGCCGGAAGATTTGGAGCAGCCGGGCGGCGACAATATAATTGAATTCGTAGTTGTCAATCACCACCAGGTCGCCGGAACGAACGTGGCGCAGGACGTGGCGGGCATAGAAAATCCATGAAAGCGGAATGCGCAACTTGGGAATGTCCCAGTTGCAGCAAAAAAACTGCCGGTGCGTGGAGAACTTTGTCTCCACCGCCGGCAGCCATTTTCCGGCACGCCGTTCCTCCGACCTGGGCGGGGAGGAGAGCACGATCAACTCCCGGCCGGAAGCCATTTCCAGGCACCGCAAAACATCCCGCCGATAAGGCGTCGTCAGATATCGCTCCACTTTTTCGCCGCGCAAGTCGTGGTAGTGCTGGTCATAAGTGTTGCTCAGGCAGACGATTCTGGGATGACTTGGCTTGGCCATTAAACAATGTTGAAAGTCAATTTGGTCTTGAAAATGAGCCTTAAGCGGCGCCAAAAGTCCAACACAATCGCCAGAGCCGGGAAAGGCATTCCGTCAAGTTGACCGCAGGCTTAAAATGATTGTGGCCTGGTCGCCACGCTGGCGCGCATTCGCAACCTTCGATTTTGCGACGAATGCCTTCCGCTCCGCCTTTGTAAAGTAACTTTCCAGATTCGCACCATTCAGTGGCACCCCTTTTCGATATAATTCGCTGGCCCAATATTGAAAATCGGTGGAGTCGCACACCCATTTACCAATGTTTAAACCCGTTTGTTCCGCAAGCAATTGCAGGCTGGCGCGGGTGTGGAGAAACAGGTGCCGCGGCGCATCCAGTTGCACCCAATTTTCACGATAGTGCTCCCAGGCGTCCGATTCAGGCGTTGGAATTCGAAGCAGGATTTTCCCTTGAGCACTCAACCGTTGACGGCAGGTCTGCAGCATTTGCCGGCCCGATTCGACATGCTCAAACACATGGTTAAGAATAATCAAATCAAATGGTCCCGACACCTGCTCCAGAGATTGTTTGCGCACATATAATCCCGGCAGGACTTCAATGTCTTCCGACAAATACGGATCCACCCCGGACAAATGATTGAAGCCGGCGCGATGCAAAATACTCAGCAATTGCCCACGACCACAACCCACGTCAATAATGCGCATCTCCTTCCGCGCCGGAACCTCGGCCAGCGAAGCCAAATCGGGTCGAGCCGGCGCCAACAGGTTTAGCAACCTTCCCCTGATGCCGGTGCCCGTCGCCTTCGAAAAATCGCGCGCGGCGGCCAGCCGGGATTTCCATCCGTGTTGCGGCAAAGGCTGCAAATGATAGCTGTAATAATCCGGCGGATAAAAACGTCCCAGGTCGGGGGGGGTGGCGGCAATTTGCAGGCAACCGCATTGGGAACACTGAAAGTAAGTGAATTCATCACCCCAACCGAACATTTTTTCCTGGCAGCTATAAACTTCATGCCGGGCGCTGCTCAAACAGATCTGACAGGTATGGTTCATCTTCTTCAACCCGGGCTTTCGGGTTTGAGGTGTTGAATCAAAGAAAGTTCTTCTTCCATTGAATGAGCGGAGCTGGTGTTTTGTATTGAAAATACAGAACACGAACTTGTCCCAAGAGTCGAGCACAAATCTCTCCGTTGCCCCATCGCGGCGTTGAGGACTACATTCAACAAATGATTCAGCGCGGCGACTGTCATTCGGCGCTCACGATTCCACGGCGGGACGCCGACCGAAAATCCTTGCGAGCAGCCAGCCGGCCTTTGCCGGGGCGCGCTCTTGAAATTCCGCCTGAAGTTCGGGAGGCACCCCGAAACGCAGCAGCACGAACAAACCCAGTGTTCCTGACAAAGTCCCGTTGATTGCAAGCCGGGGCAACGCCTCCAACCCGCTGGTTCCCCACCAGCATAACAGCGCCGGCGGCGCAAAACCCAGCAACACGATGCCGGCGTGCTTCATCCAACGGAAGACCACCTCGCCCAACGGGAAACCAAGATAACGGCTGGCCCGCCAGGCGCCATACGCCCCGGTGAACGTGGTGCCGCAGAAAATGGAGCACGCAATCAGCGCCGGCAGGCCGCCACCAGGCACCAACAAAACGGCGAGCACAACATAGACCGCGCCTTCAATGAAAAAAACAAAACGCATGAATCCGATCCGCTTGGTCGTCATGATCAGGCTGCTGTGACAACATTGCACGGAGAGGACCACCAGCCAGGCGCCCAGCAGCAAATCATTCAGCGGCGGCCAGAGAATGCGCCCGGAAGTCCAGACCGTGACAAACAGGCTGTTGCACAGGGCAAAACTCACGCCCATGAACACGCTCAAGCTTGCGACGAGGACAACCAGGCTGCGATAGCGCTCCCGGAGCCGCGTCCGTTCGCCACGGACCATCATCTCGGAAAACGCGCTCAACGATGAAAACACCGCGCGCGTCATCGCCTGGAGGAGCAGGTTGAAGGTCCGGGTGGCCACGTTCCACACCGTCGCATTTTCCAGACCCAGCAGGCGCGTGATAATCATCGTCTGGCTGCTTAAAATCACCTGTGTGCCCACCGAAATCAGAAAGAGGTCGCGGCCGTAGTTGAAAATTTCCTTGAACCGGGTCCACGAAGTGGCCCCCCAGCCGCCGCGCCGCGGGAAGAACCCCCACATTTCACAGGCAATCCACTGGATGGCCGCATTGACCAGCGTTGAGCAAAGCATGGCCCATACCAGGCTGAACACACCGAATCCAAAGAAAAAGAAAATCCACAGCGCCGCAAAGTTCACCAGGGGGGCCAGCGTTCCGGCGTAGTTCGCGAGGTCCATCCGCTGATGCGCGGTGAGCAGGTGGCCAAAAATGCGCACCGCATAGCCCAGCGCCACGACGCCGCATTGCAGGTTCATCAATTGGATGAAATCCGGCTGCAGATTCGCCGGTATCGCCATCAGCCACGCAAACGATTTCGCAAAAACCAGTCCGGCGGCAAGGACGATCAACCCCTGGGTCAGCAAAACCAGCCATCCCGTCTTGATCAGGCTGCCATAGTGTCCGCCGTCACGATCGTCCTTGAAATCAATCAACAAACGCGCGATGGAACCCGACATCCCCACGTCAACGAGGTTCAGGTAGCCGACCAGCGTCATCATTAACGCCCAAAGGCCAAATTGCTCTTTGCTGAGGTAATGCAGCGCCACCGGCACGGAAGCCAGTCCGAAAACCGCGGTCACCGCCAGCATCACATACCCTGAAGCCACACCATGCACCGCAAGTCGGAATCGGGACATAATTTACATTTTCTGAAAATAGCCGCAAAATAGACGGTCCCGTGTTTTGTTGGGAAGGCTTATTGTATCCGTGTCGACCACGGTATTCGCGGCTGAAAGTTCACTTGTTTCCATGCAGGTTATGCAGGGCCATACTCTTTGACGCCAGCCGGTCTGTAAACGCCAAACTTGTGCCGCGGATGTTTTCCTGTCACAGCTAATTTTCCCTGCCGAAATTCAATGGGTCATTGACGGTTCATCCGGCGGGTATTGGATGATTTACCAGCCAGGCCGTTCAATCATGGGAATGAATTGCCGCCACCCAATTGTTACATTACCTGGGTTTCCTCGTTCGGGTTTTCTCGCGGCTGGCGCGCAAACGCAGGGTGAGGGTTTCCGCCTCCTCCAGCCACTCCAGCTTTTCGCGGAAGGACAAGCTGCGGTCGAGCAGGCGGTCGAATTCCCGACTGCCCTCGGCGGTGCCCCAACGCCAGTCTGGTTCAATGTGGAACGGCTGTTTCATCGGGCGCGTTGCAATTCTTCAATGTCCAGCAAACCCAAAAATCTTTTTCCAACACCACCGTGTCAATGCCGCCCTGTTGCGCGGCGGCGATGAAAAGTTCGCCGCGCTGTTTCGGTGTGAGTTGCAGCACGGAATCCATGAATCATTCCCCGAATGAAACGGGTCGCTTCCGCGAACGGTCCGGTCACTGAAACTCGACGCTTTCCCCTCCAAAAAATCCTGTATTTACAGACATTTATCATGGAGGCGAGGGTCGGAATCGGCCAGATTTCCCCGCCGTTGCCCAAACGGCCTGATTTTATTGGCTATTCAAGCATAAACGGTTTTATCCGAACGTATCTTTTTTAATCCGTTTGGTGTCCGTTTTGGTGTCCGTTTGCCAACTCCAGATTTATGCGGTTGGGGTTCGGTTGGTCGTGCCTTGCAGCCACTTCTTCCCTTCATCCGTGGTTTGATAACGCTGCAAGCGGCTTTGTGGTTTGTCTGGAATCGTTCGCCCAAGCCAACCCTTGCCGATAAGCGCGTTGAGATAATTTTCGCGGAATGTCTGGCGGTGTTTGACGCCGACGAGCGATTGGATTTCGCCGGCCTTACGCGGTTGCTCACAGAATTGGAGAATCTGCACTGCGACTTGGCCGGTGACTTGGCCGGTGACTTGGCCGGTGACTTGGCCGGTCACTAAACGTTTCCGTTGCCTAGCCTCTTTGATGAACTCAGGATGGAGTGGCAAACGCACCAGAAAAAAAGTCCGGTCATCATCGGACTCAAACACGGGCTTCGGAGAACCATTTACCCGCAATGCCTTCAACATTTTTGGAATACCAGTGCCTCGACCTTCGGTGAGACTGAGTTCTTTCAGAAATTCGCCAATGCGCCGGTTACGATACCGGCGCGTTGCAAAGCGCCCGGTTTGTAGTTCCTTGATACTGACCGAGCGGTCCAGACCCGGATAGCTGGCCACGATGATTTCATCCGGCAGAACACGGACTTCAATCGGCTCCCGGATTTCGTAGCTGCGGTGATAAACCGCATTTACCACTGCTTCCTCCAGCGCGGCATACGGCACATTGAAAAAGCGGTCGGCTTCCGGTCGGTCGCCGTGTTTCACCACCCGTTCCTCAATCACGGCGTTTTTCAAAAATGTCAGCGCGTCTTTGAGGATCACGTCCAATGGGCCGGCGAATGTCTTCTCCGTGAAAGTGTCGCCGCCCGGTCCTTCGGGGAATTGCACCACATCAATCTGCGTTTGGGGGAAAAATGTCTGCGGGGCCGGGTTGAAAAACATCAAGCCTACATTCAACGGGTGCATCGCTTCGGCCGGGCCGTCGGCAATTCGCATCTGGCGGCACAACTGTGCAAACTCCATCTTGCCGGAATCGGCCAAGAGATCGCTGCCCACCTCGCGGAGAAAATTTTGTGTCAGCGGAAGCTTGAGGTCGTTCAAAGAGGCATTGTGGTGGATGCGGTCGTCGAAAGGAACAGTGGCGGCCAGACTGATCAACTCGACTTCTTCTTGATGCCTGGCTCTGACGGTGGCCGAGCCTTTGCGGATGTAGTATGCGAACTCGCGGTTCCCCTTGGCCAGTGACACTGGGGCCTTGTATGGCCGGGACTGACCGCCCGGACACCAAAGCACGAGGACATGCTTTTGCTGGACGATGTACGGAGCAATTACCGGATGGTAGTGGGGCTGAATCCGATGCCCGATTTCGAGGATTTCTTTTTGAATTTCGTCCAGTTTGCTGGCGGGCAATCCTGTCGGCGGCAGCACGGGCTGCCCTTGATTCTCTGCGACGCCGATGAAAATGTAGCCGCCGCCCAGATTGTGAAGATCGTTGGCGAAGGCGCACATCGTGTGGAGGACGGCCTCCGGATTCCAGCCCTGTTTAAACTCCAACCGTTCCCATTCCACAGTTTGTCCGTGCAGGACATCATCAATCTTGATCGGCAAATGCATCGCAGCCCGAGAATAGGTCAAAACCGTCTTCAAGAAAACCAGATTCTCCATTGCCGTTTATATTTATCCCCACCAAGACTTGGCGTGGGGGCTCAATTGCCAGCCGCACGGACATCATGGACGTGGCATGGACGTGGATTAGGAGGCGCGTGCGTCGCAGCCAGTTTGGACAAACGCCGGAAAAGCGGCTTTTGCTCTTTGCACAGTTCCGAAAATCTATTTGCCGTTAAATTCGCGCTCCCACTCTTTCAGCA
The DNA here is from genome assembly GCA_036803685.1 of Verrucomicrobiota bacterium. Taxonomy (GTDB): domain Bacteria; phylum Verrucomicrobiota; class Verrucomicrobiia; order Limisphaerales; family UBA11358; genus UBA11358. Next base: position 48,438 of record DAIRTX010000005.1, on the reverse strand, counting down.
ATGCGAGAATGCCGTCGAATTTGGGCGGCTCGCCGAAGAACATTTCCCGCATATTCGCATAATCGGATTGCAACGCTGCGATGCGGTATTCGCCGCGCTGTTTCGGTGTGAGTTGCAGCACGGAATCCATGAATCATTCCCCGAATGAAACGGGTCGCTTCCGCGAACGGCAATCACCAACCGGCGGAAAAGGATCGGCAACAACATCGGCAACTTATTGGCTATAAGGGCGCTTTTGTTCAAAAATGTGCTTGTAAACAGGCGTTTTATGTGCTTTATTTGATCGGCAACAACATCGGCATAAATGACCACAAAAGCCGCCAACAAAACACTTTACGATCAGCCATCGGACATGGAGCCGCTCTTGCCGGGAGCTGGCGACGCAAAATCGTCCGCCCAGTCATTGGCGCTCATCCGAGGCACCGAACGGCTCCGTGCTTCGCTGCACCCGATCACGCGGAAACTGGTGACGGATTTGGTGCGTTCGATGAACAGCTATTACTCGAACCTCATCGAAGGTCATCGCACCAGACCCAGAGATATTGACGCGGCGATCAGAAAGGATTTCTCCGCGAACCCGGTTCAACGCTCGCTTCAGATCCAACATCTCGCTCACATGGAGGTTCAGGCGGAGATGGAAGCCAGGTTGCCGGCGATGGCGGCGGGCGAAGTGTGTTCGGCTGAGTTTCTTTGCTGGCTCCATGAGGGATTCTACCGGCGGCTGCCGGAGGAATTTCGCAAGCTCGAAGACGAAAAGGCAAAGGTCCATGAAGTCCCGCCCGGCAAACTCCGCGAAAGCGAGGTGAGCGTGGGACGGCACATGGCGCCCGCCAGCAAAAAATTAAGGCAGTTTCTCGATCGGTTTGCCGAATTTTACGGTCCCTGGGTGATGACCAATCCGGATTCGTTGGTGGCCGCGGCGGCGGCTCATCATCGCCTGGCCTGGATTCATCCGTTTTTGGACGGCAATGGACGCGTGGTGCGGTTGTTCACCCAGGCGTGGTTCGTCAAAGCGGGTATCGACAGCGACGGATTGTGGACGATCTCACGCGGACTCGCGCGGCGGAAGGCGGATTATCAATCGGCCCTGGCCAACGCTGACGAGAAACGCGTTAACGACTACGATGGCCGCGGGTATCTCTCGCAACGCTATCTGGGCGAATTCTGCGAGTTTTTCCTGGGCACCGCCGTTGATCAGGTTGAGTTCATGCAGGACCTCCTGGCTTTGGACGGCATGCTGAATCGAATCGCCGGTTATGCGCAGCGCAGAGAGTCGGCCAGGGAGCTTCCGAGCGGCTCGGCTTTGATACTCCGGGAATTATTCCTACGCGGGGAAATTGCGCGTGGCGACGTTCCGCGAATCATCGGCGCATCGCCCCGAACGGGACAGAAGGTCACGGGGGAGCTGCTATCGCAACGTCTGGTTCTATCCAGTTCGCCGAAAGGACCGCTGCGCCTTGGTTTTCCCGCTGATGCAGCCGGTTATTATTTCCCAAATCTGTATCCCGCCGGTGCGGATTGATGGCCGCAGAATCTTCTGTTTCAACTCTCAAAACCAACCCCGTAAAGGGGCGTGGCCCCCACGGGGCTTTACGCCCTTAACTTCCGCAAATTGGTCGCCCGGGAAGGTTCTGCCCCCTCGATTGCGCCGTTCTGCGCGGCGCGGTCATCGCACCCGCCTTCGTCCCAAAATGTGGCCCTTCGGCGCGGCAGGGCGCGATGACCCCACCTCAAGTCAACGACGGGGATTCCTACCGCGTGAAGCGAAGCTTTTTACGCGGGCTTTCTCACGGCTGGCGCGCAAACGAAGGGTGAGGGTTTCCGCCTCCTCCAGCCACTCCAGCTTTTCGCGGAAGGTGCATAACAGTCCCAGCAGCAGCGTGTGCAATTCCGCCCCTTCAAAGGTGCCCCATCGCCAATCGGGTGTCGTGCAAAGTTTGCGCAATTCTTTTTTGCTCATCGGTAGGGATCGAGTTTTTTCAACGCTTCAATATCCAGCAAATCTTTGTCCCGTCCAGCCCGTCTTTTCATGGCCAGAAGAGTTTTGTAGGAAACAATCGGCGCGCGAATTTTTCCGGCCACCGGCTCCCATTTTGCCCGGGCAAATTCTTTTTTGAAGTCGAATGGCTCATAAACGAAAATGTCAACGGGCGTCCGCCGGTGTTCATCGCTCCACAGTCTAAGCACGATCATGTTTTTTTTCTTGCGCCAGAATTCGCGGAGTTTCGGATTGGCGAAATCTTCCGCGGTCACGGGGATGGACATCTGCCAGCCGGCTGACTGCAAAGCTTGAAGCGCACGGGCAATGTTTTCGGGTTGAAGGCCGATGACCAGATCAACATCCACCGTCAGCCGGTCATAGCCGTGCGCGCTGACCGCCAGGCCGCCGACAATGAGATATTTCACCTTCGCGCCGTTCAGCGCCTTGACAATGGTTTCAATGCTGCGGACTTCCATGATCCAAGGGTGATGTTAGCGGAATTTTGCCCGTCATCAAGCCTGTTCAGAAACCGTGTCCGAAAAAATCATCCGGCCGGCCGTTCAACCTAAATTCAGCAGTTCATTTAGCCGCAAGAGAACGCAGCGCGGCGAAGCCGCAACCAAACACTCCCTCTCCTCCAGGCCATGGAGGAGAGGGCCGGGGAGAGGCGGCGCGTTTGCGGCATGAAGCTGGAATGCCCCTCTCCTCGATCCTCTCCCCACTCCTCCGTCGCGGGGAGAGGAAGGAAAAACATGCGCGACGGAAAATCCTCGCGGCGCACGATGATTCTGACCTATTGCAGTGCAAAGAACCAAACCCAGAGGAGGACAGCCGTTGACATGATCACGCATCAGTTCCGCAGAAAGTTATATTTGAAAATGCACCAAAAGGCGTGAACTCCGTCTTGCCAGCCGATTTTTTTGCCTTCCGCATAGGTGCGCCCGTAATAGGAAATCGCCACTTCGTAGATGCGCACCTTCAACCGGGCCATTTTAGACACCACTTCCGGCTCAAAACCAAAACGGTTCTCTTCAATTTTGATCTGTTGAATGATTTCGCGCCGGAAGACCTTGTAGCAGGCTTCCATGTCCGTCAGATTAAGGTTGGTGGCCATGTTGGAAAAGGTGGTCAGGAGGTTGTTGCCCACCGAGTGCCAGTAATACAACACGCGATGCGCCCCGGCGCCCAGAAACCGCGAGCCAAACACCACATCCGCCTTGCCGGATAAAATCGGAGCCAGCAGCCGGTGATATTCCGTCGGATCGTATTCCAAATCGGCATCTTGAACCATCACGACGGGCGCGATCGCCTGGGCGAACCCTGTGCGCAAAGCTGCGCCTTTGCCCTGATTTTTCTCATGCCGCACCAATGTCACCCGCACATCGCCGTTCGTGGCCGCCTGCAATTTTTCCCAGGTGCCGTCCGTGGAAGCGTCGTCCACAATGATCAGTTGCCGGACCGGACGCTGCGCCAGAACGATTTTAATCAATTCGGCCACCGTCGCCACTTCGTTATAGACCGGCATGACGACCGAAAGACACGGCTCGATGTCGGCGTTCGATTTAATTTCGCTCATTTGATCATTCGCCCAAAGCGGTTCGGTTTGAACTGAAACTGGCAAAAACCGCGGAGCGGTTCAACCCACAAATTGCACGGTGTGATAATCCGGTGCGGGTTCTGGGAGCGCTGGCGTCCCCGCCGGCGAGTGGATAATCTGTCGTCCGGAGCGAGCCGGCGGGACCCGGCCTCCGTAACAGCACTGCGGAGGGTGGACGCCGGCGCTCCCAGGAGGAAATGTCACGGCCATGATCATTGGCAAATTCGCTTTTCTTTCCCGGCCGTCCTTTTACGCTGTGGCCATGCCCTCATTCGACATTGTTTCGCAGGTCAACTCGATGGAAATCGAAAACGCCGTCAACCAGGCCAACAAGGAACTGGCCAACCGCTTCGACTTCAAGGGCAGCCACGCGGAAATTGTTCTCGAAAAGAATGAAATCAAGCTCTCGGCCGGGGACCAGTTCAAAATCAAGGCGCTTGCGGAAATCGTCATGGGCCGGCTTGCCAAACGCAACATCAGCCTGAAGAGCGTGGAAACGGCCGAGCCGGACGTTTCTCCGCTCGGCCACGCGCGGCAGAGCATCAAGATCAAGCAGGGCATCGAATCCACCATCGCCAAGCAAATCACCGGCTTCATCCGCGACGGCAAGTTCAAGGTAACCACGCAGATCCAGGGCGACGAAGTGCGCGTGAACAGCAAGAGCCGGGACGAGTTGCAGACCGTCATCGCCGCCGTGCGTGCGCAGGATTTTCCCGTGCCGGTGCAGTTTGTAAATTTCAGGGATTAAAGCAACGTGAGTCCCGCGGGGACGGCTGAACGGGCGTCGCATTTTTCCTCCGTTGCCAATGATTTCATTTTGAAAATCTCAACCGTCCCTTCGGGACTGGTGATTGTTTTGCGACCGACCCGGCGTTAAAACGCCGGGCTATTGTCAATCGCTGCGTTGCGGCTTCGGGCAGACGGTGTTCGTGTGATTAAAAAATCTGAGGCGCGATTGAGAAACAGATTGGTGTTTGAAGATTGATGCCTGATTTTCCGCGCCGGAGGCGCAGATGAAAATAGCCCGGCGTTTCAACGCCGGGAGAAATTCCGTATTGCCAAAGTCCCGCAGGGACGGCTGAATGGATGCCATGTCCTACGTCAGCGCCTATTTTCATTGTGTTTTCAGCACCAAGGAACGGCGGCGGCTCATCACGCCGGAATTACGCGAAAGGCTCTGGCCTTTTCTTGGCGGCATCGCCCGGCAGAACAAGATGAAGGCCATCGAAATCGGCGGCGTAGAAGACCACGTCCACATTTTGCTTTCGCTGCCGTCCACCATGGCGATTTCCAAGGCGCTGCAACTGATCAAGGGCGGCTCGTCAAAATGGGTGCATGAAACTTTTTCCGAACACCGGCTGTTTGCGTGGCAGGAGGAATACGGCGCGTTCAGCGTGAGCGTGTCACAACTGGACAAAACCATCGAATACATTAAGGGACAGGAAAAGCATCACCGCAAGATGACGTTTCAGGAGGAATTTCTGGTCCCGCGTTGCGGGATTGAAAAAACATCGCATCGAATACGACGAGCGTTATCTGTGGGATTAAATTTCAGCCGTCCCGTTGGGACGCATCCTCCCCCGCAGGCAACCCGGCGTTGAAACGCCGGGCTATTGTCACTTGTCCCGCTGGGACAATGGGCAAGTGACGAAGCAAAAAGAACATCCAACATCGAACAACCAATGTGGCCGCCCGCAACCCTTCATTCGATGTTCGATGTTGGATGTTGAATGTTCGATGTTTCCGCCTTCTTAAATCTCCACCGCCTGTTTGTATTCCGGCACGATGACTTGGGTTTGAAATTCTCCGCTTGTTTCAAAAATTTCCGGCGATCCACTTCGGTTCATGCCGGAAGTGATGCGAACACGCGGATTTCGCTTTTTCTTTTTCAGTCGCGAAGGGCATGAGCGCCGCACATCCACGTGGAACGGGCGGAGAAATACGCGAAGTTCTGGCTCGAACCGATGGTGGAACTGGCCGAGTCGCGCGCGTTCCGCAGCCATGAGTTGACGGCGTTGCGCGAAATGGTTGAAGAATATCGCGAACAGTTTATACTGGCTTGGAATGAATACCACAATCGCTAAACCGGTGGCGGACGCGGTGAACGTCACGTTCAGTGAAGATTCGCTCGTCGTGGCGCTGGCCGACGGACGGCAAGTGTCCGCGCCGCTGGAATGGTTTCCGCGTTTGCGCAGCGCGACTGCCAAGCAACGCAAAAACTGGCGGCTCATCGGCGGCGGCGTGGGAATTCATTGGGAAGACATTGACGAGGACATTTCCGTCCGCAGTTTGCTCGCGCAATAAAATTTCTCTTCGCAGAATCAAATCTCCACCGCCGGTTTGTATTCCGGCACGTTCAGATTTGCTCGCCTTTGCTTTGCCCCAACGGGACGATGGGCAAGTGACGAATCACAATAACATCCAACATCGAACAACCAACGCCCAACATCCAATGAAGGGCTGCGGACGGCGGCATTGGATGTTCGATGTTGGATGTTGAATGTTCGATGTTTCCGCCTTCTTAAATCTCCACCGCCTGTTTGTATTCCGGCACGATGACTTCGGCTTTTGGTTTCATCGCGCGCAACGTTTCCGTATGGGCGAGGCTCAACCCAACACTTGCGGAACATCTCGCGCGCCGTGGAGGACGCGGATGATTTGCAGGCGGCGCGGCTTGCCCGTCGCGCGGTAGAAAATCAGATGATTCGTGAAGCGGCGCACGGGCCAGAAGTGCATCCCGGAAAGCTCGGCGCGGTTGGATTGGTAACACGGGCCAACTTCCGGCCATTGCGCCAGCGTGCGAAAGCTCAAAAGCAACGCATCCAGAAAACGTTCAGCGGCAGCGGGGTTGTTCATCGCGATGAACAGATGAATGTCCGCCACGTCCCGGATCGTTTCTTCCGAGCGGATGATTTTAAGCGGCTTCAAGTTCCTTGAGCTTGCGGCGGGTGCGGTAGCGGATGCGGTCGAAATCAGCGTCAGCCAGCGGCCGGGCCGGACTGCGCACTCCGGCTAGAAGCTTGCGATCCAAATCGGCAATGTCCAGGGTGGCCGCCTGCTCGGATTTTTCCAAAGCACGCAAGCCCGCCCGCACGACTTCGCTGGAGTTGCCATAACGCCCGCCCTCGATCAAGTCGGCCACGAAATCTTCGTAGTATTTGCTTAACGCGACGTTCATGGGATAACTTTAGACTGATAACATTAGTTGTCAATAGGCGTTATCACCACTCAAATCTCCACCGCCTGTTTGTATTCCGGCACGATGACTTCGGCTTTTGGTTTCATCGCGCGCAACGTTTCGGCGTGCGCCAGACATTGCGATTCTTCGCCGTGGATGCAGTAGATTTTTTTGAGGTCGCCGGAAATTTTTTCGACATAACGGCGCAATTCATTTTTGTCCGCATGGCCGGAGTAGGTGTCCAGTGAAACGATTTTGGCGCGCACCAGTTGCGGTTCGCCAAAAATGTTCACCGGGTTCCGCCCGGCCACGATTTGCGCGCCCAACGTATTTTCCGCGCAGAAGCCGATGAATAGAATCAGGTTCTTCGGATCGCCGATGTGGTTTTTGAGATGATGCCGGATGCGTCCAGCTTCGCACATGCCCGACGCGCTGATGATGATGGCGGGTTCCTTGAGGTCGTTGAGTTTCATCGAATGGGCCACCTCGCGGATGTAAGTCAGATTTTCCATGCCGAAGGGGTTCGCCTTTTCGTGCAGGAATTGGTTGATGCTGTCGTTGAAACATTCCGGGTGCAGGCGGTAAATCTCCGTGGCGTTCACGCTCAACGGGCTGTCCACGAAAATCGGCACGCGCGGCAATTTGCCCGCGAGCGTGAGCTGGTGCAGCACATAAACAATCTGCTGCGTGCGCCCCACCGAAAACGCCGGGATGATGACCTTGCCTTTTTGATTCAAGGTCTCCAGCACGAGCCGGCCAACGGTTTCATCGGCGTCCGTGCGGACGGAATGCTCCCGCCCGCCGTAGGTGGATTCGATTTGCAGATAATCCACGTTTTCCACCGGCTCCGGGTCGCGGAGAATTTCATCGTTGCCGCGGCCCACGTCGCCACTAAACAGGTAACGGAATTTTCGATTGCCCTCGCGCACATCCACAATGACCTGCGCCGCGCCAAGAATGTGTCCGGCGTCGCGAAACGTGACGGTGACGCCGTCCACAACCAGAAACGGGCGTTCGTAGTTGAAGGCAACGAATTGATGCAACGTTTTCTCCGCATCGGCAATGGTGTAAAGCGGTTCGACCGGCGGCAGATGTTTTTTCGCGCGCTGTTTGGAGACGAACGCGGCGTCGTCCATCTGGATGTGCGCGGAGTCCACGAGCATGATGCTGCAAAGGTCGCGCGTGGCGAACGTGCAGTAGATGTTGCCGGCGTAACCCTGTTTGCACAGGTTCGGCAGGTTGCCCGCGTGATCAATGTGCGCGTGGCTCAACACCACGGCGTCCACCTGCTTGGGGTCGAATGGAAAACAACAATTGCGCTGGATGGATTCCTCGCGGCGGCCCTGGAACAAACCACATTCGAGCAACAACCGCTTGCCGTTGACCTCGAACAGATACATCGAGCCGGTCGTGGTGCGGGTCGCGCCGAAGAAATGGATTTGCATGGAGAAAAGATGCTGAACGAGCGGCCAAAGTCGAGTTCTGAAACGGGGTTTGTGAAACGTGATGCGTGAAACGTGAAATAGCGAATCACGTCTCACGTTTCACGCATCACGTTCAGCTGTGCCGGTACGTGATGCGCGCCTGGTTCAAATCGTAGGGTGACATCTCAACGTTGACCTTGTCGCCGACGCTGATGCGGATGAAATTTTTGCGCATCTTGCCGGAGATATGCGCGAGCACTTCGTGACCGTCAGGCAGCGCCACCCGAAACATCGTGCCGGGCAGCACTTGGGTAACGTTTCCACTTAATTCAATTGGCTCTTCTTTAGCCACCAGGTGTCGTTGAATTACAAAAAGCAATGCCATTCGCCCCACGTAAAATCAATTCATTTTCGCCGCAAAAATTCAGTGGACATCCACCGCCGTTTCGATAAAGTCACCATAATCTTATGAAAAATGACAACATTATGACTGCTTTAAATCTCGTGCTGGCTGTGCTGGCGATTTTGGGCGTGATTTTCGCGCTGCAGACGATTTTCCGCACGCGCGCGTTGCGCTCCCTTCAAATGCAGGCAACCCAGGCCAACGCCTACAGCATGGGTGTCGAAGCGCTCGCGAACGACACGTTCGCCTACAGCCAGAAAAATCCGAACGCGGACATTCTTCGCATCTTGCAGCTCGCTCAAGCCAAACCCGCCCCCCGCTAATTGCCATGAACGAATCTGAAACAAATCGCCCCGTGCAAACCGAATTGATGGATCAGATTGTCGCTTTGCGACATCAGGTTTTCACGCTGCTGCTCGCGCTCGTCGTCGTCAGCGGCACGCTCACCGTCTATTTGTATCGCCAGGCCAGTGTCACCGGCAAAGACATTGACGCCATTAAACCGCAAGCCACAAAAATCATTCAGGCGTTCGCCCAAAGACGCGCGGGCATGGAAAATTTTGTGAAGCAACTCACGGCTTACGGCGTCACGCACCCCGACTTCCAGCCGATTCTAATAAAATACGGGATTGTGGAGCAACCCGCCACCGCGCCGGCCGCGCCTAAAACTAAGAAGTAGTCGCCGCCAGCCGCGCGCCGCAATTCGGACAAAAATTCGACTGCGGCGGACAACTCTTGCCGCAACCGGAGCAATCCGTGTGCGCTTCCTTGTGCCGCCGATGGATAATGAGATTCCGAATGTAAGGAATCCAGGTGAAGACGTAGGCGAAAATAAAAACGGAATCCTGCTTGTGCAACGAATAAGCCAGCAGCAGCAGCGAACCCGCCAGACTCAACCACCAAAACGCCGTCGGCACGACCACGCGTTTTTTCTTTTCGGTGGCATACCATTGGACGAAAAAGCGCGTGAAGAAGACCGCGTTGCCCAGCCAGCCGATGACCTTCCAGAAACCCCAATCAATGCCAATCAGTTTGCCATTGTGCCAGAGTAAGTTGGTCAGCCAGTCCAAGTCCATAATGGCCACAGCTTAAACCCGCGCCCGCCGAAACTGAAAGCGCAAAGCGCGACGCCGCGACTCAATTTGGGAGGGACGCCGACACGGCACCTACCCATGAACCGTCCGAACTGCCGCCAGGTTATTGGAGTGCGGTGGCAACCCCGAAAGCCTTCGGGGGACACCGCTTTGGGGGAGGCATCCACAATATCCACGCCCCGACAGGCTCAGAAAGCGCCGTCGCCGCTACGCTTTGCCGGCGCAGTCCAAAAAACAGCCGTGGTTCATGGTGCCGATGCGCGATTTCACCATTGAGGAAAACCTTCTCTGAACCGTCGCAAAAGACCATACAAAACTTTGTCGCATATGCGACAAAGTTTTGTAACGCCGGTTCACCCGCCCGCGACGATTTTGACGATTTCCAGCCGGTCGCCCGCATTAAGCTGGCGCCGGGGAAATTCCGAAGGCGCGACCGCCTCGACTCATTTTGGGAGGGACGCCGACACGGCACCTACCCATGAACCGTCCCGAACTGCCGCCAGGTTATTGGAGTGCGGTGGCAACCCCGAAAGCCTTCGGGGACACCGCTTTGGGGGAGGCATCCACAATATCCACGCCCCGACAGGCTCAGA
>DAIRTX010000005.1:20175-38068 GCA_036803685.1 Verrucomicrobiota bacterium | reverse complement strand
CGCCGGTTCACCCGCCCGCGACGATTTTGACGATTTCCAGCCGGTCGCCCGCATTGAGCTGGCGCCGGGAAAACTCCGACGGCGCGACCGCCTCGCCGTTGTGCTCCACCACCACGCTGCGCGGCAAAAGGTTTTGCGCGACCAGAAAATCCTCAATCGAACACGGCAATCTGGCCTTGATTGGCTTTCCGTTGGCGATGACCGTAGGCATGTTCAAGTTTTTGTAATTTGTTTTAGCCAAACAACGAACATCCAACATCGAACTCTGAACATCGAAGTTTTTCAAACTCCCGCACATTGGACGTTCAATGTTCGATGTTGGGCGTTCGATGTTCCTGATTTATGTCGTCAGCGCCGCGTCCCAATCCTTCCACACCGGTTCGTAGCCGAGACGGCGGATCAATTCCGCCACTTCCTGCGATGAACGTTCGTCGGCAATTTGAAACTGTCCGGTCGCGTTCGTCGCATTTTCTGGCGTTGGCGCCCATTCGCTTGCGCCGGACGCGAGTTCCACGATCCGGCCGCGCTCGGTGTGATGGATTTTTTCCTTGCCCGCGCCGGTGTAACCGCCGGGTTCGGTGTGGCTGCCCGCGCTCATCATCGTCACGCCGAGCGGAACCAAACCGTCGCGCAGCTTCGCCGGTTCGCGCGTCGAAAGCACCAGGCCGACGTCGGGGAACATCAGCCGTAACGCGCAGACGAGTTGCGCGAAGTCACGGTCGGTCATGTGCGTGAGCGGCTGGAATTCGCCCGCGCACGGACGCAGCCGCGGCAGGGAAATCGTCAACTGCGCCTTCCAGCAATTCCGCAGCAAATAATCCGCATGCGCCGCCACGCTGATGGCCTCGTAACGCCAGTCGGCCAGGCCGTAAAGCGGGCTGATGCCGAGCCGCCGGAATCCCGCCGCGTAGCCGCGCTCCGGCGTTTCGAGCCGCCAGTCAAAATTCCGTTTCGGGCCGGCGGTGTGCATGTCCGCATAGACTTTGCGGTCATAGGTTTCCTGATAAACCACCAGCCCGTCCGCACCCGCTTCGACGAGCGGCCGATAATCCGCCGCTTCCATCGGCCCGACTTCGAGCGAAATGCCCGGCCAGTCGCGATGCAACACGGCGATGCAATCGCGCAGGTAATTGTTCGAGACAAATTTCGGATGTTCGCCCGCGACCAGCAGGAGGTTGCGGAAGCCCTGGGCCTTGATTGCCGCCGCCTCGCGCTTCACTTCCTCCAGCGACAATGTGACGCGCAGGATCGGGTTGTCGCGCGAGAAGCCGCAGTATTTGCAATTGTTGACGCACTCGTTGGAAAGGTAAAGCGGCGCGAACAGGCGGATGACCTTGCCGAAGCGCTGCTGCGTCATCGCGTGCGATCGCCGGCCCATGTGTTCCAGCAATTCCCCGCCCGCCGGCGAAATCAGGTGCGCGAAATCGGCGAGCGACAATTTCGTCTTCGCCATGCTCTCGCGCACGGCCTGGATGCCGGCCGACTGCGAACGCTTCACGAGCGATTCCAGCGGCAACGAATTGAATTCAGCGACAAAACTCATGACACCAACGTAGCAAATTGGCGGGCAAAGTCGAGAAACGATCAAATTTGGACTGCGGCGGCAAGCGGAGCGCGACGCCGCTTTGGAAAAAGATCGCCGACTAATCCACCCTGCGAAAGCGCTGTCGCCGCTGCGCTCTGCCAGCGCAGTCCAAAAGCTGCCGCCAAATCCGCGCATATTTTCTGGCGGCGGCTGATTTTGAAAACACGCCCTAGTGGTGCGGCGGCTTGGGGTTGTTGGCTTTGATGCGTTCCAATTCCATGGTTTCCAAAACCGCCGACTGACGCTGCATCTGTTTCTTCAAATGCTCCACGAGCTTGCCTTGTTCGACAACCACCCCATTCAACTGTTCGACCTGATGTTCCAGATGGGCGGCGTGTGCTTCGATGCGTTCGAGCCGTTGCAAGATTTCATCGTTCATGGTTGTAAAAGTTCGCAGTTTTTCCAAACTAGGCAAATAACTTCAGCCGTCGCCAAACTGAGCGGCGACCGAAAAAATAAAAGTGAAAAAAACGGTCCGGGAAAAATCCAATCGGCAGCGCACGACGGCATCGGTCATGATCCTCGGCGTCGGCTCGTTCGCGCACAGCATCGGGCGGGTGCTGGCCGATGCGGGCGTCCCGCAAGGCGGGATCTCAACCTATCTTACCCGCAATTACGGCCATTTCCCGCCGTCGCTGGTCGGGCCAACCTTTTCGCGCAACGCCTTTCCCAGCCCGGTGCCACTGCTCAAGAAAAACGGCATTGAGGTCGTCATCCCGCAGTCCATTGATTGGGCGTTGCAACCCTGGGCGGAGGATTTGATGCAGTCGGGTGTTGGCATTTTCAGTCCCACGCGCGAGGCGATGCGGATTGAGCGTGAGCGCGACTTCGCCCGCAAATTGTGCGCGGACTTCAAAATTCCCTTCCCCCAAGCCTACGTTGCCTCAAACCGCCTGGAGGCCGAAAAAATTCTGGCGCGGCATCCGCAGCCGTTTGTCATCAAAAATCCGCTCTGCTCGCCGACCAGCCCGATCCACACGATTCTGTGCGAGACGGTCGAGGACACCCGCGCGTGGCTGCGGCACGTCAATTATGCCGAGGGGGTTTTTTTGCAGGAATATCTCGGTCGCGCCGAGGCCGGACACATCGTGCTGGTGAGCGGCGGCGAGATTTATTCGCTCGTAACGAACCAGGAATACAAATACGCCTTCAATGGCAACCAGGGCGTTGTGGCCGGCGCGCCGCTCGGCGGGTTGGTCGAACGCGATCCGGACGACAAATACGGCCTGGCGCGAAAACTCATCCATCCGTTGCTGCCCTGGTTGCGCGCGGCAAAATTCAACGGCCCGTTGCAGGTCACCGCCATCAAAGTGGCGGCGACGCCCCGTCGCCGAACTTCTGCGACGGGGGCGTCGCAGCCACCCGGCCAATGGCACGTCATCGAATACAACATCCGCATCGGCGTCACTTCCGGCCCGATGATCTTGCGGATGCTCAAGCATCCGGCAGAAGTTGTTTTGCGGACCGCGCAGAACCAGAAGCTGGACCTGCAGTTCAACGAAAAACTCAATTTCGGCTGTTCGCTCACGCTGGCCGGTTACGGCTATCCCTTCATCCAGGTGCGCAGCCCGCATCTGCCGCTGGAAGTGGACGGGAAATTCGATTGCGACGTTTGGTGGAATGAGGTCGCGCGCGGCGCGGACAAAAAGCTCATGTCCACCGGCCATCGCATTGCGGACGTGATTGCGCTGGCGCCCAAGCTCGACGCGGCGGTGGCGAAGGCCTATGCGAACATCCGCAAAATCCGGGTTGTCGGGAGCTATTTCCGGACGGACATCGGGAAAAGTTTATGGCCGCCGGGCACCATCTGAATTCCCTTGATGTTTTAACGCTTCCGCCTTGTGTTCGTGTATCGCTGCGCGCTTAAAGTTGTCCACGGACTTGAAATGCACGGCCAGTTCGCGCTGGAGTGCATATTCAACCGATTCGCGTTGGAGCGAACGTTTCGACCAAACAAAGCCAAGGGCGGCCAAGCCGGCCAGCAAGACGATGATTCCCGCCGGATTCGCCCGCGCCAAACCCGGGGTCCCGCGCGCCAACCCGTATCCACAAAGACTGACAAACAAGACCAGCCCGCACATCAATATCGGCATGGAATGGCGCAGCAGCCACTGCGAAAGGACGGCCAACCGACCCGGGATTTGTGCGGACGATGGCGGAAGACACACTGCGGGCATGATGGTCTGCAGTTTTGCATTGTTCAGCACTTGCAGGACCAGCTTTGGGTCCGGGCGTACGGTGGGTTTTTTAAGAAATCCGGCCGCGTCACCCGTGACCATGAATGTTTCCACGCGTTCTTCCGCCACCAGGTTCATCATGCGGGTGGGAATCAAAAGATTGTCCACCACAATTTGTGAAATCCGGCAAAGGCCGAAAAAAATGACGCCGGCAAAAACCAGCGGCAACAGCATTCCGGCCCAACTTGGAAACTGGCCGTGCGGCCATAACTGCGGGAGCAACACCGTTGCGAAAAGGCTGGCAATGACAAAGATATTCAACACGTCCATGTACCGGCTGGCCGGAATAATGTCCCCATAATTCGCGCGTCCATAGGCAAGCGCGGCTGATTGCAAGCCGCCCCACAGTCCCAATGCCAGCAGAAACTCGGCCACCCGCGGTTCCGGAAAGTTTGGCCGAAAATACAGGGCCACCAGGAAAGCCAGGGGCAAGGGAATCAGGCACACCATTTCCGGAGTGCGGAAAAACGGCCAAGTCAGGTTGCGCGCCAAGGCGGAGGTGAATTCCATCAACGTATGCGCCCGCAAGGGACGGTCCTCTTCCATCGTAACGCGGAGAGCCAAACCCAACCCAATGACAGCCAGGCAGGAAACGAGCGTAATTAAATTTCCCTTTTCCATCCGCCGATGTTTGATGGCGCGCAAAATCGTCAATCCGCCAACAGTCACGGGTGCGAGCAAACCTGAAGCCATGGTAAACAAACCCATGATTGCCGCGGTCAATCCGAACCACCACCGCCGGCTGCCCGGTTTTCCAAACCCGAGTCCAGCCAGTGTCGCCAACCAGAAGAGGCTCATGAAATATTGTTGGGAATTCATCGGCCAAAGGGCGTTTTCTGCGGCATAGGGCAGCGCGAAAAATGGCGCCAGCAGAAAACAGACGAACCATCCGTTTTTTCGCCCCAGAAAATCCCACAGGCAAAATGCCAGTCCGCAAACAAAGGCCGCGTGAATGAACGCGTTGACCGTCATTTGCAACAAAGGCTCCCATCGCCCGTTCAGCCAGATGACGCCCAGATCGAGCAGGCGCGTGAAGAGAATCCGATGCTCATTAAAGGGCGCAAAAAAGTGTTCCCATGTCAGATGACCTTCCAGCCACGGCCTGAAGAACCAGTCGGCCTCAAACCACTGGTCCCACATCGGAAGTGGCGACCCATAAAGCTGCACCACGCATAGTTGGGCGCTCACCACGACCAAAAACAACGCCACCAACCATGCAATAAAATGCTTGCATGAGTCGTTCATCAAGTTCGTTGTTTTGGTCATTTCGAAATGCCTTAATTGGCGCGAGGTTAAATACATTTTACAGCGGCGCAAGTCCGCTAACCGATCACTTTTCTCAGAGCGAATTTTTCGTGTCATTTGGCACGATTCGTGGTTAAACAGTTCCCAGCAATTTAATGGACTTTGATTCAACAAGTTTTCCACTGCGACCGGCGTGGGTTGAAATTGACCTCGCGCGGCTGCGCCGCAATCTTCAACTCATCCGCCGCGATCTGCCGCGCAATGTGCAGTTGCTGGCGGTCGTGAAGGACGAGGCCTACGGACACGGCGCGCTCGACGTGGCGCGCATCGCGCTCGAGGAAGGC
The DNA here is from genome assembly GCA_036803685.1 of Verrucomicrobiota bacterium. Taxonomy (GTDB): domain Bacteria; phylum Verrucomicrobiota; class Verrucomicrobiia; order Limisphaerales; family UBA11358; genus UBA11358. The sequence continues at coordinate 32,657 of DAIRTX010000005.1, read as the reverse complement.
GCCTGGGGGTTTGGCCTCAGCACGTTGGAAGAGGCGGTGGCGCTCCGCGACGCCGGCATCACCGCGCCGCTGCTGCTGCTGGGCGAACGGCAGGAAGCCGAATTACCGTGGTGCGTGGAACACAATCTGACCGTCTGCGTCAATGAACCTCATACCGTCCGCAAACTCGCCCACGCGGCCGCACATGCCAGCAAGCGTGTGCCGGTGCATCTGAAAATTCACACCGGTATGAGCCGCTTCGGCGTGCGCTGGGACGAGGCCATGCCGCTCATCGAACAAATTTGCGCCGAGAAATCGCTCTCGCTCGAAGGCGTGATGACGCACTTCGCGCAATCGGACGAAACGGACAAGACGTTTGCCAACCTCCAGTTCTCCCGTTTCAACGAAGTCCTCCAAGGGCTGGCCGCGCGCGGCATCTCCGTGAAGCTGCGCCACACCTGCAACAGCGGCGGGTTCCTCGATCTGCCGCACGCGCATCTCGACATGGTCCGCGTCGGGATTTTGATGTATGGCGTTTTCCCATCGTCGGTCTGCCGGCGGATTCCCGGCATCGAGCCGGTCATGTCCGTGAAAGCGCGCATTGCGGCAATCCAAAAATTGAAACCCGGCGAAGTGGTCGGTTACGGCATGCGTTACGCCGCGCCGGCGGAGCGGCGGATTGCGGTGCTGCCCATCGGTTACGGCGACGGTTTTCCGCGCGTGCGCAACCAGGGCGGCGCGCTCATCCGCGGCCGGCGCGCCCCGCTCGTCGGCGGCATCGCGATGGACGCGCTGATGGTGGACATCACGGCCATCCCCGAAGCGCAGATGTGGGACGAAGCCGTCATCATGGGCCGCCAGGGCAGCGAGGAAATCACCGTGCATGACATGGCGAAGCTGAAAAACTCGGTGAGCTACGAAGTGCTCACCAGCTGGCGGTTGCGCTTGCGGAGAAAATCTGTAAATGGCGAACAAAAAGCCGCTCGCCAATTTGCCGCCACAGGACTACGCTAAACACATGGTTGAACGAGCCAAGATTCGAGCCTTTTGCACCGCAGTGGCGAAGCGGTTTCAGCCCCGTAAAATCATCCTGTTTGGCTCATACGCCTACGGGAAGCCCACGGAAGATTCTGACGTGGACCTGCTCGTCGTCATGAACCGCACGCGGTATCGCGGTGAACGGATGTCCCTGCGGATCCGGCTCGCGATTCCCGCCGGCTTCCCGCTCGACCTGCTGGTGCGGACTCCCAACTTCATTTCCAAGCGGGCGGCCTGGGGAGACTGTTTCACCCGGGAAATTCTCGACCTCGGCAAAGTGCTTTATGAAGCCCCTGACGCGTGATTGGGTGGAGAAAGCCGAGGGAGATTTTCTGGTCGCCTCCCAGATCATGCGCCGCCACCAGCAGCGCGTTTACGACGCCGCGTGTTTTCACTGTCAGCAGACCATTGAAAAATATTTTAAGGCCCGGCTGTTTGAAGCGGGCCTGCCTTTTCCCAAAACCCACGACCTGGTAGTCTTGTTGCATCTGCTGCTGCCCGTCGAACCGCTGTGGAAAGCTTACGAAGCGGCGGCCAAAGGACTGACCGAATATGCGGTGAGCTTCCGTTATCCCGGAGACAACGCCACTTTGGCTGAAGCCAGGCTCGCTTTGAAACATTACCGCTCATTGCGCGCCGAAGTGCGGCGCAGCTTGGGATTAAAATTCAAATGAAACTCCTTTTTTCCGAGCAAAATTCCGACTACGAGCACTACCAGTTTCCGTATGCCATCTGGGCCGTGCCGGAGGCGGGCGAAACACCGTCGGACATTTTCAACGCCGGCTTCCTGCCGTCGTCGCGCAACCTCGACCGCTTTTATCTCTGCCGGCAGGTGCGGGTGAACCTGGCGAAGTTCAAGCCGTCGTCCGAAAACCGCCGCATCCTGCGCAAGGGCGCGGGTATTGACGTGAAGCTCGTGCCGCGCGACAAATATAATTACACGCCGGAGCGCCGTGAATTTTTCAAGACCTACGCCGACATCAAATTCGGCAAGGACGTGATGACGTTCGAGCGGCTCGACGCATTGTTCGCTTCGCCCATCATTTCGCATCTGCTCGTGTTCGCCGACGCGAAGACCGGCGCGGAAATCGGCGCGGCGACGCTTTATATCGAGGGCCGGGAACTCGCCTATTATTACTACGCGTTCTACGACCTGAACTACTACGCGCGCAACCTCGGCATGTTCATAATGACCTCGGCGGTGGAGTTGTTTGCCGGACGCGGCTGCAAGCAGCTTTACCTCGGCACGTGCTACTCGCAAACCGCGCTGTATAAAACACAGTTTGCCGGCGCGGAATTTTTCAACGGCTTCCGCTGGTCGGACGACCTCGACGAACTCAAGTTCATCATCAAGCGCGACAAAAAGGAGCTGTACCAGCACCTGCTCGAAACCGACGAATACCGCGAAGAATTTTACGGCGGCGATCTGGGAAAAATCACGAATGCGAGCGAATTCCGGATGAAGGTGAAGTAAATCGGCGGTTTAAGAATAAATTCTTGCCATTCATTTTTGTTCCGGGCTTCCTCTTGCGGCAGCCGCAAGACAAACCCTGGCGCCTCCATCCGGCGGGCGGGGTTTTTTGCAATTTAACAATGAACGCGAAACGGAATATTTTTATCGGCACCGACAGCGGGGCGACAACTTCAAAGGTTGGCGCCGTTTGGGAAGATGGCCAGACCGTCTCCACCAAGCTGCTGCAAAGACCCACCAATCTCCAGAATGGACCTGACGCGGTGGTGGCGGGCTGGGTGGCGGCCGTCAACGAATATCTCCAACAATACGGGTTGAGCTGGCAGCAAATCAGGGGCGTGGGCCTGGCCATTCCCGGTCCGTATCAGCGTTATGGTGTGCTGGATCGCTCGGCCAATCTGCCCGCCAGCTTTGCGGGCTGGGACGTTCACGCCGCTTACAGTCAGGCGCTGGCCATACAAGCCGGGCGTCTGTTGCCATTGATTATGGGTAATGATGGCAAATACGGCGGCGTGGCCGAGGCGCAATATGCCCGCGGCAACACCCGGGCTTCCGTGCTGATGCTGGCTCCGGGTTCCGGTCTGGGCAGCGCTTTCATTGATCAAAACGGCCTGCCACTTGAGGGGGACACCCTGGCGGGCATGGAAACCGCACACATGCCCGCACCGTTGCATCTCCTGGGCGTCAAACCATTCCCCTGTGGCTGCGGCAGGGACTGGGGTTGCATCGAAGCTTACACCACCCTCTCCGGCCTGCCGTATTTGCTGGCCGATAAAATTGTCAAATACCCAAACCATGAACTGGCCCGATCCACCGCCAGCGCCAAGGAAAAGGCTTTGTCCCTGCGCGGTCTCGCGCAAAAGGGCGACCCGTTGGCCGTTGAAATTTTTGACTTCCAGGCCCGCGCCATGGGACTGCACGTGGCGAACCTGGCCATGGCTCTGGATCCGCAATTCGTGGTCATCGGCGGCGGGTTGATGGATGCCGAGGTCACCTCGCCGAAATTTCGCGAACGTTACCTGCGGATTGTCCGCGAAACCGCCAGGCCCTACCTCTGGCCCGCCCAGCGCCAGCAGATAAAAATCGTTCCCGCCGTCTTGGGCGACCTTTCACAAGCCATTGGCGCCGCCCTGGTCGCACTCTATCAGAGCCGGGGTTAGTTTTTTCGCCAGCGCGGAGTTTTACAATGGCAACCGGGAAAAATTACTGCCGCGGTGGGTTTCGAGTGAAGGTAAAACCGTAAGGCGCGGTTGAAAAATCCTTTGCCGCTTCAACCCCCCAAAGCCCGCCCGCCCGAAATGGCATCTCTGGTCAATCGCTTCATTTGTCACCGGACGAAGCGGGCGAGGATTTTTTGTGCGGATGGGAGGGTTTTCTCTCTGGATTGGTTCGGCCCGCCAGGAGGCGCTGGGATCGACCCAGAAACTTTTCCGCTTTTGAGACAAGTTCTTCCGGATGGAATGGTTTTATGAGATAATCGGTGGCGCCGGACTCAAACGCGACGAGTTGGCTGATATGGCTGCTTAAACCGGTCAGCATGAGAATCGGGATGGAAACTGTGGCGGGATTTCCCCGCAATGTTTCGCAAACGGCGAACCCGTCCAATCCGGGCATCATTACATCCAGTAGAATCAAGTCGGGTGACACCGTCCGGGCCTTTTTGAGGGCGTCAATGCCATTGGCGGCAGTGCCGATGGCAAAACCGGCTGCCTTCAAACTCAAGCGGGTGATTTCAAGCTGATCCGGATCATCTTCAACAACCAGTACTTTCCTTCGCATAAACACCGGTCGTGAATAGCAGGAATAATGCCGCAAAATCATAATCCCGACAAAATCAGACGCTTTGATTGAAATCGGCGAATCTCGCGAAGAATTCTACAAAGGCAAAATCACCGGCGCGAGCGCCAGCACGGGCACCGGGCCGCGGAGCAGGTTCAAAAAGGTTTCGGACGGAGTCAGGCGGTGCGTTTCGGGTGAAGGTGAAGCAAGAACAATTCTCTTGCTTGGTTTTTATCAAATACTAATTCTTTCTGCAAGAAGCCTCTGTCTGAAAAAACTATTGGGGATATTCTCAACCGCAATCTCTTCTTCGTTAAAAACGCCGTTGAAAAGCTTGAAGCAAAGACGGCTGACAAACTTGATGTTTATGACCCTGAATCTCGCCAGATTCTTCTTGAATGTAGAGAGCCGGATATTGGAGCGTTGACAAAAGTTCCCGGCTTTTTGGTGGAAGACACGACAAAGGAACGGAATTTAATCTTGTAGCAAGCATTCCCGGCAGCAAAGAACAAGCGCTTCGTATTGCTCGCGGCAGTGCAACTTTGACTTTTGGAGGTCCAACCGTAAAAATTTCCGATCACTGGGACTCGCTTCCTGGCAAATTGAAAAAGAAAAATTTTGCTATAGGAACGAAATTCACTTTTATTCCAGAGAAACAAGGCGAGTCTTTCCTTCTACAAATCAAAGGCGCGAAATCTTTTGCGATGATAAAAAAGTGGCCGGCATCTCAAAATGGAATTCTGGTTTTTTCAAAGAGAACAAATTTGATTGCGCCTTTTCTATCAGTCAGGAAGTTCCTGCCAATTCTCAAATTCGCCAGGTTTTGCTCGCTATTGCTTTCGCTAAACATCGAGTAATAATCTGAATTTCCATCAAGCTTAACATTTCATCCGCTTTTGTTCAGTTGAAGTCCATCCGCAGGTCGGTTATTATGTTCAGCCTATGACTTTGACGGAAAAAATTCTCGCCCGGGCTGCGGGCAAGGCGCCTGTGCAGGCCGGCGACAACATCTGGGTGAACGCCGACGTGCTCATGACCCACGATGTTTGCGGGCCGGGCACCATCGGCGTGTTTAAACGCGAGTTCGGCAAGACCGCCAAAGTCTGGGACAAAAACAAAATCGTCATCATCCCCGACCACTACATTTTCACCGCCGACTCGCTCTCGAACCGCAACGTGGACATCCTCCGCGATTTCGTGCGCGAACAGGGCATCCCGTATTTCTACGACGTGATTGACGACGCAAACGGCCACTGGGTTTTCGACCCGAAAAAGGGAATGTTAAACCGGCAATACGGTTCACGTTACGCCGGCGTCTGCCACACGGCGCTGCCGGCGAAGGGCCACACGCGCCCGGGCGAAATCTTGTTCGGCACGGACTCGCACACGTGCATGGCGGGCGCGTTCAACCTGTTCGCCACCGGCATCGGCAACACGGATGCCGGCTTCGTCATGGGCACCGGCAAGCTGCTCATCCAGGTCCCCGAGACGATGCATTTCCGCCTCGAAGGCAAATTGCAGCCGGGCGTGATGGCGAAGGACGTGATCCTTCATTGTATCGGCGAAATCGGTTTCGACGGCGCGACGTATCGCGCGCTGCAATTCGACGGCCCCGGCACGGCGTCGCTTTCCATGGACGACCGCATGACCGTCACGAACATGGCCATCGAAGCCGGCGGCAAAAACGGCATTTTTGAATTCGACGCGCGCACGGCGGAATACGTGGACGCGCGCGTGAAATTGAACGGCACGAAATCCACTTACGAACCCGTCGCGCCGGACAAGGACCAGAAGTTTGTTTACGAACTCGTCGTGAATCTCGACCAGCTCGAACCGACGGTTGCGTGCCATCCCGATCCGGGCCAGCGCAAGAAGGCAAAGGAGATGGGTCACATCAAGCTCGACCGCGCCTATGTGGGTTCCTGCACCGGCGGCAAGACGAGCGATTTCGTGGAGTGCGCGCGCGTGTTGCGCGGCAAGCACGTGACAATTGACACGTTCGGCGTGCCCGCGACACCGGAAATCGTCCGCGATTTGCAGACGACGTATTGGGGCAACGAAACCGTCTGGCAAATTCTCGTGAGCGCGGGGGTGCAGATGACGGAGAACGCCGGATGCGCCGCGTGTCTGGGCGGGCCGGTGGACACCTTTGGCCGCATCAACCAGGCCGGCATCAAGTGCATCAGCGCGACGAACCGGAATTTCCCCGGCCGCATGGGCGACAAGGAATCGCAGGTGTTCCTCGCCTCGCCGATGACCGTGGCCGCGAGCGCGATTGCCGGAAAGATTGTTGATCCGCGGGAGTATCTGGGAAATTAACTGGACGTCAGATGGCCATTGCTACATACAACGAAGTTTCCTGGGAACGTATGAATAACGCGGTTGAAAATGTGCGCCGGCGTTTGCTTCGTGCAGCAAGCGCTTTGGAGCAGGCCAAAGTTCCTTACGCCGTGGCGGGTGGAAACGCCGTGGCCGCCTGGGTTTCACGCGTGGATGAAGCCGCGGTGCGGAACACGCAGGACGTGGACATTGTATTGCGCCGGGCAGACCTGCTGGCGGCGCGCGAGGCGCTGGAACAAACCGGATTTGTTTATCGTCACGCGACGGGCCTGGACATGTTTCTCGACGGGCCGGACGCCAAGGCGCGCGATGCGGTTCACATTGTTTTTGCCGCTGAAAAAGTCCGGCCTGACTACGCCGCGACCGCGCCTGACGTTTTCGAATCGGAGGAAACCGAAACCTTCCGCCTGCTTTCACTCGACGCCCTGGTGCGGATGAAACTCACTTCATTCCGCGACAAGGACCGCGTGCATCTGCGCGACCTGATGGAAGTGGGATTGGTGGACGAAAGCTGGCTGGAGCGGGTGCCGGCGGCGGTGCGCACTCGTTTGCAAGAATTGCTCGACAACCCTGAAGGCTGATTCAATAACCGCGGGCGCGGGCGCGCCAGCCAATCAACGTTTGCTGAACCCATCCAGCTCGGCGATAAAAGCATCCGGGCCGCCCTCCGCATACCCGACCTGCCGGCCAAGTTCCTTACCCGCGAAATTCAACAGCACGTATGTTGGAAATCCATCAACGTGGTATCTCGTGGCCAGTTCTTGATTGGCCCGTTTGAGTGCATCACTCTGTGGTTTGTGGTGCGGAAAATCCAGCTTCACCAGCATGAGCTTGCTTTTGGCGTAGCCGGCGAATTTGTCCGTGGACAGCACATCGTGGTCGAATTTAATGCACCAGCCACACCAATCTGAACCAGTGAAATCAATCAGCACCATCTTGTTTTCCGACCGCGCCTGATTCAAGGCCGTGGACAAGTCGGTGCCCCATGACAATTCTGAAGCCTGTCCCGCAGATGACGGCTGCGCTGTGCCTGCAACAGCCGGCGGTCGTGACGAAGGTTGATTGATGGCTCGATTGTGGTATTGGGTGTTGGCCGCAACTTGCTTTTGTTTCACCTCGCCCGCCTTCTTCGGATTGTAACCGAAATGCTTTTGCAGCGCGGGGTCGAGCTTGTTCAGTTTCACATTGGCCATTCCCTTGGCGTAGGTGAAGTAGATGTCCGTGACCGTGACCGTGGTAACCGTCACGTTGCTGTAAACCTCGCTGCCGGCGTTGAGCACCGGCAGCTTTTCATCCGCACGCGCGGCCCAGACCGCAGCGATCAAACTGAAAACGATGAAACCTTTGGCGCGCATATTTCACATTTACTTCGCCAGATTCGCGCCGAGCAGATAAATCGTGAACGTCGTCCCTTCGCCCGGCCGCGTGTGAACGTGTAATGCGCCTTTCCCTTCCTTGATGAGCCGCTGTACGATGTTGAGACCGAGGCCGGTCCCCTGTCGCGGGCCTTTGGTGGTGAAGTAAGGCTGGAAAATTTTCGGCAGCACTTCCACCGGGATGCCGGGCCCGGTGTCGCGCACCCACAACTTCACCAGCGGGGCGGTATTGTCCATGCTCTCGACGTTCAGCAGCCGGTCGTTTGGCCCGTCCTTGAACGCAGTCAAATCGAGCGGCTCGCGCAAAATTTCACCGCCGACCTCGACGCGATGACTCAACGGCGCGCATTGAAAGGCGTTGACGGCGAGGTTCAGCAAAATCTGGATGACGTCGGTGCCGTTCATTTTGACGCCAAGGTCTTCGGCCATCGGCTGAACGCTGAATTCGTTGTCGCTCCGGCCGGGATGAACGCGGATGAGTTGTTCGAGGTCTTTGAACAATTGATTTACGCTCACGCGCGGGGCTTCCTCCGATTGACGGCGGAGAAAACCGAGGTAGCGCCGGGAAATTTCCACGCAATTCCCCACCTGCCGCGCGATGATGCGCAGACGGTCCTTGATGAATTCCAAGTCCTCCATTTCCAGCCGCGACACGCGATTGAGGCGCTGGTTGAGCACCTGCACGAAACCGGAAATGACCGTCAGCGGACCGTTGATGTCGTGGATGATGCTGGCGTAAATGTCGCCGCGCGTTTTGGCAATTTGCTCCTCGACCTTCTGGTTTTGCAGTTCGGAAAGCAATTCCTGCACTTTTTCGGCGCTGCTGTGAATTTCACTTTCGAGCGTGCGCCGTTGCATTGCCTGGCTGACGGCAGCGCGGATGGTGGCAAGGTCGAACGGCTTGTTGATGTAATCGCATGCGCGCAGCCGCAACGCCTGACGAATCGTATCCGTCGTTTCAAACGCCGTCATCATGATCACCTCGATGCTCGGGTTCACGTATTTGAGGCGTTCCAAAACATCGATGCCCGACATGCCGGCCATGCGAATGTCCAGCACCGCCACGTCAATGGGATGCTTCTGCGCCAGCTCAATCGCCGTTGGCCCGTCCTCGGCCATCAGCATATCGTATTCGTCCTTGAAAATAACCCGCAGCGACTGCCGCGGCCCGTCCTCATCGTCCACCACCAACAACGTGCCGCGGCGTTTGCGAAACATCGTGCTGTCGCCCTCAACGGGATTGCTCTTGGCAATCAATGGTTCAGTGGTCAAAGCCATGTCCGGAAATCAACCTTTCTGTTCAATTCAAGCAAAGACGTTGAACGGCGCTACTCTACTCCAAATTTTTTTGCCCTCAAGAACAAACCAACCGCACACGCAGCATTTCCAATGCCTGCCACGCCGTGACTTCCTTGAATGTCTCGCGCTCATAAGGATTAAATTTGCGCTCAACCACCGTTCCAAACTCTCCGGCCAGCCCGATGAAAACCGTCCCCACCGGTTTTTCTTTTGTTCCGCCGCCCGGCCCGGCGATGCCCGTGACGGCAATGGCAAAATCCGCGCCGAGTTGCAACCGCGCGCCTTCGGCCATTTCGCGCGCCACCGCTTCGCTCACCGCGCCGTGAGTCGCCAGCGTTTCGGCGCGAACGCCGAGAAATTTCCGCTTCGATTCGTTGCTGTAAACCACCCACCCGCCGGGAAAAACCGCCGATGCGCCCGGCACATTCGTCACGCGATGCGCGATGCAACCCCCGGTGCAGGACTCGGCAATCGCCAAAGTTTTCTTCCGTCCGGTCAAAAGCCGGACGACGACCGTTTCCATTTCCTCATCGTCAAAACCGTAAATCTGTGCGCCAAGAATTTTTTGAACGATCGCTTCCGCCGCGCGGACAATTTTTTTACCGTTCCCGCCGCGCGCCGACAATCGCACGTCCACCTGCCCCGTCCGCGCGCAATAGCCGATTTCAAGCCCGGCGACCGCGAGCGCAGCCAGTGGTTCCTGAATTTTCTCCTGCACGAGAGACTCGGCGATGCCGCTCGTCCGCAACGTGCGGCAGACAAACGGCGCTGCCAGCGGAAATTCGCGCCGGAGCAATGGCACGACAAAATTGTCGAACATCGGGCGCAACTCGCGCGGCGGGCCGGGCAGCATCACCAGCCATTGCGTTCGGAGGGGCGAGCTCTGCGAGTCCCCAACTTGATTTGGATTTGGGACTCGTATAACTCGTCCTTCCGACGGCGTGATTTTCATGGCCAGCCCCGGCGCGGTGCCGTTCGGATTGGCCAGCACCATCGCGTCTTCGGGCACGAGCGCCTGGACCTCGTTGTTTTTTGGCATCGGCAGGCGGCGCACCGCAAAACGTCTTTTGATGTGATTGAGCATCGCATCATCAAGCCGCAATTTTTTGCCGAGAAGCTGCGCAATCAAATCCCGCGTCAAATCATCGGAAGTTGGGCCGAGCCCGCCGGTGGTGACGATCAAATCCGCGCGGCTCAACGCCTCACGAACGGCGGATTGGATGTCGGGCGCCGTGTCCGGCACGGCCACCTGGCGTGTCACGACATAACCGAGATCCGCGAGGTGGCGGCAGAGCCATTGCTGGTGCGTGTTCAGCACGCGACCCAGCATCAATTCGCTGCCGGTGTTGAGCAGTTCGATGTTCACCCGCGGAAGTTTCCGCGCCGGGACGACGCGTGGCAAGTTTTTGCGTTTGGAGTTCCGCGTTTACGCGGCAAGCAAAACAAGGCCGCCCGGACCGTCCCGCCGGGCGGGACGGGACTCCAAACAACCGCGCTTCACTTTTATTTGGGCGGTTTGGGTTTGCGGATTTCGGTATTGAAGTTCCCGGTGATGTAACTTTTCTCGGCGTCCGGCATGCACAAATAAACTTTTCCCGGCAGATGATTGTTGTCCAGCAGGCCGAACTCGATCCGCAGCGCGTAGCCGTTCGTGAAATTTTCCCGCAGGGACAGGTTGCCTTCCTTCCAACGCAATATGACCCGCGCCGCCTTTTCCGCGTTGGTGGCGACATTGATGGACTGTCCGGCGAGCGCTTCGGGCAACACGCCGCCGAAATTGATCGTCGCGCCCAAATCCGTCGCACCGCGCAACGTCAGCGTGCCCCCCTGCAAAATCGCGCGGTCGCAAATAAAGTCCCGTCCGTGGATGCGCCCCGCCGCCGGCGAATCGGGAATCGTCGCCGCCTCGAGGTTCAACATCCAACGCGCGTCATCGGCCGGCGGCGCAACGACGGCGGGTTTGGGCGGTTTCACGGGCGTTGGTTGCCCGCCCGATGCGTTGGCACCCGGGCTGGCCGGCCGGCCGGTGGACTTGAAAATTTTTCCATGGAACGCAAACAGCCCCACTGCCGCAACACAGAACAAAACGATAAAAATAATGGCCGGCCCGGGAAAACTTTTTTCGGGTATGGGCATGGGCGCCGCTCCCGAATCCGCCACCGCAGCCGGAATGGGACGTTCGCCCACTTTCGTGCCCGTTATGATAAATTTCGGGTCGTCCGTTTTGGGCGCTTGCGGCGCGGTGATTTTCTGGAAGCACGTCGGGCATTCCATCGTTGTGCCGCTCTGCGACGAGTCGCACTTGATGTGCTGGCCGCAAACCGGACACGCATATTTGAATTCGCTCATGGCGCGGGGCGATCTGTGTTTTGCCTGGTTTCAACATCCCATTTTCAAAACCAGACTGCAATCCGGCATTTTTATTTGTAGTGCCGGGCGGGACGGGGACCCAAACAACCACACTTTAATTTTATTTGGGCGTTGGAGGTTTGCGGATTTCGGTGTGTTCTTCCCCTTTTCCGCCTGACCCGGGAATTCACTCGACCGTGAATTGGAAGAGGCTGTGGGAGAGGACAATCTTCCAGTCAGCGGTGTCCTTCACAAAAAAATAGACATCATACGGACCCGGCGGCAACCGGATGCCAAATGTGCCCTGATAGCGGCCGTTCTCATCGGTCATAGCCGGGCTAAAATCGAAATACTTCTGTGGATTGTTGCGTGTCAATTGTTCCGGCAAATTGTTGTTTCCCGCGTGCTGGATGGCGCCGTTGATGGTGAGGATATATTTGTGATTGGGGACGAGACCTGCAAGTGTTACCCCGATTACCAATCCACCGGGGAATGAGTCATGATACCGGATTTCGCCGGTGGCACCCGGAACTTCGCGACCGAATCCGGGCAGAGTCGTTGTCAACGGCAGAGGCTCTTCAAATGGCAAAGGACGCGCGAGATCAGCCTTGAAAGCAGCAAGGAATGAAGCCTGTGCCGGGTCTTTCACTTCAGCCTCATTTGTTCCGGCTCCAAGCACGATGCTGTCACCTTTGGCGAAGATGGCACACGCCAGCCCGACAATCGGTTTGGGCGGCGCTGGTGGAGGCATTTGCTTCCCATTCGACGCAGATGCGATTTGATTGGTTTGCCCGCTGGTGGACTTGAAAATTTTTCCATGGAACGCAAACAGCCCCACTGCCGCAACACAG
>DAIRTX010000005.1:0-20075 GCA_036803685.1 Verrucomicrobiota bacterium | reverse complement strand
TTTTGGGCGCTTGCGGCGCGGTGATTTTCTGGAAGCACGTCGGGCATTCCATCGTCGTGCCGCTTTGCGTCGAATCGCACTTGATGTGCTGGCCGCACACCGGACAGGCATATGTGAACTCGCTCATGGTTTCTTCAAAAAACATTCCATATTCTCCCGCCGGCAGCAACGAAGTTTTTTAAGGTTTTTTTGCGTCTTTGGGATTGAATTTTGCCGCCGCATCTCAAAACCTGTCCCCATCGGCGGTTAAATTTAAGCGCATGAAAAAAATCTCTCCCGTTTCCCGTAGCGGACGCTTCGCGCACGGTCCCGGCGCGGACGTGGCACAATTCACCGAATCCGTTTCTTTTGACTGGCGGCTGTGGCGGCACGACATCCTCGGCTCGCTCGCCCACGCCGCCATGCTCCGCAAAATCGGCGTGCTTTCAAAAAACGAAGTCGGCGCCATCGCGCGCGGACTCAAATCCATCGCCCGCGAAATTGAAGCCGGAAAATTCCGGTGGCAGGCCGGACTCGAAGACGTGCACATGAACATCGAAGCCGGGTTGACGCGGCGCGTGCCCGCCGGCGCCAAACTGCACACCGCCCGGTCACGCAACGACCAGGTCGCCCTGGATATGCGCCTCTGGCTCCGCGACGAAATCGTTTTACTGCTCGGTGAAATCGCCGGTCTGCAACGCGCACTTGTCAGGCTTGCCGAAAAAAATACCAGCGTGCTGATTCCCGGCTACACACATTTGCAACGCGCGCAGCCCGTTTATTTCGCGCATCATCTGCTGGCTTACGTCGAAATGCTCGAACGCGACTGCGAACGTCTCTGGGACTGCCACTCGCGTGTGAACGTCTGCCCGCTCGGCAGCGGCGCGATTGCCGGCTCCACGCTGCCGCTCGACCGCGTGTTTGTCGCCAAACTGCTCGGCTTCGTGGACGCCAGCGGCAAACCGCAGCTCACGCAAAATTCCATGGACGCCGTCAGCGACCGCGACTTTGCCGTCGAATTTTGCGCCGCCGGCGCTTTGCTCGCGGTTCACATTTCGCGGCTCGCGGAGGATTTGATTCTCTGGGCGAGCGTGGAATTCAATTTCATCAAGATCGCCGACGCCTACACCACCGGCTCGTCGCTCATGCCGCAAAAGAAAAATCCCGACATCGCCGAACTCGCGCGCGGCAAATCCGGCCGCGTCATCGGCAACCTCGTCGCGTTGCTCACGCTGCTCAAGGGCCTGCCGATGACCTACAACCGCGATTTGCAGGAGGACAAGGAACGGCTGTTCGACACCGCCGACACCGTGCGCGCCACCACGCGGCTCATGGCCGCGTTGTTGCGGAACACAAAGATCAACCGCGCCACCTGCGCCGCCGCCGCGAGCGACCCGGCGTTGCTCGCGACCGACCTCGCGGATTATCTCGTGCGCAAAGGCATGCCGTTCCGTCGGGCGCATCACGCAGTTGGCGCGGTCGTGGCGCTGGCGGAAAAAGCCAGCAAACCGCTCAACCGGTTGACGCTCGCGGAACTGCAATCCGTGGACAAAACCTTTGGTCGCGACGCGCTGGGCGTGTTCGATCTGCACCGCGCGATGGCGAAACGAAATTTGACCGGCGCACCGGGAACGAAGGAAGTGGCAAAGCAACTGGCGCGATGGCGGGAACAGCTTTCGTGAAAAGTTTTTTTCAATGAAAAAAATCAGCGGGCGAGAAATCAAAAAAGCTCTCGCCAAGAGTGCTTGGGATTTGGGTAACAAAGCTTTGTATAAACTCTGCTCCGAACACCCATTGCACAAAAAAGACCAAGAGATAATCGCGAAGATTTGGCTAATCGGACGTTCTTACGCAGCGGCGATTGAACGACACAAAAGTAAAAGCTCGGATGCAAAAGGCGACAAGTTTTACGAAAGAAAAGTTGCTCCGAAAATCAGACGCTCCGAAATTGACAAATGGTTTGCGCAACTCAAAAAAAATCCCATAGCGGAAAACGCCATTGAAACACATTCTAAACTGACAGAGCTTTTTTACGAAATCTCAGAACTTGAGAAACGCTCACTCGCGTCAAAGTATCTTCATTTCCACCGTCCAGATTTATTTTTTATCTTCGATTCAAGGTCGGTCGCAGCAATTCGGAAAGTCACGCCAAGAGGAGGAAAACAACTACCAAGTTTGTCGCCAAAGGAATCTGACAAAGATTACGCGAGTTTCTATCGGCGTTGTCTCTGGCTGAAAATAGATTTGCAAAAGCGGTTTCGCCGCAAACTTTCGCCACGTCAAATTGACAAAGTTCTGCTTTATATCGCAGACTCGAAGAAAAAATGACAAAGAGCTTTTCCAAATGGATACGATGGCGCGAGCGTGATCAGCTTGGCGACACAATCAAGAATCCAGGCGTTTATGTAATTGCCTTGTCAGACGAGGACATTGCTTCAACTCCATTTACATGGCGCGAAGAAATCATTTACATCGGCATGACAAGATCAAAAGGCGGTTTGAAAGCGCGCCTCCGACAATTTGATGACACCATTAATTGGAAAAAGGGACATGGTGGAGCAGAGCGCGTCCGAAAAAAGCACCGGGATTACAATATGCTCGTTCCAAGGCTGTTTGTTTCGGTTAATCACACCGAATGTGATACGAAACCAAATCTGCCTAAACCTTCTGACCTTCGACTCATGGGTTTTGTGTTACAACAAGAATACGAATGTTTCGCTGCCTTTGCTGAAAAGTTCAAACGGTGGCCTGAATTCAATGACAAAAAGAACGCTCCGAAGAAATGACCGATTCGCCAAAACAGTTGCTGATTGATTTGCTTAAGGCGACTTCGCGCTCGTTTTATCTGATCCCGCATTGCGGGACGCGGCTGCCCGCGCGAGTGCGCCCGCAAACCAGCCTCGTGAAAAGAATTGGCCTTGCACGGGAAGGCGGGTTAAATTTTTAGCGTTATGCAAACGGTCGCCCTTGAAAAAGCCCAGGCCACGCTCGCGGATTTGCTCAAACAGGTCGCGGGCGGTGAGGAGTTCACCATCACGCAGAATGGCGAACCGAAGGCGAAGCTTTCTGCCGCGCTGGTGCCCAAGCACGCCCAGGCGCACGCCGGAAGTTTGCCGGGAAAAATCTGGATGGCACGGGATTTCGACGCGCCGCTGGATGACTTCAAAGATTACATGAAATGAAGCTGCTGCTGGACACGCACGCGCTGCTTTGGTTCATCGGCAACGATCCGCAATTGAGCGCTCCCGCCCGCGAGAACATCGAAAATCCAGCGCACGAAAAATTTGTCAGCGCGGCCAGCCTTTGGGAAATCGCTGTCAAATTGAGCTTGGAGAAATTGAAACTGCCGCGTCCGTTCGGCGAAGTTTTTCCGCAGCAGCTTGAAGTCAACGGTTTTGAACTGCTGCCGATTTCCTGCGTGCAATTGAATCAACTGGTTGCCCTGCCGTTTCATCATCGCGATCCATTTGACCGGCTGTTGATCGCCCAAGCCTTGGCCGATGGCATGACCGTTGTCACGCGCGACCTGGAGTTTTCAAAATATCCGGCGAAAATTTTGTGGTGATTCGCTTTCATGCCAGTGAATTTCGCTCTCAATGATTTGCTCAAGGCGACGTCGCGCTCGTTTTATCTGACGTTGCGCGTGCTGCCGGGCGCGATCCGTCCGCAAATCGGCCTCGCCTACCTGCTCGCGCGCACGACCGACACCATCGCCGACACCGAACTCGTCCCGATTGAACAACGGCTCGACGCGCTTAAAAGATTGCGCGAACGCATTTTGGGTTCATCCACCGCGCCGTTGAATTTCGGCGAACTGGCGCAACACCAAGGTTCGTCCGCCGAGCGGTTGCTGCTGGAAAAGGTCGAGGACAGCCTGGCGCTGCTGCAAACGCTTTCATCAGCCGATTTGAAATTAGTTCGTGAAGTTCTCGCTACCATCACAAGTGGACAGGAATTGGACTTGCGCCGGTTTGCGCCGTTGGAGTTCACGCTTCAGCGTGCCGAGGACAAGCTAAAGCTTGGATTCCAACCTGTCATCGCGCTCCAAACCGACGCCGAACTGGACGACTACACCTACCGCGTCGCCGGCTGCGTCGGCGAATTCTGGACGAAGATATGCCGCATGCATTTATTTCCGAAGGCGAGATTGGACGACGCGCAGTTGCTGGCGAACGGCATCCGCTTCGGCAAGGGGCTGCAGCTCGTGAACGTCCTGCGTGATTTGCCGGCGGATTTGAAAAAGGGCCGCTGCTATCTGCCCTCGGACAAACTGGAAAAGGCGGGATTGATACCCGAGTTTTTGTTGTCACCAGCAAACGAGGTGAAATTCCGTCCGCTGTTTCACGAATATCTCGACCGCGCCGAGGCGCATCTGGCGGCGGGCTGGGTTTACACCAATTCGCAGCCGTGGCGTTGTGCGCGCGTGCGGCTGGCCTGCGCGTGGCCGATTTTGATTGGCCTGAAAACGATTGAGCGATTGCGCGCCGGCAACGTGCTCGACCTGCAGCAGGGTGTCAAAATTTCCCGGGCCGAAGTGCGCGGGATTTTGCTGCGTTCGACACTGGCTTACCCGCTGCCGGAGGTGTGGCGAAAATTGTTTTTCACGACTGGGAAAGCTGTTGCATCCGAAGGGAAATTGGCGTAGAAAAGTGCTATGCAAATCATGAAGTTGTTGCCCGCGGTTTGTGCGGTTGCCTTTTGTGCGAGTTTCATTTCTGTCCGCGCGGACGACACTCCGGTTCAAGCCGCCGCGCGCGGGGCTTTGGAACAAAAGATGAGCGAATTGGATACGCAACAAACCCAGGCGCCGCCAGTTGTCGTCATGCCTTCCGGCGCCGTGGAGGTGCAACCAAGCCAGCCCATAACCAATACCGTTCCCGCACAAGCACCAACACCGGCGGCCACGGCAACAACGCCCGAGCCAAGCGTCGCTCCTGCCGACGCTGCTCCTGCAGCCGCCGTTGCGGTTCCTGCAACCGCCACCACCATTGCCGCTCCTGAATCGAATGCAGTTGACCCGACACCCGCTGCACCCGTTGCGCCTGAACCGCAAAGTCCGCCGGACGCAACGATGCCAACAGAGACTACACCCGCCATTCCGCCGCCAGCGGAAAATACGCCTGCGACACCGACGCCAACCGAAACCCAACCGGCGGCTACACCAACAACGTCCGAGCCAAACGCTGCTCCCGCGCCGCAAGCTGAGCCGCAATCAACCACAACTGAATCCAGCACACCCGCCACAACGACTGCGCCAACGCCAGCGGAAAATCCGCCGGCAACTCCCGAGACGACGACCGCACCGAATACAGTTGTCCCGACACCCGCACCATCTGTTGCGCCCGAACCAGAAAGTCCGCCGGCAGAGACAACGCCCGTCGCTCCGCCACCGGAGGAAAATCCACCGGTAACCCCGCCACCGCAAGTTGAGCCGCAGCCAACACCAGCGGCACCCACTCCTGTCGCAACGCAGCCGGCTCCTCCTGCAATCACGCCCGAGGCGGGCACAGTTCCTCAAAGTCCCGCGATGCCCGCCACGATAAAAGTCAAACCCGGCGTGAAGAGCGCGACGAACCAGATCAACGCGATTTTTCCAGGAAAAGAACTGGGCTTGAAGCCAATTGAAGCGCCGCTACTGCCGGTTTCCGCGACCCAACAAGCGCAACTTCAAGCCTTGCTCGCAAAATACAAGGCCAACCAGATCACGCCGGAGGAGTACCACAACCAGCGCGCGGAAATCCTGGCCCAGCCATAAAACTGCGATTCCATCCGCCCGCTGGATGCGCGCGTCCGGCGGGTTTTTTATTGCAAACCTTGGCCCCGAAAACCTTCGGGGTTGAATTTTGAACTCTGAACCCTAAACTTCAGGCGTTATGCATGATTTTCGTTATGTCGGCAACCGGCTGTTTTGCGAAGGCGTCGCCGTCGAGTCGCTCGCGCGCAAGTTTGGCACGCCACTTTACGTTTATTCGCAGCGCACGTTGACTGAAAATTTCCAAAAACTCGACGCGGCCATGTCGCCGGTGAATCATCTCGTCTGTTTCTCCGTCAAATCCAATTCCAATCGGTCCGCACTGCGCGCGCTGGCGAATCTCGGCAGCGGCTTCGACATCGTCAGCGGCGGTGAATTACAGCGGGTCATCGCGGCGGGGGGCGACCCGCGCCGATGCGTCTTCGCCGGCGTCGGCAAAACGGAAGACGAAATTGAATTTGCCTTGCGGCAGGGTATTTATTCCTTCAATGCCGAGAGCGAACCGGAATTGCAACGCATCAACCGCGTGGCTGCGCGGCTGAAGAAAATCGCGCCCATCGCCGTGCGTGTGAACCCGGGCGTGGACGCATACACGCACGCGAAAATCACAACTGGCACTTATGAAAACAAATTTGGCATTCAATTCGAGCAGGTCGAAGGCGTTTATGCCCGCGCGAGCAAACTGAAAAATCTGCGGCGGCGCGGCCTGCAAATGCACATCGGCTCGCAAATCACTGAAGCGACACCGTTTGAACAAGCGGTGCGCAAAGTCCTGCCGCTTTTGAAACGGTTGCAGGAAAAATACCCGTTGGAATTTTTCAGCGTCGGCGGCGGTCTCGGCATTGTCTATAAACCCGCGCTCGCCAGCGGTGTGGCCGCCTGGTGGAAAACTTCCGCGGCGAAAAATATTTTGACACCGCAAAAATACGCCGGGCGGCTGGTCCCGCTGCTCCAGCCGCTCCGCTTGAAAATTCTCATTGAGCCGGGACGCTTTATCGCCGGCAACGCGGGCATTCTGGTCACGCGCGTCGAATTTGTGAAAAAAACCGGCCGGAAAAATTTCGTCATCGTGGACGCCGCGATGAACGACTTGATTCGTCCGGCGTTTTACGACGCCTACCACGAAATCGTGCCGCTCACCCGCAAAAATGGCGGGCAAATTTCTTCCGATGTGGTCGGGCCGATTTGCGAATCCAGTGACTTTTTTTGCAAAGACCGCCCGTTGCCAAAAGTCGGCGAGGGCGATTATCTCGCGCTCTTGAGCGCGGGGGCGTATGGTTTTGCCCAGGCGTCGAATTACAACACCCGGCCCCGGGCCGCCGAAATTTTGGTGAAGGGCAGGCGCGCCGCCGTCGCGCGCGAACGCCAGCCGGTCAAAGAAATTTGGTCGGGCGAAAAAGTTGTGGCATGGTTGAAGTAGAGTTGTGAACAACGAATTTTCCATCGCGGCGCACTGGCCGGGCGGTTTCGATGAAGCCGGCCTGCGGCAGTGGGCGGAGAATTTGCGCGCACAACTCCTCGCCCCGCAGGTTTCACTCGGCCTCGTTTTCATGTCGCCGAAATTTTTCCCGTTCGCCCAGCAGGCGCTGGAAATTTTGCGCGTTCACGCCCGGATTCCGTTGCTCGCGGGCTGTTCGAGCACCGGACTGATTGCCGGCACGCAGGAAATTGAAGACGCGACCGGACTGGTGCTCGCGCTTTATTCGCTGCCCGGCGCGGAGTTGAAAGATTTTCGTTTCACACAGGAACAGGTCGAGGAGGCCAACGGCCCCGGCTACTGGCACTTGGCGGCCGGCGTCGAACCGGCGCGCACCAATGGCTGGCTCGTGTTCATTGACCCGTTCCATCTCGACGCGGAAAGCTGGATTCGTTCGTGGAACGAGGCCTATGCGCCGCTACCCGCGCTCGGCGGTCTGGCCAGCGGCATTCCCAACCAGCAAACAACGCAGGTTTATCTGAACGGCGGCGTGTTTGAGGACGGCGGCGTGGCCATTTCGGTCGGCGGCGACGTGCAACTGACCGGCGTCATTTCACAGGGTTGCACCCCCATCGGCGAAACGTGGACGCTCACCCGCGTGGAAAAAAATTTGATTCATCACATCGGCAACCGGCCCGCCTACACGGTGCTCGCCGAAACCTTTCAAAAACTTCCGCCCGAGGAACAGCGCAAGGCACAGGGCAACCTGTTCATCGGCCTGGTCGTCAACGAATACCTCGAAGATTTCCATCGCGGCGATTTTCTGGTGCGCAACCTCATCGGTGGTGACCCGCAGTCCGGGGTGCTGGCCGTCGGCACGTTGCCGCGCGCGGGGCAAACCATGCAGTTCCAGCGGCGCGACGCCGGCGCGGCGACCGAGGACATGAACGAACTGCTCGCGCGCACGAAAAAACAAATTGGGGGCGCGACGATTTACGGCGGCTGCCTCTGCTGTTGCAACGGCCGCGGGAAGCACTTGTTTGGCCGCGCGAACCACGATGCCGAACTCGTGCAGGAACGGCTCGGCCCGCTCGGACTTTCGGGATTTTTCTGCAACGGCGAAATTGGGCCCGTCGGCGAAAAGAACTTTCTCCACGGCTACACCGCGTCGCTCGCATTGTTCGTGAAAAAGCAATCGTAGCCCGCCCGGAACATCGCGGTTGGGAATAATTCGCCATTGCTTTTGCCCGATAGCACGTCATGCTCGCATCGGAATGTCCCCAGAGGAACCATCATCCGAGGCGAATCGCCCCGCACGCCCCCGGGAACCGGGCGGTGGACGGCGGCGCGGACATCGCGGCGGACGCGGACGGCGGCGCCCCGCGCCATCGGCTCCAATGACGGAGCAACTGGTGCCGGCTGAATCAGCGGCGCCACAAATCGCACCCCCCATCAGCCCGTCCGAACTCCCGGCACGACCCGCACCGCCGAGGCAAAAATTTCAACCCGCTGTTCCCGCGTCGCGCGCCGCCAAGCCGGACGGTTCAGCCATCAGCCAGGCTGTAAGCGAAGTAACGCAAGTCATCGAATCCTTGAAGCAGGCGCTCAATCAAATGGAGGATGTTTTGGAACTGGTCGAACACGCCGAGCGGCAAAAGCTCGGCGACGAACGCGAGATTGAATCACTGCGCCACGCTTTGCGCCAGTTGCAACAGCCACGAAGCGGCAGAGGCGAGCGACGCGAACATAATGTTTGAACTGAACAATGCATTTGGCGTGTGAGTGGAAGCGCCGCCTTCGCCGCCGAATGCCAGCCTGTGAACCATTCGGTGTTTCGTAAAAAGGCGATGGGACGTCACCGCTATGTTCGCGGTTGTCAATAGGCGTTCGTTCCCGCGCAATTCCAACAGGCTTTTCTTCAGCCACTTACGTTATTTTGTCTGTCACAGTCAGTTAAGAACAGTGTCCAGATGCACCCAACGGGCTTATTTTCGTCGAAATCTTCTTGCAAAATCTTTTGAAGGAAGTTTAATCGTTATGGATCTTTTTATGAAATCCATCATTTTTGTGGTGTTGTGTTTTTGCGAACTGCTGATTTCGGTCAGACCGGCCTTTGCCCAAAACTGGACGCAGTCCACCTATAGTTTTTTGACTTGGACCGCAGTCGCTTCATCGGCGGACGGGAAGCGGATTTGGGGAGCGCTCACCAACGGCCCAATCTTCTTCTCAACCAATTCCGGCGCGACGTGGGGTGTCGTCCAATGGACGAATTGGTATTACACCACGGGTCTGGCTTCTTCGCCAAATGGGAACGTGCTGGCGGCCGTCACGGGTTTTCGGACACCCGGAAAAATCTACGTTTCAACTAATTCAGGTGCGAACTGGCCGGAGACCACCGCCCCTTTGGAGTATTGGACCTCCATCGCCTGTTCGGCGGACGGCAGGAAGTTGGTGGCGGCCGCCACCAACGGTTCAGTTTACATCTCAACGGATACAGGACAAACTTGGGCGCCCAGCAGCCCGCCGGTTAATCATTGGATTTCCATCACCAGTTCGGCGGATGGCAACCAATTGGCGGTGGTCTCCACCAATGGGATTCTCTGTGTCTCCACCAATGGCGGAAACTCTTGGGCGACGAACAACCCGAACAGCTCAAACCTGACCTTGCCTCTCGCCCAGATGCACTCACCACAATTCACGAGTGACGCACCCAATACCAACTGGCAGGCGGTCGCCTGTTCGGCAGACAAGAGCGGGCTGGTGGCGGTGGTGAACGGCGGGCCGATCTACATCTCGACGGATGCAGGAGTCAGTTGGACGGCCAGCAGCGCGCCCAGCGCCAATTGGCAGGCGGTCGCATCTTCCGCCGACGGAAGCAGACTGATTGCGGCGGCCAATAACGGACCGGTCTATACCTCGACTGATTCAGGAGCAACCTGGGTGTCCAACAGCATTCCCAGTTCTCCTTGGGTTTCCGTCGCCTCTTCCGCCGACGGAAGCAAACTGGTGGCGGCGGCGGGTCCCGTCCAATTCAAGAGCAATATATACACCTTGTATAATGCCCCCAGCCCAAGATTGAATCTCACCTCGTTGAGCAACCAAGTAGGACTGGCGTGGACGTTGCCCGGCACCAATTTTGTGCTGCAACAAAACGCGGGCTTGGAAACGGCGAATTGGGTGACGTTGACCAACACACTCACGCTTAATCTTAGCAACTTGCAGTATCAATTAAACCTTTCGCCCTCCAACAGCAGCGGTTTCTTCCGACTCTCAACGCCTTGAAGGCGAGTCCGGTTGGTGGGGTTCAATCCCACGCGTATTTGTTGCCGCCAACTACACCGTCAATGGTTTACCATTGTTGGCGGCATTGATTTTCAACAAGAACGGAACGGCGGTTTTGGCCCATTCCGCCGCATCGGATATTGGCTGGTGCCGCCGGCGAAACAGCTTTGCAGCATGGCGGTGTTGATAATGCCGGGATTGAACGGTACGGTGGCCAGACCCGGCGGCAATTCCTGCGCGAGCGCCGACGTGAGCCCCTCAATCACCCACTTCGTCGCGGCTTCCGCGTCGGTCGAGCGCCCCCCAGCCGTGAACGGGTCAGTTCCAGCAGAGTCCCGGCTTTTGCGATAAGGCAACTGCTTTGCGAATGAATGATCCCCGACGAAAAATAGCGGTTTCAAAATTTAGTCAATTGTTGCCAAATTCCGGTTAGCCTCCGCCCTCCTTTTCCCGCCAGTGTACAGGGTATGAACTTTGGCACTCCTTCACCCGGTGACGCCATCTTTCTGGTTAAAGGCACCGATTCCATTACGCGTACAAAGACAACCCTAACTGTCATGAACGTTCTTCGTCATTCCGCCAAATTGTTTCTCATCCTTCCGGTCGCCTGCATTTTAATTGGATTCAGCGCGACGCCATCGAATGCCGCCGAGAACGGCCTTTCGCTGGAACAGCGCGTGACCCGGATCGAAGCGCTCCAGCAGCCCGCGTCATCACCCGTCAACACCGGCGACAATGCGTGGGTGCTGGTCAGTTCCGCGCTGGTGCTCATGATGACGGCGCCGGGGTTGATTTTGTTTTACGGCGGGCTGGTGCGCAGCAAGAACGTTCTTGCCACGATGATGCACAGCCTGATTCTCATGGCGCTGGTGTCAACGCTCTGGATGGTGTTCGGCTACAGCATGGCGTTCGCGCCGGGCAATGGGTTTGTCGGAAATCCGCTCACGTATTTTATGTTGCGTGGCGTGGGCGGCGCGCCGAATCCGGATTACGCGGGCACGGTGCCGCAACAGTCGTTCATGCTGTTTCAAATGATGTTTGCCATCATTACGCCCGCGCTCATCAGCGGCGCGATGGCGGAACGAATCAAGTTCAAGGCTTACGTGCTGTTCGTGCTGCTCTGGATCACGGTCGTGTATTTTCCCCTGTGCCACATGGTTTGGGGCAAGGGCGGCTATTTCAACTGGGCGCTGGGCGGCAGGGTGCCGGTGCTGGATTTCGCCGGCGGCACGGTGGTGCATATCAGTTCCGGCGTGTCGGCGCTCGTGTGTGCGCTCGTGCTGGGCAAACGCACCGGCTATCCGCACGAGCCGATGCTGCCCCACAATGTGGTGCTGAGTCTCATCGGGGCGGGATTGTTGTGGGTCGGCTGGTTCGGTTTCAACGCCGGCAGCGCGCTCAACGCAGGCACGCTCGCAACCAGTGCGTTTGCCGCGACGCATTTTTCGGCGGCGGCGGCGGCGTTGAGCTGGGCGATGGTGGAATGGTTTCATAAAGGCCGGCCGAGCGTGCTGGGCGCGGCATCGGGCATGGTCGCCGGGCTGGCCACCATCACGCCGGCGTCAGGATTCGTCACGGTGCCGGCGGCGTTTTGCATCGGACTGGTGGCGGGAGTCATTTGCTATCTGGCCGTGACGAAATTGAAAGCGAAGTTCAGTTATGACGATTCACTGGACGTTTTTGGCGTTCATGCCGTGGGCAGCATCACCGGCATGTTGATGCTCGGCTTTCTGGCCAACACAATGGTGAACCCGGCGATTGCGTCCACGTTCCAGGCCAACGGCGTCACCGTGTCGCTGGCGGGCGGCGCCGGCCAGTTCGCCAATCAACTCAAGGCCGTGCTGTTCACGGTGGCCTTTGCGGGCATCGCGTCGTTCATCCTGCTCCAGATCGTCAACCGGCTGGTCGGCCTGCGCGTGGATGTCGAAGACGAAGATACCGGCTTGGACCTCACGCAACACGGCGAACGCGCTTATACTGAATAACCGGGAGAAAATTTCTTATGAAAAAGATCGAAGCCATCATCAAGCCGTTCAAGTTGAACGAAGTCAAAGCGGCCCTGAACGAAATCGGCATCCAGGGCATGACCGTCTCCGAAGTGAAGGGCTTCGGGCGCCAGAAAGGCCACACGGAAATTTATCGCGGCAGCGAATACACCGTGGACTTCCTGCCCAAGATTAAAATCGAAACTGTGCTCCCGGACGCGCTGGTGCAACCGGCCGTTCAAGCCATCATCAAGGCGGCCAAGACCGGCAAGATCGGCGACGGCAAAGTGTTTGTTTCGCCCATTGACGACACCTACCGTATCCGCACCGAGGAACGGGGAGACAGCGCGGTGTAGTCTGACCAGGCCAATTTATTTCAACATCTCTCTCACCTTCGCCGCATCTTGCGTCGGCGGTTGGCAGGAATTTCCAGTGCAAAGATAAACCACCGGGCCGTTCCTGGCGGGGAGCGTCCGGGCGAATTCTTCAACCGCGCCCGCGCTGCCGAGCACGACTTTGTTCGGCTGATAAACCGAATGTGCGGCGCGCAGTAATTCGCGCGCTTTTGCGTCATGCGGACCGCCGGCGATGACGACGCGGCGGGGTTCCTCGAGCTGGGAATCCAGCGCGTGCAGCATGAACGGCATGGCCTGCGGAAAATTCTGCAGGCGATGGGCGAACAACCGCAGCGTGGCCTCGGCGGGCTTCTTGAAATCCTCGCGCCCGGTAATCGCGGCCAGTTTCAGCAGCGCGAGCGTGGCGACGGAATTGCCCGACGGCTCCGCGCCGTCGTAGTCGTCCTTCACGCGCAGAATCAAATCCTTCGCGCCAGCAGCGCTTTGCCAGAAACCGCCGTTCTCCGCGTCGTAAAACTTCGCCACCATCGCCTCCGCCAGTGCGATGGCAAAGTCGAGATGCTCCGGCTCCAGCGTGGCTTCGTACAAATCAATCACCCCGGAAAGCAGAAACGCGTAGGCTTCGAGCAGTTGAACGCTGTCGCGTTCGCCATCGCGCCAGCGATGGTAGAGCGTGCCGCCGGATTCTTTGTTTGGAGTTCCGGCTTTAGCCGGCCCAGCCGCCTGAAGGCGGGACTCCGAACCGGCTGCCCATAGTTTCTCCTGGATGAACGCCAGGTTCTTCTCCGCGGCCGCGCGATATTTTTCATCGCCGAGGACGGCATAAGCCCGGGCCATCGCGCCCAGCATCAGGCCGTTCCACGACGCGAGGATTTTGTCGTCCAGATGCGGCCGGACGCGCCGGCTCCGCGCGTCGAACATTTTCCTTTTCGCCGAGGCGAGCAGTTCAACATCGGTAGGGCCGATCCCGCTTTGCGGGACTTGGACGCGCGGCAGCGCGTCCCTACCAGGAAGTGGTTCAACGACACTCAAAACGTTTTGTCCTTTCAGCGGCTGCGGATGGCTGTGGTCAACGAAGTTTCCTTCCTTTGTGATTCCGAAGCAGTGCGCAGCGACGTTGAATTCTTCCGGCGAAAGCAGTTTCGACAATTCATCGTGCGTCCAGCAGTAGAACTTGCCCTCGTGACCTTCGCTGTCGGCGTCTTCGGCGGAATAGAATCCGCCATCGGGATGCGTCATGTCGCGCAGCACGTAATCGAGAATGTCGCGGGCGATGGCGGCGTATTCTGTTCCTTTCGGAGGGACGAGCGCCGCGAGTCCCAAACTTTTTCCGCCAGAAGCGTCAGGCGCTTGTATAATTCGCCCCTCCGAAACAAGGTGCGCGTCCAGATACAGGTTCACCAACTGCGCGTTGTCGTAGAGCATCTTCTCGAAATGCGGCACGAGCCACCCGGCATCCACCGAGTAACGCGCGAACCCGCCGCCCAGCTGGTCGTGAATGCCACCGGCGGCCATGCGGTCGCAGGTGTGCAGCACCATGCGCGCGGCTTCATCATCGTGAAATCGTCTCGCGCAGCGCAACAGCAGCGACGGCATGCCCGGTTGCGGAAATTTCGGCGCGCCGCCGAAGCCGCCGTGGCGCGGGTCGAACATCCGCTTGAAAGAATCGCCCGCGTTTTTGAGCGCTTCCTGGGTCGGAAGCAAATCCCCCGCGTTCGCATTCGTGGAGGCGGCTTCAAGGCGCGCATGGATTTCGTCCGCCGAACCCGCAATTTCACCCCGGCGGGTTTGCCAGACTTGGTGAATTTGCCGGAGTAATTGCAAAAAGCCCGGACGACCGGAGCGATTGTCCGGCGGAAAATAGGTGCCGCCGAAAAATGGCTTCCGTTCCGGCGTGAGAAAAACATTCAACGGCCAGCCGCCGGTGCCGGTCGTGGCCTGGACGAAGGTCATGTAAATCTTGTCCACGTCGGGCCGCTCCTCGCGATCCACTTTGATGCTGACGAAGTGTGGGTTCAAAAACGCCGCGATCTTTTCGTCCTCGAACGATTCGCGCTCCATGACGTGGCACCAGTGGCAGGTCGAATAGCCGATGCTGAGAAAGATTGGCCGGCTTTCAACCCGCGCCTTGGCAAACGCCTCGTCGTTCCACGCGAACCAATCCACGGGATTATGCGCGTGCTGGAGCAGGTAAGGCGATTTTTCCTTCGCCAGGCGGTTGGTGTGTTTGTGGGCGGCGGACTTCATGCAACTCATCAAGATAATAAGCGGGTATAACCCGGGCAAAAGGATAAACGTTGAACCGCCAACGTCGAACTTCCAATGAGGATGCCATCCTGTCCGCAGGTCGTTAGAATTCAGGCTCTCGCCTCGGCGAAGCCTCCGGCGTAGCCCGGGTCAGCCTGTAGCGGTGGCGGATTTATTTAACTCTTCATTGCCGCCGCGGCGGTTTTTCGTGTAGAAAATCCCCATGCCGATTCGGGAAAAACTCGCTGAATTTGCCACGCTGCCATGACCGCCGCCGAATTCAAAAAGAAATGGTCGCGCAATCAGAGCAAGGAATCTGCTGCTTACCAGGAGCATTTCAACGATCTTTGCCGGCTGCTCGGACAGCCGACACCCAATGAAGTTGATCCTTCCGGCAGTGATTTTTTCTGTTTTCAAAAGCGCGTTGTAAAAGACGCCGAACTTTTTGAGTTGCACGAAACACCCGACGCCAGCGAGCTGGCGGAACGCGGTTTTGCCGACGTGTGGAAAAAGGGCTGCTTCGCGTGGGAATACAAAGGCAAAAAGAAAAACCTCGACGAGGCTTACAAACAGCTGCTCCGTTACCGCGAATCGTTGCTGAATCCGCCGTTGCTCGTCGTTTGCGATTTTGACCGCTACATCGTCAAAACCAATTTCAACGGCACGGTTCAAGACGTTTACGAATTCACCAACGAGCAGATTGACCGCCCGGACAATCTTCGCACCCTGCGCGCGCTGTTTGAAAATCCCGACTTCCTCAAACCGCAACGCACCACCGCGCAAGTCACCGAAAAAGTAGCCGCGCAAATCGCCGCCGTCGCCAAGTCGCTGCAAAGCCGCGAAAGCGTGGAACTTGCCGACGCCAAATCCCGAAAAGAAGTGAACGTCGCGCAAAAGAAAAATCTTCGCATCGCCCGTTTCTTGAATCGCATCATCTTTTGTCTCTTTGCCGAATATACGGGCTTGCTGCCGAAAAATCTTTTCACCGATATTCTCAAAAGCTCGTTGCAAGA
Source organism: Verrucomicrobiota bacterium (assembly GCA_036803685.1). Taxonomy (GTDB): domain Bacteria; phylum Verrucomicrobiota; class Verrucomicrobiia; order Limisphaerales; family UBA11358; genus UBA11358. The sequence goes on along the minus strand of DAIRTX010000005.1, from coordinate 4,044 downwards.
CCCGGCGCATTTTTCCGAAGCCGTCGAACAACTGTTTCGCGTGATGGCGACGGGTGGGCTTTATGGCAAAGACAAAATCCGCCACTTCAACGGCCATCTGTTTGAAGATTCAACCGTCTATGAACTCACCGAGGCTGAAATCAAAAACCTGGCCGAAGCCGCCGAAGCCGACTGGCAATTCATCCAGCCCAGCATCATGGGCACGCTCTTTCAACGCGCCCTGGACGAAAGCCATCGCGCGCAATTGGGCGCGCACTACACCGACGAGGGTGCAATCAAGACCATTGTCGAGCCGGTTCTCATGGCCCCGCTGCGCCGGGAATGGGCACGCATCAAAGGCGAACTTGCGCCACTTTTCGGTAGGGACGCGCTGCCGCGCGTCCGGCGTCGCGGCAGCGACGCCCTACCAGGAGCTCGTGAAAAACTCGCCGCCTTCCTCAAGAAGCTCCGCGCCATTATCGTGCTTGATCCTGCCTGCGGCAGCGGCAACTTCCTTTACGTCTCGCTGCAATTGCTGCTCTCACTGGAAAAGGAAGTCATCACGTTCGCGGAGCAACTCGGCTTTTCGTTCCCGCTGGAAGTGAGCGTGCAACAATTGAAGGCCATTGAAATCAATCCCTACGCTTTCGAGCTGGCGCAAGTCTCCGTGCAAATCGGCTGGCTGCAATGGCGGCGCGACAACGGTTTTGACAATGACCGCTCGCCCGTTTTGCAAAATCTCGACGGCTTCCAAAATGAAGACGCCTTGCTTGTGCCGCATTTCCACAGCAAGGCCAAGACGCTCAAGGAAGCGCAAGCGGGCGAACACCAGGGCGACGATGCTTTGAAATTCTACACCGAGCGCGAATGGCCAAAGTGTGACGTGATCGTGAGTAATCCGCCGTTTTTGGGCGGCAGCAAACTTTGGGAAGAATTGGGGCGACATTATCAGAAAGAACTTTGGAAAATTTACGAAGGGCGCGTGCCCGGCTCTGCCGATTTGTGCTGTTACTGGTTTGAAAAATCTCGCCAGCAAATTGAACAAGGAAAATGCAAGCGCGCGGGCTTGCTGGCGACGCAAGCGATTCGCGGCGGTGCAAATCGCGAAGTGCTGAAACGCATCAAAGAAACTGGCGACATCTTTTTTGCCGAAAGCAGCCGCGATTGGATTTTGGGAGGCGCGGCGGTGGACGTGAGCATGATTGGCTTTGACGATGGAACGGAGACTGAAAAAGTTTTGGATTCAAAGCGTGTCACAGAAATCAATGCAAATCTGACTTCCTCGGCAGACACCACGGAAGCAAAAACCCTCAATTCAAATTTGAATGTTTGCTTTATCGGCTCGAAAAAGGCTGGCGAATTTGAAGTGGCTGACAAAATTGCCGTTGCGTGGCTTAACAACCCCAATCCACACGGGCGACCGAATTCAGATATTTTGCGCGTTTGGGTTAATGGCGATGCGCTAATTAAAACTCGCCGGTCGTGGTGTATTGTAGATGCTGGCGTCAAACTTCCGTTGGACTTGATGAGCGGTTATGAAAGGCCGTTCGGTTGGATTTTAGAAAAAGTGAAGCCAGAGAGAGATAAAAACAACGAATCGCGCACTCGCAATAATTTCTGGATTCATAAACGCCCCGGTTCAGATATGCGAGATGCTGTCGCGCCGTTGTCTCGTTGTCTTGCAGTTGTCCGGCACGCGAAGCATTTAATTTTTTCGTGGCTCAATCCAGTCGTTTTGCCGGATGACGGCATTTATATTTTTGCGAGAGACGAAGATTGGTTCATGGGTTTGATGCAATCGCGAATTCACCGCGTTTGGGCGTTGAACAGGGGAACATATCTTGAAGATCGCCCGCGCTACACGCCGACAACCTGCTTTGAGACTTTCCCGTTTCCGCGCCCGACGCCCGCACAGGAAGCCGCAATCGCCGCCGCCGCCAAAGAGTTGAACGAGTTGCGCGAACGCTGGCTCAATCCGCCCGAATGGACGCGCACAGAATATCTGGAGTTTCCCGCCAGCGTGGACGGCCCGTGGTCGCGTTATGTGGACTGCGGCGGCAAGCGTAGCACGACGCCGCTTTCGCCTGCACCCACCCGCCAAAGCGCCGTCGCCGCTACCGCTCTGCCGGCGCAGTCCAAAATCGGCCAAGCCCGTTATCCGCGCCTCGTGCCCAAGGACGCCGATTGCGCCGCGAAACTCAAAGAGCGCACGCTCACGAAACTTTACAACGAGCGTCCCGGGTGGCTCGATCTCGCCCACAAGAAACTGGATGCCGCCGTCGCCGCCGCCTACGGCTTCCCCGCCGATTTGACGGACGAACAAATTCTGGAGCGGTTGCTCGCCTTGAACCTGGAACGCGCCGCCGAAGAAGCCAAAGCTGCCAAAGTGAAGCAGCCGAAAACGACCCGCGACAAAAAAGAGGATGAAATGATATGACTTGTTGCAACCAATGAAACCAGCTTCAAATCCCAGCGCGGACGAACAAGTTGTAGAAGCAATCACGAAACTACGCGAGATTCAGAAAGTATTTGCCGGAACGCCTACACGCGATTTGCCCTTTTGCACACCTCTATATCTCACATTAGAGAATATCAGGATGATTCGCAGCGTCTGCGGCGGCATGGAAATCAAGTAATTGGCAATCGCAGTCTCCACTTTGCGATGCTTACAGCTATTAAAGCCCACTGGAACATCCAAATGGCAGCGGCTTGATCGGCAGGAGAGTCCAGTCTTCCAACCAGCCCCGGGCCGCCTTGATTTCGTCAATCGTATTCGACGAGGATTTTCAACCCTTCGAGGTCGGTGATGCCCTGGCCTTGAAGGAAGACAATGTGTTCATATCCGAGACTGCGCAGGCAAACGAACCAAAGAGAGCCGCGATCGCGGAATTGTTCGCCAATCCGTGGTTCGGCATAATTCTCAAGAATCACCACGGCTGTCTGATGTTGGGACAGTTTCATGGCCTTTGCCAGAAGCTTGTCGCTGTCCTCTCTGACGGAGACGGTTGGTTGCAGCATTTGACACGTCCGACCCTCCAAAGATCCAACAACCAATGCCGTATTGGCCGTGTTGTGAAAGGCTTGTGGCGGCTTCGGGGTCGCACAGGAGGTCAACATGATTGCCAGACCCGCGAGAGCCAATGAGTAAATGATTTTCACACGCATCCCACAGGATTTTTGAAAAAAGTGCTGGAACAATTTGTTTTGCCCTGCCACACGGCAGGGCTGAATGAAAAACCAACCGTTCCAGCACCATCAAAACTGAATCTTCTGCGGCAGATTTGCAACTTTATTCCGGAGTTTCTGGTGGCCAAGATTGCCCGCGAAACCAAAGTGGATCAAAGCGCACCTTCAGTCCTTGGAGTCCTGTGGTGACGTTGATCTACGCAACTGTGGACACTGACCGAAGCACGGGTGGTGATTGGCGACTATCGGTGCGAGTACAACCAATTAAGGCCGCACAGCCGGTTGGGCTATCTGAGCCCAGCACGGTTTGCGGCGCAACTCAGTCCATCCCCGGCGCCGGTCGGGCTGCGCCCTCCCTCTGCCGGGGATGGACGAAACCAGAACCACAAACTAACATGAACCCAGTCCCCGGACTAACACATGGAGTGGTACAGAAAAGTGAACCCGGTCAACCGCAAAATCAACTGTTCAGCGTTTTTCTTGTGGTACTAAAGAATGCAGCCAGTGGAGCATGTTCACCGCTCTTTCAAGCTCACAATTCTCCTTTGAAGGCACGGTCGAGGATGGCGGGGAGCAAGGCAGCCATCTTGGCGGCGGTTTCGGCTTGCAGGCGGTTCAGCGCATCCATTTTTGCCATTGCTTCCAATCTTTGAGCGTGGCCTCTACCATGACCTCGGCGGCTTGGCGCAGCCATTTCGGTTTCCGCTGCGGCAAATCCCGTCGCACCGCTGCCACGGCCCGGCGCGTGCCGAAATGGACGTTCGCCAGTTCCCGTCCCATGGCCCGCAGCAACTTTTCTTCATCATGGCCGCGCGGCAACTCCGACAACTCAATCCGGCTGCAATAGGGCGACAACCGCCGCAACACCCATCCATCATT
>DAIRTX010000004.1:0-77312 GCA_036803685.1 Verrucomicrobiota bacterium | reverse complement strand
GGCTACCGGGATTTGGGGATTATTCAGGATTTTCGCCGACAATACTTGGAATCCGATTTTTCTCGTAACACGAATGATCTGACAATGGCCCTCCGGTTTTACAATCTGCGACGACAATATTTGACCAACATCGTTGTATCTGCAGAACTGGATCGCATCTTTACAAACATCGTCTCCGGCAAGATCGAAGTTGCGAATCTTCAATTGGATCAGTTGACAAAATAAACTTCCAAACAGGCGAAGGCGGGGAGCTGCCTCCTTCTGAAACGCATCGAAGCCAACCTTTCACAACCGGAAGTGGCTGTAAAAGTGGAGGTTTCAGAACGAACTGTACGAGCCTGGGCGCCACAGCCGCCGGCGGCAAACTCAGCCAGTCAACGGATGCGATACTACTTTTGATACTGCTCGGCTGCTTCGTAGAATGCTGCGAGGCGAAAAACCCCAATAAAGACTGGCGCACCCAATAGGAGTTGAACCTATAACCTGCTGATCCGTAGTCAGCCGCTCTATCCAATTGAGCTATGGGTGCACCAAAAAGGAGTTGTAAGTTACAAATCGGAGGCCGTCCGCGCAAGGAATTTTGCCGGGGCAAATGGCTTCCTGGCTTCCGCCGTCTGTCGAGATGAAAAAATCTATGGCGAAAGCGGTTTGACGGCTTCAACGCGATAGAACCGCATCGGCGCGTTGATGTCGGCGAAGCTGCGCGTTGTCGTTGAACCGGCAGAGGGTGAAATGAGGCTTAAACCACTGTCAAACCAGGTCGGCAGCGGGTTCAAAGCAGGCGTTTTTTGAATGTAATAAAACCGCGTTGGCACGCTGCTCCATGTCAGCGTGGCGGATATTCCACCCGACGCAAAACTTTCGGCGGTTATGTGCAGATAATCAGTGCCATTGGTCGGGTTGGTGCCGGCGAGATATTCCTGCAGGTTCGACACGCCGTCATGATCCGGATCGGCGTTCGGGTTCACGTTGGTGGTGCCGAAATAAGTCAGGTCCCACGCCATCGGCAGGCCGTTGGCGTCAAGCGGGCCGGGCCAGAGAGAATCGGTCTGCACGTAAGCCACGGCGTTGCTCAGGGAAATCCAGCCGCAGTTGGCGCTCCAGACGTAACCGCCCAGTTTGCCGGTGAACAAATCCACCTTCGGCGCGCCGGTGGATGAAAAGATGAGCCAGCCGATGTTGGCGGCCCAGGCGTAGCCGCGCAGGTTGCCGAGGCCGTCCTGATTCACCCCAAAATCATTCGCGGAAAGATTTTGGTATTGAATGCCGTTGGTAGGACTGCCGCTGCCCAGATTAATCCAGCCGACGTTGGCAGCGTAGATGTAACCCATGCACACGTAGTCGCCGATGACGGTGCCGTTGGCGGTATCGCCGCGCCAATCCATCCAGCCGAGGTTCGCGCCGTAGGCGTATTTGTTGGCGGTGTTAATGGTGGTGGCGGCCTGAACAAAGGATGAAGGTTGAAGGATGAAAGATGAAGCCAGTGCAAGACTGGCGAGGAATCGGCGTTGAGTTTTAGTTTTCATAAAAAAAATCCTTGCTGGTTAAAACGAAAAATTGGCCCAGGGATTTGAATTGGTGATCGTTCCGGTGGTAGTAATCAGCGGGCCGACGACTTGCACGTTGGGGGTAACGTAATTATTCACACCATTGCCGATGACGCTGTTCTTGATGATGATGTTATTGATGGAGGAGGGAGCTACACGGATACCCGCATAGCCGCTGTCCGTGACGTGATTGGCTTCAATGCGATTGTTGTTGTTGTTAATGTAAATGCCCGCGTTTCCCGCGTCGCCCGTGGCGTTGTTTCCTTTGCAGGTGTTGCCAATGATCTCGCTGCCCGCCCCATCAATGTAAATCCCGCTTTGCCCATTTCTCAGGACAAAACAACCGGACACAACGCCCGGCGCAACATAAATGCCATAGTTGCCGTTGACGCTGGCCTCACAATCCCGGACGGCACAACCAGCGCCACCGATGCCCATTCCGGAATTGGCGGAAACGGTCAGGCGTTCAAAAACTATATTTTCCGAGAGGTTGGCGAAAGTGCCGGCAAACACGCCATGCTGGCCCCAGCCGCTAATCGTGCCGTTGCGCACGGTGATGTTGGTGCGAGTTCCCGAGACGTACAGTCCAGTCCAAGAAGCCAATAATACACCTTGCAAGGTGAAGCCATTCAAATCCAGGGTGACATTGTTGGCAATAATGGTTATGCCATTCGTGCCGATCACGCCGGTGAGATTCGTCGTCAGGTAGTACGAACCCGCACTGCTGATCGTCAAAGGCAGCGGACCTGAAATCGGCGTGCGCGGCTCGATCTGCGCCAGCGTCTTCATGGTCGGCGCGGGCGCGCCGGGCGGCGTGAGGCTGCCTTGGGCGAAAATGAAAATTGGATGGTTAAGCGCGGCAAACAGGCACACCGCGAACAGTGCGTGAACCCTTGGTTTTGTTTTCATCGTAATTAAAATTGTTAACAGTCATCATTTGGCTTGCAAATTGTAATCTGGCACCAGTCCGGACGGATTGCAAGCCACCAGTCGTCCGGATTTCAACCCTTGAAAAGATTCCGCAAGGCCAGCGCCAGGATGGTTAGCACCAGCATCAAACCGCTCGGCATGAATTTTTTTGTCTTGGCCAGCCGGATGGCGAACACCACCAGCAGCGCGGCCAGGAGCACGTTCGATAATCCGAGTGCAAATTTGCGCTCAAACACTCCCGGCACCGCCGTCAATACCAGCACCGCGGCAAACACCGACGATGAGATGAGCGACACCTTGCTGCCCGCCTTCAGAAAACCAATCAGCCCCCCAACCAGCAGCAGGACGATGTAAATCCAGAGGACCGTGTTCGCAAAATTGTGCACGACCGCAGGCTGCCTCAATTCGCCGCCACGTCCAAGCTCAGAATTTCACCCGGCTCGCACTCGGCCACCACCTCGAAGGGACGGCAGCACACCTCGCAATCCGTCGTGAACCGCTGGCTGGGCACGCTCGTGTCCACCACCAGTTCGAACGCCTGCCCGCAGAACGGGCACTGGATTTTCCCGGAAACTTCCATCTGGCAATCTGGTCCCGCGACCGCAAATCGCAAAAAAGTTTTCCGCCCCCCGGCTAGAACCGTTTCGTGAGGGTCAACGTGACGGCATTGCCCTGCGCACGGGATTCAGCCATGAATTCGTAATTGTAGCGGAGCGAGACGAACAGCATCAGGTCCGGGAAAACCATGCTGATTTCCGGGCCGACGGCGGCCACGCGGTTGCGGCTGCTGGACGGCGCGCCGCTGTTGGCGGTCACCTGTTGCTGGTAGTAGCCCACCGCGCCCAGGTCAACGACCTTCGCCACCGTCTTGCTGACGCCCCATTCCAGCGTGTAGGCATCTCCGGGTGTGACGTGCGTGTCGCGTTGTTCCGTGTTGAATTCATACCGGTTCAACACCGATACCGCCCAGGTCTTTTCCTCATCAATATACCAGGTGGCCCCGGCGGTCTGCATGAACGTCCAAAAGCCCGCACCAACGCGCGTGGTGTTCGGTCCCGAATCGCCCGTGGGCGCCCAAACGCCGCTGCCAATGGAAAAATCAAACTGTTTGGGATGCCATGAAATCGTGCCCTCGCCGAAGAAATCTCCGATGCCGAAGGTGGAACTGTCAAATCCTCCGGCCTTCACGCTTTGATAGACCAGCGGGAGCAGGCCGTCCACCCCGATGAAACCGCCGAGGATCTTCGTGTCGGTGATCCAGATCACACGGGGTATGTTGGCGTAGGTGAAGACGTCGGCGTTGGGGACATGGAGGTCATTGCCGGAGGAGTTGTTGAACTGGCCGGCCCAGTAGAAGTAATTGTAGTCGCGGACATAGATTCCCGGCGGAGGCAGCGAGGCGTCCTTGATGCCTTCCGAGCCCGGCACGTAATGGGCCGAGGGTTGGGCTTGCAAAATACCCGGCAGCGCCGCCAGGGACACCGCCAGCAGGAGGAATTGAATTCGAGTTTTCATGGTTGTTTTTTTGAAGGTTGGAGTTGAGGGTTAAACATCCTGCATCTTGCCGGTGAGGTAGGTCTCGTACGCGCTCAGGTCGAGCAGGCCGTGGCCGGACAGATTGAAAAGAATGACGCGTTTCTTGCCCGCCTCGCGGGCTTTCACGGCTTCGTCCACAACCGCGGCGATCGCGTGCGCGGATTCCGGCGCCGGCACAATGCCCTCCGTCTGCGCGAAAAGTGTCCCGGCCTCGAAAACCTTCGTCTGGTGGTAGGCCTGGGCTTCAATCAGCCCCAGCTTGAGCGCGTGGCTGACCATCGGCGACATGCCGTGGTAACGCAGCCCGCCCGAGTGAATTGACGGCGGCATGAATTTATGGCCGAGCGTGTACATCATCAGCAACGGCGTCATCTCCGCCGTGTCGCCGAAATCGTAGCGCAGTTCGCCCTTCGTCAGCGACGGACAGGCGGACGGCTCGACGGCCACGATGCGATACTTCTTTTTCTCAGTGATTTTTTTGTGAATGAACGGAAATGCCAGCCCGGCGAAATTGCTCCCGCCGCCGCAGCAGGCGATGATCGAGTCCGGCTCCTCGCCGGCCATTTCCATCTGCTTGATGGATTCCTGGCCGATGACGGTTTGATGCAGACAAACGTGGTTGAGCACGCTGCCGAGCGAGTATTTCGTGTTCGGATGTGTGGCGGTGTCTTCGATGGCTTCGCTGATGGCGATGCCGAGGCTGCCGGGGCAATTCGGATCGTCGTGGAGCACCTTGCGCCCGTATTCAGTCTGGTCGCTGGGGCTGGGATGCACCGTCGCGCCCCAAGTGTGCATGAGCATGCGGCGATACGGCTTTTGCTGGTAACTCACCTTGACCATGTAAACATTGCACTCCAGGCCAAAGAGTTTGCAGGCCAGCGCCAGTGACGAACCCCACTGGCCCGCGCCGGTCTCGGTGGCAAGGCGCTTGGTGCCGGCGACCTTGTTGTAGTAGGCCTGGGCGACGGCGGTGTTGGGCTTGTGACTGCCGGCGGGACTGGCGCCTTCGTATTTATAGTAAATGTGCGCCGGTGTTTGCAGGGCCTTCTCCAACCGCACCGCGCGCAACAACGGCGTCGGCCGCCACAACGCGTAAATTTCGCGGACCTCGTCGGGAACCGGGACCCACCGGTCGGAACACATTTCCTGCTTCACGAGGTTCTCCGGGAAAATCGCGAGCAACGCCTCCGGCGGGATCGGCTGTTTGGTGCCCGGATGCAGCGGCGGCGGCAGCGGCTCGGGAAAATCCGCCAGAAGATTGTACCATTGCGTTGGAATGTCCTGCTCGCGCAGCGTGAAGTTGATTTTCGTGCTCATATCGCCAAAAAAATGTTGCAAATAAATAACCGCCGCCAAACTGCTTGTCACGCAGTTATTAGCAATTATCTCAATAAGTAATAATTCATAAAAAATAAAATTATATTAAAACTTTAGGCAAACCGCCGGGTCATTGCCGAAGCCGGCGTGCTCGTGAGCGCCATTATCATCTCCCGCCCGCACCCGAACGTTTATCCCGAAGTGATTTGAATTGGCAGGGACGCCCACAAACCAGCGCCATCGGCGCGGCATATTTGTAAAATGTGACCGTTGAACACCCAGGTTCCGTAGGAGCGGCATGGTGCCCGAACAATTGATGCCGCTCCTACGGAGCTTATATCGAATGGGCGATAAAACTACAAAGATGCCGCGCCCACGGCGCTAACCGGCAGTGGCATCCGCAGTCACCTTCCGCATTGATTTTATGTCCCGAACCGCCACAATGCGCCGGTTCACCGGATGACTCGGTGATTCCAAATTTAATGAACCTCGCAGACGAAGTCAGACCAGCCGGCGTGCTCATGAGTACCATCGTCATCTCCCGCCCGCATCCGGACGTTTACCGCGAAGTGATTTAGTCCCGTGATGAAAATCATATCCGGCATTTTGATCGTCCTTCTGGTTGCCGCCGCGGCGGCCCTGGTGATGCAGCAACAGGCCCAGGTCAAACTGCGCCAGGAAAACGAATCCCTGCGGCAGCAGTTGGACCAACTGGTTCGGTTGCAGGCGGATAACGAACACCTTTCCAACAGTCTCGGCCAGGCGAAAGCGGCCGCGGATGCCCAGACCATGGAGTTATTGAAGCTTCGCAACGAAGTGGGAATGTTGCGCAAGCAGACCATCGAAGTTGCGGAATTGCAAAAGAAAAACCAGCAACTGAGCGCCGCACTGGCCAGCAGCCGCAATGCGCAGCTTGCTAAAACGCCGCCAGAAACAACTCCCAAAATCAATGCTCCCGCCAACGCGGCGGCGGATGCTGCCACCGGATCGGACCTGGGGGCGGTCCAGCTTGTCAACCAAACACCCAGCCGGTTTGACCTGGGTGGAGGCAAGACTTGCATGCTCACACCGACAATTGACGCTGACGGCAATTACGACATCAAAGTGGTTTTTGAGGCGCAGAATGCTGATGGACAGACAGCGCCACTCGCAAACGGAAGGATTATCACCAGTCCCGGACGCGCCGTGCGCCTGAATGTCGGTGACAGCAGCATTGGTTTTACGCCGACGGTGAATCCGGCTCCGTAGTCAGCCGAACGCCGCAATGGGACATCGCATCCCACCCAATCAGCGCCATCGGCGCGGCATATTCCGTCCATTGCCGCCGTCCGTTGGAGTTCACGCTTCAGCTTGCCTTTACCAAGCCGGACTTCCAAACAAGCTAAAGCTTGAACTCCAACTCGTTTTTTAAAACTCAAAATCCCGCTTCGCGAAGTTGTTGCTCGGCGTGTTGAGCGTGCCGGCTGTCGCGCACGGTTTTCTTGTCCGCCCAGCCCTGTTTCCACGGTTTGCACATGGCGCACGCGCTCAACTTATGCGCCTTGATCCGGCGTTGCGTCAGTTTCGTTTTCATCCGCTTCAGAACATGGCTTCAAATCCGGCGGCGCGGAAGTGCCGGTCATTGGTGAACGCCCTGGCAATGCCCAGCCTTTTCATCACCACAAAGGAAATGTGATCCACGATGCCCGCCTGGTCGGCTTCGCCGCGTTGATAAGCGTTCCAAGCCTGGTGTTCATTCATTGTGGCGGGCGGCCAAGTCGTGCTGTCCGGTGGAAAAACTTCGGGACATCACTTCAATGATGCCCTGCATGCCGCCGGGCTTCGGCTGCTGCGCATTAAGATGCTGCTGCAACCACTCCGCGATGGTGCACACGTCCTTCACTGGCAAGGCGCTGATGGCGGATTCAATTTCGGCAACTGTGCTCACATAGCTAAATTAGCCGCGGACGCAATGTTGGGCAAGTCTCGTTTTGGGATTTGCCAGTTCTTCTAAATTCAGGGATATTGTCCGCCGTTTTTCACGGGCCATTTATGAAACCCCAGGTCGAAATCTATGACACGACCCTGCGCGACGGTTCGCAGGGCGAAGGCATCAATTTCTCGGTCGCGGACAAACTCCGCATCGCCGAGAAGCTCGACGCGTTCGGGGTGCATTACATTGAAGGCGGCTGGCCGGGCAGCAATCCCAAGGACATCGAGTTCTTCGCCCAGGCCAAAAAGAAAAAATTCAAAAATGCGCGGCTCGCGGCGTTCGGTTCCACGCGCAAAAAGGGCGTGCCCGTCGAGCAGGACGACCAGGTGCGCCTGCTCGTCGAGGCCGGCACACCCGTCGTAACCATCTACGGCAAGACTTCCATGCTGCACGTGAAGGAAGTCCTGCGCTGCACGCCCGATGAAAATCTCGCGATGATCGGCGATACCGTGCGCTTCCTCAAAGATCACGGCAAATTCGTCATCTACGACGCCGAGCATTGCTTCGACGGCTACAAGCTTGATCCCGAATACGCCATCGCCACGTGGCAGGCGGCGGAAAAGGCGGGCGCGGATTTTGTCGTGCTCTGCGACACGAACGGCGGCTGCCTGCCGGACGAAGTGGCGGCCATCACCAAGGTTGCGGTTGGCAAATTGAATTGCAAAGTCGGCATCCACACGCACGACGACATCGGCCTCGGCGTGGCCAACGCGCTCGCCGCGCTCGAAACCGGCGCGGTGCATGTGCAAGGCACCATCAACGGTTACGGCGAACGCACCGGCAATTGCAATCTTGTCAGTGTCATCCCGTGCGTGGCGTTGAAAATGAAGAAAACCTGCGTACCGCCGGCGTCGCTGCGCAAGTTGAAGGAGCTTTCGCAATTCGTGGATGAGATGGCGAACATGCGCCACAACCCGCGCCTGCCGTGGGTCGGTTCGGCGGCGTTTGCGCACAAGGGCGGCACCCACGTCAACGCCGTGCAAAAGCTCACGGCAAGTTACGAGCACATTGACCCGGCGCTCGTCGGCAACGCGCGCAACGTGCTCATCAGCGACCTCGCGGGCCGCAGCAACATTGTGATGAAGGCTCAAGAACTGGGTTTCAAACTCACGAACGACACGCCGGAGTTGAAACCTATTCTGAATCGCATCAAGCAATTGGAGCACGAAGGCTACGAATTCGAGGCCGCCGAAGGTTCGCTCGCGCTGCTCATCGGCAAGGTGCTCAAACATCGCGAACCGCTGTTTCACGTGGACGCCTATCACGTTTCCATGCGCCGCGACGCCAAGGAAGCCGTCTGCGAAGCGACGGTCAAGGTCCGCGTCGGCAACAAGCGGGCACAGACGGTGGCCGAGGGTGACGGACCGGTGAACGCGCTGGACGGCGCGTTGCGCGCCGCGCTGGCAAAATTTTATCCGCAACTGAAAAAGGTGACGCTCACGGATTACAAGGTGCGCATCCTCGACAGCGACACCGGCACCGCCGCCAAGACGCGTGTGCTCATCCAGTCTGGCGACGGACGGCGGGAATGGGGCACGGTCGGCGTGAGCGAAAACATCATCGAAGCCAGCTTGCAGGCGCTCGTGGACAGCATGGAATTCGCGCTTTTGCGCAAATAAACCCTTTGATCGAGGACATCTTGACATCTATACATCGCAATGTATAGTTATCGCCATGAAAGCACGAAAATCAATCAAGTATCAGCCGCATAAAAGTTCTGCCGCTGAACTGAAGGAAGCCGCCGTTGCGGATGAGGTGCGAGGCGCGCCGATGGTTCGCACACAGATTTATCTGAACCAGCAGGAGTATGATTTCGTGCAGACTGAGGCCAGACGCCGCAATGAGCCGATGGCGGCGGTGATTCGGAATTTCATTGATGAAAAGATGGAAATTCCCGAGGACGCCTGGACAAACAATCCGATGCTGCGTCCGACACCGCATGATCCCGATTGGGAAGGACACGAAGATGGCGCGATCAATCATGATCATTATCTTTACGGTGCGCCCAAAAGTTGGGTGAAACAAAATGGAAAATGGGTCGAAGCTCCGCCGTTGCCGGAAGATTATTTTGACAACCCCGCCAGTGCGAACGCTTACGACGCCATGATTGAGAAAATGGAGCGGGAAGAAAAACGGAAGGCGCGAGGATGAAATCGCGAATTTTTCTGGATTCCTCGTTTTGGATTGCCTACCGCGATGCCCGGGAAGCAGACTATTTGCGGGCCAAGGAATTGGTCCGACAATTTTTCGGGGAGCGGAAACATTTTGTCACAACCGTGCCGGTTTTTTGCGAGATACACGCCCGCTTTGCCAGGCACAAGACACGCCGGCAAACCATCATCGCGGATTTCTGGCACAATCCGCTCGTGCATCTTGAACCGTTGACCGACGCCGATTACCAGGAAGCCCTTGCGATATTGGGCGGGCAGGCCGACAAAAGTTATCCGTTTTGCGATGTGCTTTCGTTTGTGGTGATGCGCCGTCTGGAAATCAAGCAGGTCGCGACCTTCGATGAGCATTTCCGTCAGTTCGGTGAATTTGAAGTGTTGAGTTGATTTTATCCCATGTCTGAAATCTCCAAAGCCTACGAACCGCAGTCCGTCGAGGACAAGTGGTATGACTTCTGGCTGAAGCAGGGTTGCTTCACCGCCGACCCGGCGCGCGTGTCGCCCCAGCGCCCGGCCTATTCCATCGTCATCCCGCCGCCGAACGTCACCGGCGTGCTTACCATGGGCCACGTCCTCAACAACACCATCCAGGACATACTCGCCCGCAAGGCGCGCATGGACGGCAAGGAGGTTTTGTGGCTGCCCGGCACCGACCACGCCGGCATCGCCACGCAGACCGTCGTCGAAAAAACGCTCAAGAAATCCGGCGAAATCCGGCATCGTGACGATTTGGGCCGCGAAAAATTCCTCGAACGCGTCTGGCAATGGAAGGAAAAGCACGGCGGCATCATCATCCAGCAGTTGAAAAAGCTTGGCGCGTCGTGCGATTGGACGCGCGAGCGGTTCACGATGGACCCGGAGTATTCGCGCTGCGTGCAGAAGGTGTTCGTCGAGCTTTACAAAAAGGGCCTCATCTATCGCGGCAAACGCATGGTGAACTGGTGTCCCGCCTCGCTCACTGCTCTGTCCGACGAGGAAGTAATCATGAAGCCCCAAAGTGGGGCTCTCTATTATTTTAAAGTAGAGGTTGCAGAAATTCCTGGAACTTTTCTGACCATTGCCACCACGCGGCCGGAAACGATTCCCGGCGACACCGCCGTGGCCGTGAATCCGAAAGACCTGCGTTACGCGAAGTTCATCGGCAAACATGTCATCCGTCCCCTGCCCGCCGAATTGCCGCGTGAGCAGAAGCTGATTCCCATCATCGGCGACGAGCACGTGGACTTCGAGTTCGGCACCGGCGTGCTCAAGGTGACGCCCGCGCACGACAAGGCGGACTTCGAAATCGGCCAGCGCCACAAGCTCGCGCAAATTGAAGTCATCACCGCCGACGGCCACATGAACGACCTTGCGGGTGTGGATTTGAAGGGACTCGACCGTTTCAAGGCACGCAAGGTTGCAGTGGAAAAGCTCACGGAACTTGGGTCTCTGGAAAAGGAGGAGCCTTACACGAACAATGTCGGTTTCAGCGAACGCGCCGATGTGCCGATTGAGCCGCGCCTGAGCGAGCAATGGTTCTTGAAATATCCGAGTGTGGACAAATCCCGCGCGTGCGTGGAGCAGGAAAATGCTGCCGAACGGAGCGCCGGCTTCCAGCACGGCGCAGCGGGTGAAGCAGACGGTTCGAGCCGTGCCGGAGGCCGGCGTTTCGATAAAATGCGCTTCCATCCGCAACGCTGGGCGAAGGTGTATGACCATTGGATGGGCAACATTCAAGACTGGTGCATCAGCCGCCAGCTTTGGTGGGGACACCGGATTCCGGTGTGGCAAGAAAGTTCTCAATGTGGTCCGAATGCCCTTAAAAAAGCGGAAGAACTTCTTAAAACGGCGAGTGAAAAATATCCCGCTCTGATTGAAGTGAATTGGGAAGCACGCGATTGGAACTATGATCCAATTGCTACACTTGGTTTACAAGCGTGGTCGGTCAGAATTGAAGCTTGCATTAGTCCAGAGTTGGATTCATTAGCGAGAGAACTTGAAGGATTGGGTTTTGTTCAAGACCCCGACGTGCTCGACACATGGTTCAGTTCTTGGCTCTGGCCGTTTGCGACGATGGGCTGGCCGGAGCAGACGCCCACGCTGAAGGCATTTTATCCGACCACCGACCTTGTCACCGGGCCGGACATTATTTTCTTCTGGGTCGCCCGCATGA
Source organism: Verrucomicrobiota bacterium (assembly GCA_036803685.1). GTDB lineage: Bacteria > Verrucomicrobiota > Verrucomicrobiia > Limisphaerales > UBA11358 > UBA11358. The sequence goes on along the minus strand of DAIRTX010000004.1, from coordinate 65,690 downwards.
TCATGGCGGGTTACGAGTTCATGGGGGATTTGCCGTTCCAGAACGTCTATTTCACCGGCATCATCCGCGACAAGCAGGGGCGCAAGATGTCCAAGAGCCTCGGCAATTCGCCCGACCCGCTTGATCTCATCGGCAAATACGGCGCGGACGCGCTCCGGTTCGGCACGATGCGCAGCGCGCCGCTCGGCCAGGACATCTTGTTCGACGAACAAAACGTCGAACTGGGCCGCAACTTCTGCAACAAGCTCTGGAACGCCTGCCGTTTCCGGCAGATGGTCGGACAAAGTGCTGCCGGCGTCCCGCCGGCAGATCAAACTTCAAAAGGAAGTCAGAACTTCCGGCAGGATGCCGGAAGCACGTTTGAAGTGCAGGACGAAATCAATCCGGCCTTGTTAACATCCGACGACAAATGGATTTTGCTGAAGCTCGACCAGGCCATTCGTGAAATTACCAATGCGTTCGCCGAATACAAATTCAGCGATGCCACGACGACGCTCTACCGCTTTTTCTGGAGCGAGTATTGCGACTGGTATGTCGAGGCGAGCAAAGCGGTGCTTGCCAGTAGCAGCCGACGTGAGTCGGCTCAAACTTCATCCAGCATTCAGCGTCCAGCATCCAACGACGAAAATAGTCAGAGCGGACTCATCCCGCAGAGCGGGACTGCTACGAATGATGAGGCGCGCAGGGCGAATACGCTGGCCGTGATTGATTTTGTTCTCTCGCATACGCTGCGTTTGTTTCATCCGTTCCTGCCGTTCATCACGGAGGAACTCTGGCACGGGATGGGTTATGCCGTGGACATGCCGGAAGACCAGGGCGGGAAGACGATCATGTTCGCACCGTGGCCCAAGCCGCTCGATGACGATTTCAAATCGCATTACGGCCTGACCGAACGCGATGAAAAGCACATCGAGGCGCGGAACGAATTTGTCACGCAGGGCCGCAACCTGCGCCGCACGGCGAACATCGCCGCGAACAAGAAAATCAGGTTCATCCTCAAACCGTCGCGCGAACTGGCGGCGCACGACGTCGAAGTGCTCAGGCTGTTGCTCAACGCCGAGGCGGTCGAGGTCAGCGCGAATTATCAGCCCGGCAAAAACACATTGACGGTGCGCACCGAACTGGGCGACTTGTTCCTGCCGCTGGAAGGCTTGATTGACAAGGAAGCCGAGACGGCGCGGCTGAAAAAAGAGCTGGAAAAAATCGAAGCCGAGGCCGCCAAGGTCGAACAGAAACTGGCCAACCCGAACTTCACGCAAAAAGTTCCGCCGGCGGTTTTGCTGGAACACCAGCAACGTCTCGCCGAGTGGCAGGGCAAGCGGGACCATGTCAAAAGCACGTTGGAAGCGTTACAGGGCTGATTCTGAACTGAACGTTGGCCGTGGTAAACATAGCGGCAGAGGACCGCCGCACTCCAAGACCTGTCGGAAATTCCAGCAATCTCCCATGTTGCGCGCAAGCGTTTTGGAGTGCGCCAGCCCTTCCGCCTTCGCGGCGCGCCAAAGCGCCGCTACGGCGCGACGGCGGCTGGCGCTTTTGGAAGCCGTGAGAGTTACTTTTCAAATTTTTGTGCAAACTGTCAAACCGCTGCTCGACGACGCCGAGGTCTTTTGCTTAACCTCGCGCCCATATGGAGCAAGGACTCGTCAACGACATTGCCATCAGCATCATCGCCGCCTGGATCTTGGCGGTGTTGTCGCAGGTCCTGCGCCAACCGGTGCTGCTCGCCTACCTCGTCGCCGGGTTCATCATCGGCCCGCACGGTTTCCAATGGATCACCAACGCCCAGAACATTGAAACCATTTCCGGGATCGGCCTGTCGCTGCTGCTGTTCATGATCGGGCTGGAGATTGACCTGAAAAAAATGTTGAGCGCGGGCCGGGTCATCACCCTCACCGCCGCCGCGCAAATCCTCGGCTGCGTGCTCCTCGGCTGGTTGGTGTTCGATTGGATCGGTCCGGCGGAAAACCGGCTGGAGGCGCTCTACCTCGGCGTGGCTGCGGCGATGAGCAGCACGGTCATCATCGTCAAAATCCTCTACGACAAGCGCGAACTGGAAACCCTTGCCGGCCGCATCACGCTGGGCGTGCTGGTCTTGCAGGATGTGTTCGTCATTTTGTTCCTCGCCCTCCAGCCGAACTTGAAAAATCCCGCCCTCGGCCCGCTGACGCATGCTTTCGGCAATGTCATCCTGCTCTTGTCGGTGGCGTTCCTGGCCAGCCGATTCGTGCTGCCGCCGGTGTTCCGGGCCGTCGCGCGCCTGCCGGAACTGGTCCTGGTCGGCGCCCTAGCCTGGTGCCTGGCCCTGGCAGGGTTTGCCGGCTGGCTTGGCCTGTCCACCGCCATGGGCGCGCTCATCGCGGGCGTGATGGTTTCCACTTTTCCCTACACGCTCGACGTCGTCGCCAAGGTCACCAGCATCCGCGATTTTTTTGTGACGCTGTTCTTCGTCGGTCTGGGCATGGAAATTCCCGTGCCGACTTGGAACTTCATCCGTTGGACGATTTTCTTTTGCCTGTTCCTGGTCGGCAGCCGGCTGCTCACGGTTTTCCCGCCACTCTATTTCATGCGCCAGGGTTATCGCATCAGCCTGTTGCCGGCCATCAATCTTTGCCAGATGAGCGAGCTTTCCCTCGTCCTGCTCGCGCTTGGCAGGACCAGCGGCGACGTCTCGGACAACATCATCGGCATCGCCGCGCTTTCCTTCGCACTGCTCGCCGTGGATTCAACCTACGCCATTTTCAAAAACGATTACATCCTCGAAAAAACCGCCCCCTGGATGAACAAAATCGGTTTCCGCGACCTCGACCAGGCTGTTCCGGCGGATGGCATTGGCGAAAAACCCAAACGCATCTGCCTGCTGGGTTTTTCGTGGACGGCCAGTTCATTGTTGGAGGAAATCAGCCGTGAACGGTCCGATTTGCTGGAGCAGACCATCATCGTGGATTTCAATCCGAACGTTTATGAAAAATTGCGCCAGCGCGGGGTCCGGGTCGTGTACGGCGACATCACGCAGCGCGACGTGCTGCACCATGCCGGCGTGGCCGAATGCGAAATCATCATCTGCTCGCTGCCCAACATGGTGCTCAAGGGCGCGGACAACCTGAAAATACTCCGCCAGCTCCGCGAATTGAACCCGGAGGCGAAAATCATCGTCCACGCCGAATTGCTCGCCGACATCCCGATTCTTTACGCCGCCGGCGCGAGTTTCGTCATCGCGCCGCGCTTGCTGGAAGCCGCCGATTTGCTCCACGCCATCGAAGCCGCCGAAAAAAATCTGCTCGACCAGAAACGCGGCGAACAATTGAAGCAGTTGGAAGGGCGCAACGAGGTGATTCCATAACCGGAGCGCCGGACTCCGATCCGGCGTGTTGCCCAGAGCTTATCGGCCGATGCCAATTTGGAAATCGGCGCTCCGTTCCAGCCTTTCAACCGGAGAAGAATCGGTTTAACCAAAAAATCTCGACCGGAAGCCATTCTGCTGGCATCAACTCTGGCGTGAATTTGATTGCCGCACAAAAAACTGCCGTAAAAGCCGCGCGCGCCGCCGGAAAACTCATGCTGGCCAACTGGCACAAGCCCAAACGCGTCAACCTCGCCGAGGCCCACGACATCAAGCTCGAACTCGACGTGCGTTGCCAGAAACTCATCGAAAAAAACCTGCGCGCCGCGTTCCCGCAAATTCCATTGCTCGGCGAGGAAGGCGATTCCGGCGATATGAACGCCGAATACCGCTGGGTCGTTGACCCGATTGACGGCACGGTGAATTACGCCTTCGGCATTCCGCACGCCGCCGTGTCCATTGCGCTGCAGAAACGGGTCGAGAGTCGAGAGTCGAGAGTCGAGAGCAGCAAGCGGCTTCGTGTCACCCGTCACGCGTCACATGTCACACTGCTCGGTGTGATTTACGGTCCGTTCACGGACGAACTTTGGACGGTGACTCGTGGCGGCCCGACGCGGCTCAACGGGCGCGTCGTCCGCGTCAGCAAACGGGCGCGGCTGGAAGACGCCATCATCGCCATGGGATTTTCCAAGAGCAAAGCCAACCTGGAGAAAAGCCTGCCGCACCTGACCCGGCTCGCCCGCCGCGCCATGAAAATCCGCATCATGGGCTCGGCGGCGCTCGAACTCGCCTACGTCGCGTCCGGCCGGCTGGACGCCTACATCGAGCGCACGATCAATTTGTGGGACATCGCGGCGGGTGCCTTGATGGTGGAATGCTCCGGCGGGGAATTTTACACCCAACCCGCGCCGGGCGGGAAATTCCGGATGGTTGCCGACAACGGGCTGCTGCGCCGGAAACTGCAACTGGGAAGCCTGTTCAAATAGACGTTCAATTTGCGCACATTTTATTTTAGGGTAAGATAAGTTGTAATTTGCACCATGAATGGCCGATGTATCCTCCGAGTCTTTTTGTTTTTTGGAATCCTGGCGTTTCCAGCCTTCGCCGCACCGGTGATTGATCCGATCCCCAACGCCAGCATACCTGCCGGCAAAACACTGATCCTGCCGGTCACGGCAAGTTCACCCAATGGCCGGCCCCTGACCTTCACGGCCACCAGCAGCACCAATCGCATCATCATCGGAATCCACACGAACAATCCGTTCTGGAAAATGTCCGTGGTGCAGGCGGCGGCGGCGAATGCGCCGGGCGCTTTTCAAACGCCGTTCCGCGGCGGCGTGGTGACCGTGACGAACATCGGCGACATGACGTTCATGCTGTTTCGAGACCTCGCGCCCCACACGGTGGACGTGATCCAAGGGCTGACGGCCGGCGGCCTGTACACCAGCAACACCATTTTTCATCGCGTCATTGCCGGTTTCATGAACCAGGGCGGCGACCCGCTGACGAACGGCACCGGCGGTCCGGTTTTTCGTTACAACGACGAGTTCAATCCGAAGGCGATTTTCAGCGGCAACGGGCAGCTGGCACTGGCCAACTCCGGGAAGGACATGGATGGCTCGCAATTTTTTATCACCGTCGCGTCGTTCCGGTCTGGTGATTTTGGTTACACCATTTTCGGCCAGCTCCTGCACGGGTTTAACGTGCTTTCGAACATCAACAACACGGCAACCGACGCCAACGGCCGCCCGCTCGCGGACGTCATCATCACCCGGACTTCATTCGTGCCCGATAACTTTGATACCGTCCTCACCCTCACCGGCACCAACCTCGCCGGAGTCGCGGGAACCATCAGCGTCATCGCCGACGACGACGCGGGCGGACGCGCGACCAACACCTTCACGGCCACCACTGTCGCCGACACGCAAAACGAACCGCCATTTTTGTATCCGGCGACCGTCACCAACCTCGTCGCGCCGGTGAACGGGCGGTTGACGAACATTATTTCCGCGCTCGATTTGGAAGGCGATGTGACGTATTGGCTGCCCCAGTTCACGGATCAAGCTTCGTTTCTGAACGCATCAAACTCGACCTACGGCTTCGTCAACGGCCAGTTACAACTGATCATCGTGCCGGATACAAACTATGTCGGTCCGATTGGCTTTGCCGTTCGTGTAGGAACCAACTCGTTATTGACCACCTACGATAGACAGACTTACACCTTTGCGTTCGGCGACACGGTGATTTCCGTGCTCCCCACCAATTTCACCGCGATGGCGCTCATGCCGTTCACCAACCGGCTTCTGGCCACGTTCACAAATGGCGTGCCGAATAGTTCCACCAACAACTTCACCGCGTCCATCAATTGGGGCGACAACTCCATCGGCAGCGGCGTGATCGTAACCAATCTCACCGGGCGGAAAGAGGTGCGCGGATCGCATACGTACACCAACGCGGGGAATTATCCGGTTTACCTCACCCTCCAGAGCGCGTTCGGCGCGAGCACAACCGTCGTGTGCATCGCCAGCGTTCCGCCGGGCTTGAGCCTGACCCGGACGGGTACAAACAACGTGGTCCGCTGGCCGGCCTGGGCGACCGATTACCAGCTCCAATCCACCACCAATGTCGCCGCGCCGAACTGGCCGGTGGTCACCAATTTCCCCGTGCTAACCGGCTATGACAGCGTAACCACCAACAGCACGACGAACGGCGCCTGCTTCTTCCGGCTGAAAAAATGAAGAGGCGGGTTGCGGAAATGATTTTGAACCACAAAGACGCAAAGTTTTTGGAATCGAAACGTGCCCCTCGCCCCGTCCCTCGCCCCGCCCGCGGGGAGAGGGTGTCCGCAGGACGGGAGAGGGGTTTGTGACATCACATCAACACTTGTTACTTCGTTGTAAAAAACGCCTTTAGCTTTTCCAGCGCCCTGGCGCGGTGGCTTAATTTGTTTTTCACGTCCTCGCCCAGTTCGGCGAACGACTGCTCGAATCCCACCGGCACAAACAGTGGATCGTAGCCGAAGCCATTCTTTCCCCGCGACGCGAAATCAATCCGTCCTTCACAGGCGCCGTCAAACAATTGCGGATTGCGAATGGCGGACTGCGAATCGACCGCCACCAACGCGATGACACATTGAAACCGCGCCCGGCGCTTTTCGAGCGGAACGTCCTTGAGCAGCTGCAATAACCTGGCGTTGTTGTCCGTATCGGACATATTGCCGGATTTGGCGGAATCCGGTGCGGCAAAGCGCGCCGAATGCACGCCCGGCGCGCCGTCCAGCGCGTCCACTTCCAAACCAGAGTCGTCGGCCAGCACGAAAAGAGGCGACGAGTGACGGGTGGGAGGGAAAGTGACGGCAAGCCAGCGCGCAACTTCAACGGCTTTCTTTGTGGCATTGCCGGCAAACGTGCCGGCGTCCTCCACAACTTTGGGCGGGTCGGGAAAATCGTTGAGCGTGAGGAATTGGGACGCGCCGCCGAGAATGGCGCGGATTTCTCCGACCTTGTGCGCGTTGCGCGTAGCGATGAGCAGCGTCGTCATGCGCTGTGACTTTACAAAAAATTTGAACAGGAGGAAACGGAGATAACGGAGAAGTGCATTTAGTCCCTCCGTTCCCTCCTGTTCAAATAAATGAATCCCGGTTTTAGAAATCCTGCCGGGTGCGGTAAAAGCGGAGCGGAAAATTCGTGGCGTCGGCGTTGGTGACGTTGAACAAACTGGCGGGCACGACGTTTGTAAGGATTGGAATTCAGTTGAACAAATTGCTGGAAGCTTCGGTGGTGTAAGATTGCCCGGCGATTCCAGAAAGGGTGAAAACAAATAGCCGCGAGAAAAATCACACCAGTCATGACGAGCCAATGCGATGCTTTCCTAAAGTAAGACTGCAAAAATTACTACTTCAGCGGGTGAATTTCCCCGGTCATTTCGGTCACGACGGGATGGCCCTCTAATGAGCGTGGGATACGCCGTTTCAGACTGGAATCTTCTCTGGCCAACATGACCTTCAGGCATGGTGTCTTTTCGTCTTTCAATAGACCCACATAAACACCCACGACACCGGAAATGGACAGCAATTCGGCGTCATGGTCGGCCAGCACGGCGTTGATGTCACGCAATGGCGCGGACGCAGGGTAGGGAGTCATGGGATGCAAGCAACCGGAGGTCAGACAAAAGCAAAACGCGCCCAACAGCGCAGATCGCAAAAATGAAACCACCCGTCCGCAGTCTGGCGAACGGGTGGCTTCCTTGACATGAGAAGGAGGGCGCAACTGGCGGGGCAGTTCAGTTACCCACCATCGTCGCCGTACCGCCGAGTTTGCCGCCGACGAACTGGAGCACTTCATTGATCGGATTGGCAATCGCGCTGGTGCTGCTGCCGGCATAAAGGAGTCCGACCGCGCGCGGATTGGTGGTCACGTTTTCCACCATGAGCGATCCTGAATCGCCCGCGTTCAAAAACTGACTATTACTGTTGGCAATCACAATTTGTCCTGTGAATGTTTTGGTGAACGCCGCGCCGCCGGCGCACTCGTTTTCGTAGGCAACGCTGATGGTGGCGTTCAAACCGCTGACCTTGCTGCTGCTCAAGCCCGTGGTGCGCCCACTCTTCTTGACGGCCTGGTTGAGCGAGGCGCCAACGGTCGTGGATGAGATTGTGCCGATTTCCAGAATCGCGCCACTGGTGCTGACCATGCCGGGAATCACTTGGGCCACCGAGCAATCCACGTTGTTGCCGGGCAGCGAACTCAACTTGACCAAGTTCGCAACGTTCTGGGCACTGCCAGCATTGCAGCCCACGTCAATCAGGCCGGGTTGGATGATGTAGTCACCGGTGGTCGCCACGGTGCCGTTGCCGCCACGAATAATGTCCGACTCGAACACGTGGTAGTTGCTGAGAATGTATTGGACCCCATTCACCTGAATCAGCGACCCGAGCGTGCCGCCGCAACAATAGCCGTTGGCCAAATCTTTGCGCCAACCGCCCGAGGTGCCGAGTTGAATGGGAGGGGTTTGTATGGCCGTATGGCTTACTCCGCCCCCGCCACCGCCTGCGCCCGGCGGTTTTCCGCGAAAAGCCCGAAACTTGTCCGTCAATTCCACTTTCACGCCGACGCCGCGAATCTGCGGCGGCAGTCCGCGAACGATGTCGGCACGCGTGGGCGCCTCACGATCCACGTAAATCACAAGGGCCGTCTGTCCGGCATCGTCCAAGCCAACCGCGGTGCCGAGCACACCCGCCAGATTCATCATGGCCGGCGTTATGGCCTTCTGTACCGCCATCACGGCTTTGACGTTCGGGTGGTCAGTGGTGAGCAACCCGGCGGGAACATCTCCCGTTTGGGCGTTAACCTGAATCCCCAAGCAGGCCGCGACGGCCAAGGCTGCACGGGAGAGTTTGCGAATCAAATTGGTGAATTTCATTGTCTTTCCTTGTTATAGTTATTTTTACTTGAACTTATCAGTTGTCAGGGAACATAAAGCACGTGACGTGCCTGTCAAGCGCGGGAGGCAGCAAACTTTATGTTTCGCAAGCAAACCATGCAGCCATCTTTGAGGGAATACCCCCGACCCGCTTGGGATATTTGGCGTCTGGGGAAGCGCGTCTGGCTTTGCGGCAGTCACGTCTGCTTTCAGGACGGTTTCGCATGGTTCAGCCTCACTGCGCCTCGACGCGGTAGTATCGCGTCGAGTTCGTCAGCGGCGAATCTGTGACTCGCACCACCGAACCGTCGCCAGTCAGATTGGTGAAAGTGAACCAATTGGTTGGGTTAAGCGAAGCTGTAAACTGACCGCTATAGATATAGCCGACTTGAGTGGCGAACGAGAAACTAAAGCTGCTGCCGTTGAACGTCGGGTTGAGAATCGTGACGGCGGGGGGCGGCGGGTTTGTCACGCTGATGCTGATGCTGTTGGTGGCTTTCGCGCCAACGTTGTCGGATGCGATGGCGATCAAAGTGTAATTGCCCGCCGGCAGGCCGTTGGTCGTGGCAGCATACGGCGCGGTGGTTCGGTTTGAAATCACTGTCGAGCCGATGAGAAATTGAACATTTGTGATCGTGCCGTCCGTGTCCGCAGCCGAGGCTTGAATGGTCACGTTGGCAGGCGCAGTGAAGACCGTGTGCGGCGTGGGCATTGATTATCCCAAACCAAATTCCATTGGTCCGGATCGGCTGGCCAACGCGGTGGCAGCGCGCAATCGCTTTGGCGCGCCGGTGGTCGTTGTGGATTTCGGAACGGCGGTCACGTTTGATGTCGTCAATCGCGCGGGCAATTACGCCGGCGGCATCATTGCGCCGGGACTGGCCGCGATGACGGATTATCTGCACGAAAAGACGGCGCTGCCGGTGCGCATGGTGGAAAGCGAGGTGCGCTTTTCCGACAGGAGCACCTGAACTTCATTGAGGATCATGGCATCCAGTTCGGAGTCGGCCTTGGACAGCAAGGGATTGCTCATAATTCAAGCCAGCGATTTCTGCACCAACCTTACCATAACCGGCCCGAAGAAAAACGTTTTTTGCCAACACCCACCGTGACCGACAAGTTCATGCCGCCCGGCGCGCAGATGCGCGGCGAATATCGGGTCCCGCGTGCGCAGCTTCAGTTGCTGATCATTTGTGCTCCCATTCGGCCTGCGCCTTCTCCCGGCACTGTGGACAAATGCTGTGGGTAAAATCAGCGCCCATGTATTTATGGAAGTAAGCTTCAATCTGATCCCAGTATCCCTCATCATCACGGATTCGTTTGCACCAGGCGCAGATGGGCAACAATCCCTGCAACGCTTTGACTTGATCGAGCGCATCCGCCAGCCGTGCCGAAACCCGCCTTAACTCCAGCAGCGCCATGACCTGCCGCGACAGAGCCTGCATCGTCTTCAGCTGTTCGGCGGAAAGCTGGCGCGGTTGACGGTCAATGACACAGAGTGTTCCCAGCGCCAATCCTTCCGGGTTAATCAGTGGAAAGCCCGCGTAAAACCGGATATGAGGTTCGCCCGTGACCAGCGGGCTGTCGACAAATCGCCGGTCCTTCGTTGCGTCCCTGACGATGAAAGCTTCCTGCTGGAGAATGGCATACGCACAAAACGCGATCTCGCGAGACGTTTGTTGCTGCTCCAATCCCACTCTCGATTTGAACCACTGCCGGGCTTCGTCCACCATGGAAATCAAGGCAATGGGAACCTCGCAAATATACGCGGCCAGGGTGGTGATATCGTCGTAGGACTGTTCGGTCCCAGTATCGAGAATGTGATACTCCTTCAGGGCCGCGAGTCGTTCGGCTTCATTGGTTGGTAGCGGGGCATTCATTTTTCAATGGCTTTCAATGCGGGATAAACCGCGACCGGCGCCGTCAGGGTTAAAACGGCATCCCCATTCGGGATCATGGCTGGCCGGTCGCGTCTGGTCATAAGTTAAACGACATAATTGTTATTCCTTGTAATTTATCAAAGATTGCTCGAAATCAAATTATTTGTTGTCGCCGGAAGTTTCACCGGCTGTGTATTTGTGCCGCAATTGTTTTTGCATCATGAGTTTAGGTATGTAACGCGTCGCGATTGGAGGAAGAGTAAAACGGACGGATTTGCCGTTCGCCTTGAAAGTAGCGCAGACATTCTTGTCTGCGGGTTCACGGGACTTTCCTGTCCCGTGTTGAACTGGCGACTGGAAAGTCGCCAGAACCAGCAGGCAGGAATGCCTGCCCTACCCGGCTGAGCTGCCTCTTTTGGCCACTCAATGGCCAGCTCAGCCGGGGACAACGTAATTGACCCTGACGAAAAAAAACGGTTTCCTGTGCCCGGTCAGATTTATGGATCCGCAGAAACCCACACTGGATGACTTGCGCATCAAGCGCAGCGACAAACCCGAATCGAATTTACGAATCCGGCCGGTCGCCATTGGCATTTTCGTTCTGGTTCTGGCGGCCGGGGTGATTTGGTGGCTGACGCGGCCCAAAGCCATCGAGGTGCGAACGGCGGTCGCGCGCGAAATTGGCGGCGCCAGCGGGGACCATACGGTGCTAAATGCCTCCGGTTACGTCACGGCGCGCCGGGCGGCGACGGTGTCTTCCAAAGTCACCGGCAAAGTCGTCGAGGTGCTCATCGAGGAGGGCATGAAAGTGAAGGAAGGACAGGTTCTGGCGCGGCTGGACGATACGAACATCAAAGCCGCCCTGAACGTGACCCAGGCCCAGTTGGAATCGGCGAAAACCGCCGTGGAAGAAACCCGCGCGCAGCTCAAACTGGCGGAACAGGAATTTCAGCGCGCCACCAACCTGGCCAGGCAAAACATCGCGTCGCAATCCGACCTTGATAAGGCGGAGTCGGACGCGAAATCACTCGAAGCGCGCCTGGCCCGGCAGGAACGCGACATCACGGTGGCGGAACGCCAGGTGGCCATGGGGCAGCAACAGATGGACGACATGGTCATTCGCGCGCCGTTCGCCGGCATCGTCACGACCAAGGACGCCCAGCCGGGGGAGATGATTTCACCGGTGTCGGCCGGGGGCGGTTTCACGCGCACGGGCATCGGCACCGTTGTGGACATGGACTCGCTGGAAATTGAAATTGATGTCAATGAGAGCTACATCAACCGGGTCGAACCCGGCCAGCCGGTCGAAGCCACGCTCGATGCGTATGCCCAGTGGAAGATTCCCTGCAAGGTGATTGCCATCATCCCGACCGCCGACCGCCAGAAGTCCACCGTGAAAGTGCGGGTTGGTTTCGACCAGCCCGATCCGCGCATCCTGCCGGAGATGGCGGTGAAGGTGGCGTTCCACGAGACCGGCGGCGGGACGAACACAGCGAATCGCACCGCGATGGTTCCGAAAACTGCGGTGCAGAGTCAGGAGGGACGGGATGTCGTATTTGTCGTGCAGAATGGAAGAGCGGAGCGCCGGGCGGTGACGGTGAGCAGCACGGGAGGTGACGAGGCGGTGATCGGCGCCGGCATTGCGGCCGGGGAAAGGGTCGTCGTGGATTCACCCGCCGGATTGAGCGATGGAGCGGCCGTCAAGGAAAAGAAGCCATGAGCGAAAGCAAATCAAACAATGGCACCCTGGTGCGGGTCGAGGGCGTGGAAAAAGTTTTCCATCGCGGCTCGGAAGACATTCACGTTTTAGCGGACCTGAACTTGCAGGTCCCGAACGGCGAATTCCTGGCGTTGATGGGTCCGTCGGGTTCGGGCAAGACCACCCTGTTGAATTTGATCGGCGGCCTTGACCGGCCGACCAAAGGCTCGGTGGTCGTTGCCGGAGAACGAATTGATCAGTTGTCCGACCGCACCCTCGCCGCGTGGCGCGCGCGGCACGTCGGTTTCGTTTTCCAGCTTTACAATCTGATGCCCGTGCTCACGGCGGAACGGAACGTGGAGCTGCCACTGCTGCTCACGCACCTTTCCAAGGCGGACCGGAAGAAGCACGTGGAGACGGCGCTGGCGGTGGTCGGATTGTCGCATCGCGCGAAGCATTATCCGCGGACGCTTTCCGGCGGCGAACAACAGCGCGCGGGCATCGCCCGCGGCATTGTCACCGACCCGACGTTGCTGCTGTGCGACGAACCGACCGGCGACCTTGACCGCAAGGCCGGCAATGAAATCCTGGATTTGCTCCAGGCGCTGAACCGGGAGCACGGCAAGACCATCATCATGGTCACGCACGATCCGCACGCCTCGGCGCGCGCGACGCGGACGGTTTATCTGGACAAGGGTCAATTGAGCAACGAACCGGTGAAATGAGAACGATAGGTAACGCAGACATTCTTGTCTGCGGGTTCACGGGACTTTCGAGTCCCGTGAATCCGGCGACTGGAAAGTCGCCTCAACCCGCAGGCTGGAAAGCCTGCGCTACCGCCGGCAGTTGCACGTGGATTGTGTCATGAAATTCTTCCACCTCATCTGGAGCAATTTGAAGCGGAAGAAGCTGCGCACGTCACTGACGTTGCTGTCCATTGTGGTGGCGTTTGTCTTGTTTGGTTTTCTTTCATCCATCCAGCAGGCGCTGGTCGGCGGCGTGGCCCTGGCGGGCGCGGACCGATTGGTGGTGCGGCACAAGGTGTCCATCATCCAGATGTTGCCGGAAAGCTACAAGGCGCGGATGGAGCGGATCCCCGGCGTGGCCCTCGCGACGCACCAGACATGGTTCGGCGGCATTTACCAGGACCCGAAGAATTTCTTCATGCAAAACCCCGTGATGCCGGAAGAGTTTTTAGCCATGCATCCCGAGCTTGTCCTGTCGCCGGAACAAAAGGAGGCATGGTTGAAAACGCGGACCGGAGCGATTGTCGGCCGGAAAACGGCGGAGCGATTTCATTGGAAAATCGGCGACAAGGTGCCGATCCAATCCACGATCTGGTCAACGGCCGCCGGAAACCGGACCTGGGAATTCGATATTGTGGGTATTTATGACGGAGAAAAAAAGGGTACCGACACGACGCCGCTTTTTTTCCGCTACGATTACTTCGACGAAGCCCGGCAACCGGGGGCCAAGGGACTGGTGGGCTGGTACAGCATCCGGGTGAAGGACCCGGCGCAGGCGGCGGAAGTGGCGAAGCTGGTGGATCGGGAATTTGAAAATTCGGCGGCGGAAACCAAGACGGAGCCGGAGGGTGCGTTCGTGCAGGCGTGGGCGAGTCAAATCGGCAACATCGTGTTGATTGTCGCTGCGATTCTGGGCGCGGTGTTCTTCACGATCCTGCTGGTAACCGGCAACACCATGGCCCAGGCGGTGCGCGAGCGAACGGGAGAGTTGGGCGTGCTCAAAGCCATCGGCTTCACCAATGCGCAGATCGTCTCGCTCGTGCTCGCCGAATCGTGCCTGCTGACGGTGCTGGGCGGAGCGCTGGGATTGGGACTGGCGTGGCTGGTGATTTCCCGCGGCGATCCCACGAACGGTCTGCTGCCGATGTTCTTTTTCCCGACGCGTGATCTGCTCATTGGCCTGGGCCTCAGTGTCGCGCTGGGCCTGGTCACCGGAATTTTTCCCGCGCTGCAAGCCATGCGCCTGCGCGTCGCCGATGCTTTAAGACGGATGTGAGATTTTCTCTCAACTCTCAACCATCAACCATCAACTAATCAATGGCCGGCCCCATCAACTGGTTTTCACAAATTGTCTCCATCACGAAGTTCGGGTTGCTGAGCATCCCGCAACGGCGCGGCGCGGTAGCGGCCACGGTCATCGGCATCGCCGGGGTCGTGACCGTGCTCGTTGGCGTGCTCTCGATTGCGGCGGGTTTCCGGCAGGCGATGACCGTTTCCGCATCGCCCGACTCGGCCATCGTCCTGCGCAGCGGCGCGGACAGCGAGATGGTCAGCGGTCTTTCCCGCGATCAAACCCGGATTATCGCCGACTCGCCGGGCGTGGCGCGCACGGCACAGGGCCCGCTCGCGTCTGCGGAGTTGTTCGTCATCATCAATATCCCAAAACGCTCGACCGGCACGGACGCGAACGTGCCGTTGCGCGGCGTAGAAAGTGCCGCGTGGCAGGTGCGCGACAACATGAAAATCGTCCAAGGCCGGATGTTTGAATGGGGAAAGGACGAAGTCATCGTCGGCGCCGGAGCGGCACGGGAGTTCTCCGGGTTGGAGGTCGGCTCGAAAATCAAGGTGGGCCGTTACGAATGGCCGGTCGTCGGAATTTTTTCAGCCAACGGCGGGGCGGCCGAATCGGAAATCTGGGCCGATGCCAAAGTACTGCAAGCGGCGTATAACCGCGGCGATTCGTTCCAGTCGGTTTACGCGAGATTGAATTCTCCGGGTGCGTTCCAGGAATTCAAGGATTCGCTGACCTCGAACCCGCAGCTCAACGTAAAAGTCGCCCGGCAATCCGAGTATTACGCCGAACAATCGGAGACCATCACGCGGCTGATTACGACTTTGGGCTTCCTGATTGCGTTCTTGATGGCCATTGGCGCGGTGTTCGGCGCGCTGAACACAATGTACAGCGCCGTCTCGGCCCGGACGCGGGAAATCGCCACGCTGCGGGCGCTCGGCTTCGGCAGCGGGGCGGTGGTGGTTTCGTTGATGATCGAGTCACTGCTGCTGGCATTGGTCGGCGGCGCCATTGGCGGCGGGCTGGCGTATTTCGCCTTCAATAATTTTCACACCTCGACAATGAACTGGCAGAGCTTCAGCCAGATCGCCTTCGCCTTCAAAGTCACGCCGGAGCTGCTGGTGCGCGGAATCGTGTGGTCGGCGTTGATTGGTTTGATTGGCGGCCTGTTCCCGGCCATCCGCGCGGCGCGATTGCCCATCGCGGCGGCGTTGCGTGAATTGTGACACCAAATTTACGCAGTAACGCAGACATTCCTGTCTGCGGGTTCACGGGACATTCCTGTCCCGTGTGAACCGGGCGACAGGAATGTCGCCCAATCCCGCCATGCGGGACAAGAATGCCTGCTCTACTTTTTAAAACCCGGCACCCGGCTTGCCCATCAAACCCCGATCAAGGCCGCGCCGATGACGCCGGCGGAATCGCCGAGCTGATGTTTGACGATAGGCGTTTCGAGGCAATCGCTGAAAACATATTTCGCCACTTCCGCGACGCCTTCCGTGTAGAGCGCGTCGAAGTTTGAAACGCCGCCGCCGAGCACGATCACATCCGGGTCCAGCACGTCAATCAGATTGGCCAGCGACCGGCCGAAGTGGCGGAAGAAAACTTTCATGAACTCCACCGCCTTCGCATCGCCGGCGTAATAATCCTGCACGATTTCCTTGAACGACCTTTTCCCTCCGAACTGTTCGGCGTAGCGCGCCTCCAGTCCGCCGCCGCTGATGAACGTCTCCACGCAACCGCGCTGGCCGCAGTAGCACAGCGGGCCGTCCATGGCGATGGACATGTGGCCCCATTCACCGGCGATGGCTTGCGGGCCGGTGATGACCTCGCCCTGGTGGACGATTCCCCCGCCACAACCCGTGCCCATGATGACGCCGAAGACCAGTTTCTTTCCCCTGCCCACTCCATGCAACGCCTCGGCCATCGCGAAACAATTGGCGTCGTTTTGGATCTCAATTTTCCGGCCGAGAATCCGTTCGAGGTCCGCCTTCAATGGCTGGCCGTTCATGCAAACCGTGTTGGAATTTTTCAACAAACCGGTGCGCGGCGAGATGGCTCCGGGCGTGCCGATGCCGAACGTATGCGGCGCGCCCCGGATGCCGGCGGCCAGTTCGTCATGCAGCCCCTTGATGCGGTCCAGGATGTGGGCGTAACCCTTTTCCTGCTGCGTATCCACGCGCTTGCGGAGAATTTCCCCACCTTGGACATCAAGGACAATGCCTTCAATCTTCGTGCCGCCGAGGTCTATGCCGATGCGAAACATGTTTTCAAATCTTCCGTCAAGGCGGCGAACGATTCAAGCGCGTAACGCGGCCAAACCCCGTCAATGCCACCAATGACCCCGCCGCCCGGGACGACCGGATGAATCCGACCAGATGAGACGATAGACGCGGCGTCAGGTGAATAATAATCCAATTCGGGCAATAGCCCCTGCCGCAAAAAAAACTCATTTTTTGGGGAACCTTTTAAGAACTTGCCCTTCCTATATAAAGAAATAGGAGCAGAAACCCATAATTTGCAGCTTAAAATCAGATACAAAAAACGAAACTTGAAAGGAAACCCTATGAAAAACCTGTCGAAATTGACCTTAATCCGTTTTGCCATTGCGGTTGTCACGGGATTGGCCACCTCCACGGTCTCCAGCCCTGCGCAGAGCGCCTCGGCCACACTTTCTGGCGTATTGGTGGGCGGTACTTATGATTACACAATAACGCTGCAGAACACGGGCGCCTTCAATCTCAATAGTTTTTGGTATGGCTGGATACAATTTCTGAATGACCTGCCTTCAGTCCCAACCAATCCCGGGAATTTGCTTGGCTGGGCCAATCCCGTGTCCGGCAATTCCATCATGTGGGCAAACAGCACCGGGACCGCCTTGGCCCCGGGACAATCGGGAATTTTCACCTTTGAAAGCACTTCCACCCCGGCGGAAATGACCGCAGGCATAGCCGGGGAATCTGTCGCTTACGTGGGCGGAATTGATTTCAGTCAAAGCTCACCTGAAGATAGCACTGGAATATTTGCTCCTACCCTTGTCGCGGCGCCGGAACCTTCCTCGTTGGCCCTGCTGGTGGCTGGTTCGTTCGAATTGTGGGTTGCCTCAAGCAAGTTGCGCGCGGCATCCAAGTTGCAGCCGGCGCCAATTCGCGCATAAACCGGTGGCGGAAGATCCGCCGCCAGAATCAGGGTGAGGACTGGTTATTTCGCCGGCCAAACCCTGATCAGCACCACGCCGTGGCGCGGGACGGAAGCGGTAAATGAGCCGGTGAATTCGCCGAGGTCCTTCTGGCGCCAGAGGTCGCGCACTTTCTGTTTGCCGGCCATACCGAGATCGGACCAATTGGCGGTAACCGATGTCTCGCTGTAACCGCGATTGAAGAGGCCGACGGCCTTCGAGCCGTCTTCCATGTCCTTGGCCCAGACTTCCAGCTGGCCGTTTTGAGCGACGCGCGCCGCCTGACGACCCAGCGGGTCTTGATTAACTTCAAGCACTTCGTCGTTGGTCAGCAGGCTCAACGTGAAGTCGTCCATCTGCGTCATGTCGCAGCCAATGAGCAGCGGCGAGGCGAGCAGGCACCAAAGGCTGATGTGCGTGTATTGCTCGTTGGGCGTGAGGCGTGTGGGATGCAGGCTGGGCCCCCAACCAACTTTGCCGACCACCAGCATGTCCGGGTCGTTGAAATGGCCCGGGCCGGCATATTTCTCGTGACCATTTTGCCTGAAGCCAATGCCCGCCATGCTGCTCCAGGAATCGTTGATGTCGCCGGTCGTGCGCCAGGAATTGCCGCCGATTTCCGCGCCCCATTCCCAGACGTTGCCCCCGCCGTATTGGCAGAAGCTGAACAGGATGTCGCGGTTTACTTTGTCGAGCGCGGCGCGCATGACGCGATAAGGTTTTTGAAGTCCGGGCAGGGTGTCGCCCTTGTCAATCTGACCGTAGCTGCACCAGTCATACTTGAGATAATCAAAACCCCATTGGCCGTACGACTGCGCGTCGAGTTCCTCGTGTTGCCAACTGGCAACGCAACCGCCGCACGTCCACGGGCCGGGCGAAGAGTAAAGCCCGGCCTTCAATCCCTTGGTGTGGATGTAATCGGCCAGTCCCTTCATGTCCGGGAAGCGCGGATTAGGAATGATGCGCCCGTCCGTGTCGCGTTGCGGGCCTTGCAGCGTCGGGTCTTTGGAATCGCGATGCACCTCCCAGAAATCGTCAATGTTGATGTAGGTCCAGCCGTGATTGATGAGGCCGCTGCTGACCATGGCGTCGGCGGCGGACTTCACCTTTTCGGCGGTGACGGCGGAGGCAAAACAATTCCAACTATTCCAACCGAGCGCCGGCACCAGCCCGATCTGAGCGCCGCAAATGATTTTGAATTTCTGTGTCGCTTCGCCGAGCAAGTTTTTCGCGCGCAAGGTAACCACGTGCTCGCCTTTCTCCTTCAAGCTCCCGGTGATATGACCGGTCTTCTTATCGAGTTTTAACCCTTTCGGCAAACCCTTCGCCGTGAAGGTCATCGGGCGATCACCCGTGGCGGCGATGGTAAAGAGGAACGGTGCGCCGAGCCGCACGCCAAAGATTTTGGCGCTGTTGATCCGGGGTTTGGGCGAGGACTTGGGTGTGAGAATGATCGCTTCCTCCTTGAGGGCGGAAAACACCGACGGCCGGCCCCGGGTCATCACCACTTTGGCATCCGCCCAATCGGCGTGGTCGGAATCAATGCTGTCGCCGCCGTCCACCAACAGGGTCAAGTGCTTCACACCGGCGAGGCTCACGTTCACCGCCTGGGGCGCGTCGCTGCCATGCAGCCCCTTGCTTTCCCAGAGAACCTGGTTTGTGTCGCCCAGCACTTTGAACACCACGCTGCCGTTGCCTTTGCCAACCTCATCATCAATTCCCACCACAGCAGAAAAACTTTCGGCCCTGCCACCGACCTCGAGGATGAACTCGCTCGAAGCATGTGTACCCAATCCATTCGTGAACGTCTGTCCGCCGATGGACAGCGTATGTCCCTCGACAGACTTGTTCGCTTGCGGCTCGCCCCAACCCTGTTCCACCTGGCTGATGTCCAGGGCGCTGATGGAATAGGTCCGTGCGGTTTGAGCGTGAGTCGTTCCGGCAAACAGGGACAGAACGAGCAGCGACACGAACCATTGACAGGGGGCGGCGGGGAAGATTCGTTTCAAGATCATGTCCTGAAGAATAGTTGCATGACGAATGTGCCGCAAACTCCATTTGCATCCAGAGCCATGCCTTCAATCTTCGTGCCGCCGAGGTCCATGTCGATGCGAAACATGGTTCAAATCTTCCGCAATAGCGGCGAACGGTTCAAGCACGCAACGGCAATCAAACTCCGCTTGGAAATTGTAGCGCAGACTTTCTTGTCTGCGGGTTCACGGGACTTTCCTGTCCCGTGTTGAACTGGCGACTGGCCGCCGTCGCGCCGGAGCGGCGCTTTGGCGCGCCGCGAAGGCGGAAGAGTCGCCCGAATCCCGCCAAGGCGGGACTGGAAAGCCTGTGCCACACCGCCGGACGTGTGTGAGCGCGTTTTTTTTTCATGGACGTATTTTCGTCGAATTCCGACCCGCGCGGGCTTAGGTTGTGGTCATGTTTCTGGCCATGACGAACAAATCGAAACGGTTGCTCTACCTGGGTTACATCCAACAGGTGCGGACCAAGGACCTCCAGCGCGGACTGGAAGAGCTGCCGGCGCTGCTGGCCGATTTGCCGCCCGGCTTCCACTTGCTGGTGGACCTGGGCCGGCTGGAATCCATGGAACCCGCTTGCACGACACAAATTGGCAAGGTGATGGAATTGTGTGACCAGCACGGCGTGGGACTGGTGATCCGCGTCATTCCCGATCCGGCGAAAGACATCGGGTTTAATATGCTTTCCATATTCCATTACCCGCACCGGCCGCGGACGTTCACCTGTAAAACCATGAGCGAGGCGGCCAAGCTCCTTTCACTTTAGGGTGTCACTCCCCGCCGCGAGAAATGAAAAGGCGAACGGGGTCGCCGTTCGCCTTCAAAGTAGCACAGCCGTCTCGGCTGTCAGGGCAGGCGGGACGCCTGCGCTACGTTCATCAATACCGATAATGCTCCGGCTTGTAGGGGCCGTCCACCGGCACGCCGAGGTAATCGGCCTGTTTCTTGGTGAGCCTGGTCAGTTTCACGCCGATTTTTTCCAGGTGCAAACGCGCGACCTCCTCGTCCAGTTTCTTGGGCAGACGATAGACGCCGATCTTGGCGGTGTCCTTGTTCTTCCACAAATCCAGTTGCGCGAGGCATTGGTTGGTGAAGCTGTTGGACATGACGAAGCTCGGATGACCGGTGGCGCAGCCGAGGTTCACCAGCCGGCCTTCGGCCAGCAGGTAAATGCTGTTGCCGCCCGCAAAGGTGTATTTGTCCACCTGCGGCTTGATGTTGAGTTTCTTCACCCCGGCGGCCTTGTTCAGGCGGTCCACCTGGATCTCGTTGTCGAAGTGGCCGATGTTGCAGACGATGGCCTGGTCTTTCATCTTCGCCATGTGTTCGAGCGTGATGATGTCGCAGTTGCCGGTGGTGGTGACGTAGATGTCCGCTTCGCCAAGCGTGTCTTCGATGGTCTTTACTTCAAAACCTTCCATCGCCGCCTGCAGGGCGTTGATGGGGTCAATCTCGGTGACGATGACGCGCGCGCCGAACCCGCGCAGCGAGTGCGAGCAGCCTTTGCCGACGTCGCCGTAACCGCAAACGCAGGCGACCTTGCCGGCGACCATCACGTCGGTCGCGCGTTTGATGCCGTCGGCGAGCGATTCGCGGCAGCCGTAAAGGTTGTCGAACTTGGACTTGGTGACGGAGTCGTTGACGTTGATGGCGGGCACGAGGAGCTTGCCCTGTTCCAGCATCTGGTACAGGCGATGAACGCCGGTGGTGGTTTCCTCGGAAACACCCTTCCAATCCTTCACGACGGTGTGCCAGAAACCGGGGCGCTCCTTCGCGACGCGCTTGAGCAAGGCCTTGATGACGGCAACTTCGTGGTTGTCGCTGGGGGTGTTGACCCAATTGTCGCCGTTTTCGAGTTCGTAACCCTTGTGGATGAGCAAGGTGGCGTCGCCGCCGTCGTCCACGATGAGTTGCGGGCCTTTATTGCCCGGATGCGTGAGCGCGGCAAGCGTAAAATCCCAATATTCTTCGAGCGTTTCACCCTTCCACGCGAACACGGGGATGCCGGCAACGGCAACGGCGGCGGCGGCATGGTCCTGGGTGCTGAAAATGTTGCAGCTCGCCCAGCGCACGGACGCGCCGAGTTCGACGAGCGTCTCGATGAGGATGGCCGTCTCGATGGTCATGTGCAGCGAGCCGGTGATGCGCACGCCCTTGAACGGCTTTTGCGGGCCGTATTTGGCGCGAATGGCCATGAGTCCGGGCATTTCGTGCTCGGAAACCTGGATGGTCTTGCGTCCCCACTCGGCGAGCGAGAGGTCACGGACTTTGTAATCCGGTTTAGCGGCACCGTTGCCGTTGCCGTTTTTGGCGGCGGGCTTCGCGAGCTTGGCGCGGGATGGAGGTAATTTGATGGTGGCCATGTCTGGTTGAGGGTTGAGAGTTATTTCAACGCACGCTTGAGCGCTTCAACCTTGTCGGTTTTTTCCCAGGTCAAATCGGGGTCGCTCTTGCCGAAGTGGCCGTAGTTGGTGGTCTTCAAATAAATTGGACGGCGCAGGTTGAGCTGGTCAATGATGTCCGAGGGCAGGAAGCTGAACACGCGGTTGACGGCGCGGACGATTTTGCTTTCGGGAACGGTCGCCGTGCCGAACGTGTCCACACTGACGCTGACGGGATCGGGATAACCGATGGCGTAGGCGAACTGGATTTCGCATTTCGCGGCGAGTTTGGCCGCCACGATGTTCTTGGCGATCCAGCGGCCCAGGTAAGCGGCGCTGCGGTCCACCTTCGTCGGGTCCTTGCCGGAGAATGCGCCGCCGCCGTGACGGCCCATGCCACCGTAGCTGTCCACGATGATCTTGCGCCCGGTCAGGCCGGTGTCACCCTGCGGCCCGCCGACAACAAAGCGCCCGGTCGGGTTGATGAGAAATTCAGTCTTCTTCGTGAGCAGACGCTTGGGCAAAACTTTTTTGACGATGTGCTCAATGCAGAATTTTTCAATTTCGGCATGAGTGACTTCGCGTCCGTTAATCTTGTCGGCATGCTGCGTGGAGATGACGACGTTGGAAATGGCAACGGGCTTGTCATTCTCGTAAACGACGGAGACCTGCGACTTCGCGTCGGGGCGCAGCCACGGCACCCTGCCGGTCTTGCGGATGCGGGTGAGTTCGCGGCCGAGACGATGCGCGAACATGATGGGCGCGGGCATGAGCTCGGGCGTTTCGTTGCAGGCGTAGCCGAACATCAAACCCTGGTCGCCGGCACCCTGCTGGCTGGTCTTCTTGCCCTTGGCCTTGCGGGCATCCACGCCCTGGGCAATATCGGGCGATTGCTGCGTGATGATGGTGTTCACGAACACCTTGTCGGCGTGGAACACGTCGTCATCATTCACATAGCCGATTTCGCGGATGGCGTCGCGGGCGATTTTGGTGAAGTCAAGTTTCGCGCGCGTGGTGATTTCGCCGCCGACGATGACGATGTTGGATTTGGCGTAGCATTCGCAGGCGACGCGGCTGAACTTGTCCTGCGCGAGGCAGGCGTCCAGCACGGCGTCGGAAATGGTGTCACAAACCTTGTCCGGGTGGCCTTCGCCGACGGACTCCGAGGAAAAGATGTAATTTTTGCTCATGAATTAATTGGTTAAAATGTCATATTGACGTATCAAGATAGGATGATATATCTAATTTGAAGCGCGTCAAATGCTTTTTGAGAAAAAGTTGGCGCGCGGTTCGGTGTCCCGTCCCGCAGAACGGGACGGTTACAGCCGCGCAGCGGCGGAAGGAAATAGCCCACGGCGTGAGCCGTGGGGGTGTTATGCAAAATACATTACCAGCCCCGTCAGGGGCGGAAGAAAATCGGGCGGAAACGACAAAGGCTCTTTCGCCCCTGACGGGGCTCGTCATACCTCTACTTTCACCCACGACTCACGCCGTGGGCTACCATCTGCCGCGCCTCCGGCGCTGGTTTTGCACGAACAATTGTTCCGACACACTTTAATCATGTCCGGCACCTTGAAATCATTGCGTGCCCTGTCCGACCCGACGCGGCTGCGCATCATGGCGCTGCTGGAGCGCGACGAACTGTCCGTGAACGAGCTGCAGGAAATCACCCGGCTCGGCCAGTCGCGCATTTCGACGCATCTTGGATTGCTCGCGGACTGCGCGCTGGTGCAGTCGCGGCGCGAGGGCAAGCGGACGTTCTACAAGCTCAACCCGCAGACAGACGGCACAACGGGTGAATTCATCCGGCTTGCCATTCGCGGCGCGAAGGAATTGTCCGAACACTCGGGCGACCAGATTAATCTCAGGCGCATCCTCGGCCGCCGGCGCGAGCAGGCGCAGGTTTATTTCAACCAGATTGCCGGTCGCTTCGACCGCGTCTATGGGCCGGGCCGTTCATGGCAGGCCTTCGGGCATTTGCTGCTGCGCATTCTGCCGCCGTTGACCGTGGCTGATCTCGGATCGGGCGAGGGTTTGTTGAGCGAACTGCTGGCGCGGCGCTGCAAAAAAGTCATCGCCGTGGACAATTCGGAAAAGATTGTCGCCTTCGGCGCGGCGAAGGCGAAGAAGAACGGGCTGAAAAATCTGGAATTCCGGCAGGGCGATTTGCAAAACCCGCCGATCGAAACCGGCAGTGTTGACCTGGTGATTTTGAGCCAGGCGCTGCATCACGCCGAAATTCCGGCGGACGCGATTGCCGCCGCCCACAAAATCCTCCGGCCGCGCGGACAGATTTTGATTCTCGATTTGCTCAAGCACAATTTCGGGAAGGCGCGCGAGCTTTACGGCGACCGCTGGCCCGGCTTTGCCGAGAGCGATTTGCATCGCTGGCTGGAGGAGGCCGGGTTCAAGAAAATCGAAATCAGCATCGTGGCCGCCGAAGAACAGCCGCCGCACTTCCAGACGATTCTGGCGAGCGGGGAAAAGAACTAGCCGCGTAGCCGTGGACATCCGTCCGCGCCGATTTTACCCACGGGCCGGTTCCCGATTGGATTCAGCGCCGACTGACGTCGGCGGCTACAGGAATTTACGCCGCCACAATGTTCACCAATTTTTTCGGCACGACGATGACCTTTTTGATCGTCTTGCCGGCGATGAACTGCTGTACCTTCTCCGAAGTTTTGGCGGCGGCTTCGATCGTGGCGTTATCGGCGTTGGCCGGGACACGGATGACGTCGCGCAGCTTGCCGTTCACCTGCACCGGGATTTCCAGCGTGTCCTCGATGAGCAATGCCGGATCAAACTTCGGCCAGCAGGCGTAGGTGAGGCTGGTTGAGGGTTGATACATCTTCGCTTCGCTTCGACGCGATAAACAGTTGCTTGTCGCGCCGGAGTTTTCAGCGGAGGCGGAAGAGTTGAGGGTTGAGAGTTTGGCCCAAAGCTCTTCCGCCAGATGCGGCGCGAAGGGCGCGAGCAAAATCAAAAATTCGCGCAGGACGGAACACGGTTTCGTCTCCCACGTTATCGCGTCGTTCACAAAAACCATCATCGCGGATATCGCCGTGTTGAACCGCATCCCGTCGAGGTCTTCGGTGACTTTCTTGATGCAGGCGTGGAGCGTCTTGAGTTGTGCGGGCGTGGCCGGAACATCTTTGATCGCGGAGTTCAATTTGATCAGATTCAACAACTCTTTGTTGCCTTGTTCCTTCGTTGTTGTCTCCGCTTGCTCGAACTCCGTTTCGCTTTGTTCATCCACGAACAACCGCCAGACGCGACCAAGGAAACGATACACGCCCTCGACACCCTTGGTATTCCACGGCTTCACCATTTCGAGCGGGCCCATGAACATCTCAAACAGTCGAAGCGAATCCGCGCCATATTCGCTGACAATGTCGTCGGGGTTCACGACGTTGCCGCGCGCTTTGGACATCTTCTGGCCGTCCTCGCCGAGAATCAGCCCTTGATTGACGAGCTTGAAAAATGGCTCCGGCGTCGAGACGCAGCCGAGGTCGAACAAAACCTTGTGCCAGAAACGGGCGTAAAGCAGATGCAACACGGCGTGTTCCGTGCCGCCGACGTATAAATCCACACCTGGAGTCGAGGGACGAGGGACGAGGGACGAGGGCAAGCCGGAGTCTGGCGCTCGACTCTCGACTCTCGACTCTCGACCAGTCGTACCCATCCAATATTGCTCCGCTTCCTTGCCAACAAAGGCGGTACCGTTTTTCGCGTCGAGATAACGCAGGTAATACCAGCAACTGCCGGCCCATTGCGGCATGGTGTTGGTTTCGCGCTGGGAGCCGTCGGGCAGGTTCACCCAATCCTTGGCTCGAGCAAGCGGCGGTTCGCCGGTGGCCGTCGGTTTGTAATCCGTGAGCAACGGCGGCAAAACCGGCAACGCAGATTCGGGCAACGCTTCGTGATACAGATTCCCGCTCGCGTCGCGTTTCCAAACAATCGGGAACGGCTCGCCCCAATAACGCTGACGCGAAAAAAGCCAGTCGCGGAGTTTGTAATTGATGGTTTTTTTGCCGAGATTTTTTGATTCCAGCCAGGCGGTGATTTTCTTTTTGGCCTCGGCGGTGGGCAGGCCGTCCAGTGAAACCTCTGTGTTTGAGGAATCGGTGGCTATGCCTTCGTCTTCAAAGGCTCGCTCACTGCCGTTGCCGATCCAATCACAGGTCTCTTGGACCAGCGTGAATGAGTTGATGATCTGTCCGCAGGCTTTGTTTAGAAGGGTTTCAATTGCCTTCCTAGACATCTTGTCATAGTTTTGCCAAGGGAGAACCACTTGACGGATGGGCAACCTAAATTTCGTCGCGAACTCGTAGTCCCTTTGATCATGCCCTGGCACAGCCATGATCGCACCGGTGCCGTAGCTGGCCAAGACATAGTCTGCCATGAAGATTGGGATATGCTCCTTATTCGTCGGATTGATCGCGTATAAGCCGGTGAATACACCTGTTTTTTCCTTCGCAAGTTCTGTGCGTTCAAGGTCACTCTTTGCGCTAGCCCATGTCCGGTATGTCCAAACCGCAGCGACTGGTGGCAGATCAAAAATTTGATCCGGTGTGAAATCGTGTTGCGTCTGTGTCTTTGACCAAGATTCTCCTTTTCCTTTCCAAAGAGACGGAGTGCTCTCCGGCCATCGCATATGTTGCATTAGGCCATCCAAGAAGATACGTTCGGGAGCAATTACTAGGTAAGTGGCGCCATAAAGTGTATCCGGCCGAGTCGTGAAGACGCTGATCTTTAGATTTTTTATCGGTTCTTTCGTTATTGGGTCAACGACCCGAAACTCAACCTCCGCGCCTTCGCTCCGCCCGATCCAATTCCGCTGCATTTCCTTGAGCGAATCGCTCCAATCAATCGTGTCGAGGTCGTTGAGCAATTTCTCAGCATAGGCGGTTATGCGGAGCATCCATTGACGCATCGGCTTCCGTGTCACGGGAAATCCACCCACTTCACTTTTGCCATCCACGACTTCCTCGTTGGCCAGCACCGTGCCGAGCTGTTCGCACCACCAGACAGGTTGTTCGCTGACATAGGCGAGACGTTTTGAATCGCAATAGGCACGGCGCTTTGCTTCGAGTTCCGCATCTTTGGTAGGGCCGACCTGCCGGTCGGCCTGGACGCGCGGCAGCGCGTCCCTACCAGAGAGTTTCTTCGGATCCTTCAGCGTTTCAATCGGCTCAGCGCGATTTGTTTTCGGATTGAACCACGAGTTGTAAAGCTGGAGAAAAATCCACTGGGTCCATTTGAAATAATTCGGGTCGGTGGTGGCGAGCTCGCGCGACCAGTCGTAGCTGAAGCCGAGCGATTGAATCTGGCGCTTGAACGTGGCGATGTTCGCCTCGGTGGTATTGCGCGGATGCTGACCGGTTTTCACGGCGTATTGCTCGGCGGGCAGGCCGAACGCATCCCAGCCCATCGGATGCAACACATGAAATCCCTGCGCGCGCTTGTACCGGGCGAGGATGTCGGTGGCGGTGTAACCTTCCGGGTGGCCGACATGCAGGCCCGCGCCGGATGGGTAGGGAAACATGTCGAGAATGTAAAATTTGGGTGGCAACTGCGTTGCGGCCACCTTGCCGGAAAGATTATGGCGTCGGGCAAACGGGTGCCCGTCCGGAAGGACTTCGCCCGGGTTAAAGGCACGAAAGGTCTGTTGTTCGTCCCAAAATTGCTGCCATTTCGGTTCGATCAAATGAAACGGATATTGTCGGCGACTGCTGGCCATAGGCACGGGATTTTGCGGAAAGCGGTGCGGCGGGGCAATGGCGGAATTCCCGGTGACGCCTGAATTCAAGCCATTTTTGGCTTTGACATGGTTGAAAAGTAGATGTAATTATTTCAATTAGATATTCGCAAGGTAGATGCAGCGAATTTGTGCCATGAGCATTTTGCCCGTTTCACGAGCTTCAGCGCTTGCAAAAGGAGCGAGAGGGGGGGCTTTTACCTTGATCGAACTGCTGGTGGTGATTGCCATCATCGCCATCCTGTCGGCGATTTTGTTGCCGGCATTGTCCCAAGCAAAAGGGCGGGCGCAGGCCATCCTGTGTTTGAACAACACCAAGCAGCTCACCTTGGGGTGGCAACTCTACGCGGACGATTTCGAAAGCCGGCTGCCCTACAACCTCGGCATGGCCGGGTCGTCGTTTCGCACCCCGCTCAACTGGGTCAACAATGTCATGTCCTGGGGATTGGATTCGGACAACATCAACCCCGCCACCCTCACCGAGGCGAGTCTCGGCCCTTTTGTCAGTCAGGCGACGGCCATTTACCGTTGTCCCTCCGACCACGTCGTCAGCGCAGCCCAAAGCGCCGCCGGCTGGGACGGGCGCATCCGCAGTTATTCAATGAACGCGATGGTCGGCGACGCAGGCGAAATCTCGAGCAGCGGGGTCAACACGAACAACCCCGATTACGTACAATTTTTTAAAATCACGCAAATTCCGCAGCCCACCGAAATTTTTGTGTTTCTCGATGAGCACCCGGACAGCATCAACGACGGCTATTTTCTCGAACGCGACTATTATCCGGAGTGGCACGACCTGCCAGCCACCTACCACAACAACGCCACGGCGTTTTCATTTACTGACGGGCACAGCACATTGCATCGCTGGACGCAACCCGACACCTACCGTCCGCCGATTCCGGATGGCGCGAACCTCCCTATTTCTGTTCCCTCCAGCGGGAACCAGGACCTCGAGTGGGTGCTCGGTCACATGAGCGTGGACCACCACTGACGACCGGCTGTGCTTATAAATACTGTTGCAGGGTTTGTTCGTCTCCTTCCATCCCCAACACGTACAACGTGTCTTCTTGCGTCCAGGTCACAGTCATGAGTTTGTTGACCTGGACAAACTGGCGCGAACCCATCGGCGGCGCATTCTTCACCGTGGAACGGTCAATGACGAACAGCCAAAGATCGCTTTGCTGTCCCGGCGGCAGCGGCTTGCCGGTGCGAAAACAAATCATCGAAACTTTTGCGCCCTGCCAGCCTTCAATCGCACAACCGGTCACGGCGGTTTTTTCCAAAGACGCGGTAAGGACGTAATCCGATGGGGCATTGCTCTCCGCAAGGAAAGCGCGGATTGCCGCCGGATTATTCGTCGCCAAATCCATGGTGTAGCCGCGCAGCGCGACGCCCGCCATCCGGCTTCGGTAAATGGCGAATGTCTCTTCATTCCCGCGGTGCTGGAACCAGAGCGGTGCCAGGACAACCAGCGCCGCAACGACCGCCGCCGCCGCCAGAACCGCTCGCTGCCGCCAGAAAATAACTTTCTCCTGTGCCGCCTGTTCGGAAATGATTTGCTCCTTCAATCCGGCGGGCGCGGTGATTTGCCGGAATCCGGCGCGCAACGCCTCCTGCCGCGCGCAATGCTCCACCAGCCAGCGCGTCAGTTCCGGATCCTGCCTGGCCAGCCCGAGTGCCCCGGCAATTTGTGGATCATCGGCGTCCGCCGTGCCGGGCCGGTAGAGCAACAAAATGGTTTTGGCTTCGTCGCGATTCACAAGTTTGGTGGCTGGGGTTGCGCGCTGGTGGTGTTGCCCGTCAGCAGTTGGTGCAGCCGTCCGAGGCCGCGGGTGAGGCGCGATTTGACGGTGCCGAGCGGCACGTCGAGAATTTCGGCAATCTCGTTGTAGGAACAATCCTGCAAGTAAAACAACGCGACGGGCGCCTGATAAATTTCATCCAGGCGCGCCAGGGCATCGAGCGCCTGTCCGGCGTCGAGACGGTTGACGGTGGCCGGCGGCACGACGGGAAGTTCCGCCGCCGCGTATTCCAGTTCGATGTGCGGAAAGCGTGTTTGCCTTCGTCGCGTGCCGAGAAACTCGCGGTGCAGGGTGGTGAACAACCAGGTTTTCACTTTGGAAGCATCGCGCAACTGGTGGCCTTTGGCCGCCCAAATGCAAAAAGTTTGTTGTGTGAGGTCACAGGCGTCCGGCTCGTCACGCGCGAGGCTGAAGGCAAATTGGTACAGCGGCTCGTAATAACAAGCCACCAACCGCTCAAAGTCCAGGCCTTCAGCCATATCGCATCATTGAAGTTAAGAGCCAGCACCACGTCAATTGTTCCCGGAAACTTGCCGGGAACAAATGCCATCCTTGTGCATCTCACCTGTTAATGGGAGTGAAATTTTCACTCAAAACGTTTTCGGCGGTCACAGTTGGCGCCCTGCCATTGGGTTTCGCCAATTTTTCCGGCCAAAAACAGACGGAACAAACTGGATGAACCATTATGAATGTGATGCGTAATTTATTCAAAGTAATGCTCTTGAGCGCGGCCTTGGCGGTTTTCGGCTGCTCCCTCACCGGGTTGGCGCGGACCGTCTCCGTCGGTGTTGCGAACGGCAATGCGCTGTTGTTTTTTCCCGCCACCACCAACATCGCCACCGGCGATTCGGTGCTTTGGACCTGGAATTCCACCGGGATCACTCCGCATTCAACAACGAGTGATACCAATGGACTGTGGGATTCGACGTCTGTTCCGGCACCACACACTTTCACCCAGACGTTCACTTCCGCAGGCACTTTTCCCTATCATTGCACCATCCATGTCACCTTGGGCATGAAAGGCACCATCATTGTGGCCGCCGCAAATCTGCCGCCATCCGTCACCATCACCAATCCCGTGTCCGGCACTGTCTTCACCGCGCCGGCCAACGTGACCATCCAAGCCTCGGCCTCGGACAGCGATGGCACGGTTACCAACGTGCAATTCCTCGTCGGCTCGACGGTTTTGAGCAATGACGCCGCGGCTCCCTTTTTCGCCGTCACCAACAACCTGGCCGCGGGCAGCTACACCCTTTCCGCCATCGCTTCGGACAACAGTGGTGCGAAAGCCACCAACTCCGTCAGCATCGTTGTTGATACCCCGCCATCCGTCACCATCACCAATCCCGTGTCCGGCACCGTCTTCGCCGCGCCGGCCAACGTGACCATCCAAGCCTCGGCCTCGGACAGCGATGGCACGGTAACCAATGTGCAATTCCTCGTCGGCTCGACGGTTTTGAGCAACGACGCCGCGGCTCCCTTTTCCGCCGTCACCAACAATCTGGCGGCCGGGAGCTACACCCTTTCCGCGGTCGCTTCGGACAACAACGGGGTGAAGGCCACAAATGCAGCCACGATCAGTGTCGTCACCCCGGTGCAGGTCCTGCTCAGTGCCCCGCAGGGACTGCCTCCCGCGAACTTTCATTTCAGCTACACGGCGAACGTCGGGCTGCGTTACATCGTTCAACGATCAATCACTTTGGTTTCGACCAATTGGATCACGCTCATCACCAACACGGCGGGAAGCGGCTCGGTCAATTTCACGGACATCAACGCGACGGTCAATCCGGGGTTCTATCGGGTCGGGCGTTTGCCGAATCCGTGATTCATTACAAACAGGCAATCATGACAAAAAAATATGAGTTTGCGGGCACTATTTATCAGCATATTGCTGTTCGCTTTGTGGATGCTGATTCTGTCCGGTGCGAAATCCGCCGGCTCCTTTCCATCCCCGAACGAGGAGGCGACCAACGTGCGGATGTTCCCGGCCAAGGGAGTGGTAAAGGAACTCAACCCGGACAACAAAACGGTGGTTATCCGCCACGAAGCCATTTCCAATTACATGGCCGCCATGACCATGCCGTTCAAGGTGAAAGACCCAAAAGAACTGGCCGGTTTGCAACGGGGCGATGAAATTTCATTCCGACTCCAGGTCACTGAAACGGAGAGTTGGGTGGATCGAATCAGCAAAATTGGAACGGTTTCCCTGCCGCCAGATGAAAAGCCAGCCGATGCTCAGCCTGCGGAAATGCAAACCGCCCGCCCAGGGCATCCGTTGCTGGATTACAAGTTCACCAATGAGCTGGGACAGGCGGTGAGCTTGAACGATTTTCGCGGTCAGGCGCTGGCCATCACATTTTTTTACACCCGCTGCCCGCTGCCCGATTATTGCCCGCGACTGTCGAAAAATTTTCAGGCGGCATCGCAGAAACTCGGTTCCCTGCCCGGCGCTCCCGCCAACTGGCATTTCCTTTCGATTTCCTTCGACACGGAATTTGACACGCCGAACATGCTCAAAGCCTACGGCAATAGTTATCAATACGATCCGAAGCATTGGAGTTTTCTGACCGGGCCACCGGACAAAATCGGCGAACTCGCCCGGCAATCAGGCGCCAGCTATGAATTCGACGCCGGCACTTTCAACCACAATTTTCGCACGCTCATCATTGACGCCAGTGGTCATCTGCAGATGGTTTTTCCAACCGGCGGGGATCTTTCAGACGAAATTGTTGCCGAAATCATCAAGGCCGCCGCTGTGACGAACGCGCCGGTCGCGGGAAATCAAAACCATTGAAACTAAAGCGAATATTGGCCGTAACGATGGCGCTGGGCGCTGCCGGCGGTGTGGCGGTCTGTTTGATTTCGTGTTCCACCACACCGGACGCCGTGGTCGTGCCGCTGGAAATTCCCGGCGCCCATTTCGTCGGCAACAAGGCCTGCTTGGATTGTCACGCCGACATCGTCCGCAAATTTCCCGCCAGCCCGCATGCCCGGGTTCATTTTGAAAATGCGGCCAGGGTCGGCGAAACCGGCTGCGAATCCTGCCACGGTCCCGGCAGCAAACACATCGAAGCCGGCGGCGCAAAATTATTCATCATCAATCCCGGCCCGGACCCGTCATCCTGTTTTCAATGTCATCTCGACGTTCACGCTGAATTCAGCCTGCCGCAGCATCATCAGGTCATCGAAGGCCACCTGAGCTGCGTGCAATGTCACGATCCCCACGGCGGCGACATCTTCAAGCCAAAAGGCGGGCTGGCCATGGCCCGACCGGACGAAAGCTGTGCGCAATGTCATCGCGACCAGACACGGCCCTTTGTTTTCGAGCACGCGGCGCTGCGCGAAGGCTGCACGACCTGCCATAACCCGCACGGTTCGATCAACCAGAAAATGCTCGTGGCGAGCGACCCCAATCTTTGCCTGCGTTGCCACGCCCAGGTCCAGGGCCCGAGCGTCCCCAATGGAAGCCTTTACATCGGGAATACGGACCATACCCGGCTTTTGCGAATCGGCACCTGCTGGACGGCTGGATGCCACACGGCCATTCACGGTTCCAACGTGGATCCCCGGCTCAGGTATTGAACGTGAAACGTGATGCGTGATGCGTGAAATAAAAAAACAACGGGAGTGGCGCGTGACGATTCAGCGTTTCTCACGTTTCACGCCTCACGTTTCACGCTTTATTTTCGCCTTTTGTCTTTCGCTTTCCGCTGCTGAAATTGATTCTGCAAAACTGCCTCCGCCAGCCAATCAGCAGGTTGATTTCGACCGCGACATCAAACCCATTCTGGATGCGTCCTGCCTGCGTTGTCACGGGCCGGAAAAGCCGAAAAGCCATTTCCGCCTCGACAACCGCGAGTCGGCGCTCAAGGGCGGTAACAACAATACCAATGACGTCGTTCCCGGCGAGAGCGACCGGAGCAAATTGATCGCCTATGTGGCCGGGTTGGACAAGGACATCCAGATGCCGCCGCCCGATCATGGACCGCCACTCACGCCCCAACAAATCGGCCTCCTGCGGGCGTGGATTGATCAGGGCGCAACCTGGAACACCACCAATCTGGTTTCACCCCTCCGGCTCAATTTTGAACCGACGTTTCGCTGGATTGGGGTTCAGGGCGACAAATCCAAATTCCGGGAACTCGAGGGCATGAAAGAAGGTTTTGCGGGCGGAGTCACGGACGCTTTGTTCAGCCAGCATGCCGGTCCCAATGAAAAATTTTTGCTGGAGGGACATGCTGTCGCTCCTGACCATGATTTCCGGCTGAAGCTGGCGCTGGATGAAACGGACCGGGGGTTTGTCCATGCCGGTTTCGAGGAATGGCGCAAATATTACACTGACACGGGCGGATACGATCCCGCCGTGGCCCCGCCGTCGTTTAATTTCAACCGCGATCTGTATGTGGACAACGGGCGCATCTGGGTGGATCTGGGCCTCACCCTGCCGCGCTGGCCGCAAATTGTGCTGGGTTACGAATATCAATTCAAACAAGGCAACAAGTCCATGCTGGATTGGGGCCAGGCGCACAGGGAAAATGTCAATATTGTCCCGTCCATCAAGGCGATTGATGAACACACGCACATCATCAAACTCGACGTGACGCACGATTTCTACGGCTGGCACCTGGAGGACAATGCCCGCGTCGAGTTTTACTCCGAAAAAAACCGCAGTTACGAAACCAACGCCTTCCAGGCCGCGGGCGCCACCAAGACGCGCGACAAGTATAATCACGTGCAGGGCATGAACACGTTGACCTTGGAAAAACAAATACGTGATTGGTGGTTTTTGTCCGGGGGCGGTTACTATTCCAAACTCGAAGGCACCGACTTTTTCAATCAAACCAACGGCGCCTTCGGCCTTTCCTGGAACAGCCAGGAAATCACGCTTCGACGCGAATCGGAAATTTTCAGCCTGACCAGCCTCTTCACACCGCTCGCCGGTCTCAGCTTTTCGGTGGGCACCCAGAACGAATGGACGCACGAGGAGGGCTTCGGCAACGCGCCCAATCTCGAATTTCTCATTACCAACGCATTCGAAAATGCCAACCTGGACACATTCAAGTCCATGCAAAACGCGAACCTTCGTTTTACGAAAATTCCCTTCACGGTCCTTTTTGCCGACACCCGGTTCGAACAGGAAAGCATCGGCGAATCTCAATCGCAGGACCCGGCCGGCGCCCTGACCCGCCAGACCGACGCCACGAATTACCGCTACAATCTTCGCGGCGGTTTCAACACCTCGCCTTGGCGCTGGTCGTCCTTGAACGCGGAATACCGGTGGAAATCCAGCGACACCGACTACCACCATTCCCGGGACGTATGGGGCAGCGGTCTCGGCACTCCGACCAACGGATACCCGGCCTTCATTCTCGGGCGCACCATTCACGGCGGCGAATTTGAAACGAAACTCGCCCTGCGGCCCGCAAACTGGCTCAAAACCACGTTGACCTACCAGATGGCCAGCACGGATTATTCGACGCGGACCGACCCGGCCGTGGACGCGGGCACGCTAAATCCGGTTTCTCCCGGGGGAACAATCCTGGCTGGGAAATATGACGCCCAGACTTTCGGGTTCAGCGCCACGCTCACGCCCATCCGGCGATTTTATTTGTACGGCGCCTTCACTTACAGCCTGTCCCGCCTGACCACGGCCAGTCACGGCGACCCGTCCGTTGTCCCTTACAGCGGCAACGTCTATACCGTCATCACCACCGCCAGTTACGCGTTGAGCTCAAAAACCGGCCTGCTGGCCGCCTACAACTTCTCGCGTGGTGATTACGGGCAGCATAACACCGCCGGCGTGCCGCTCGGAATTGATTTTACGCACCAGCAACTGCTGGTCGGCCTGACCCGGCGGTTCAGTGACCGGGTGTCCGCTTCCCTGCGCTACGGATTTTCCCAATACTCGGAACCCAGCAGCGGCAACCTGAACAATTACACCAGTCACGGCGTCTTTGCGACCCTGGCCTGCAAGTGGCCGTGAGCAGGTACCACTTCTACTTGTATGCGAGTCATGCCGTACATTGCCATTCCCTCGTTTCGCCCCGGATGAGTTTTTTGACCTCAGGGCGGTGGTCAATCACAAAGGGGTCAGTCCCGCATAACCGTATATATTGGTCTTTGAGTTCATTCTTTGTTTCTCAAACAATTGGCCACATGACCATCCGCTCCCATCTTTAACCGTTGGGCGATCCAATTCAATGTCATCGTCGTTTCCATACGCAGCCGCCGGGCGATTCTCACCTTTTCCAGATCCCCCTTCCGCCGCCGTTCCAACTCCGACGGACCCCATTTCCGCCGCCGCAACTCTTCAGCCACAATTCGCTCGGCCTGCGCCTCCGCCGTCTCCTGCCGCTCGCCGCCTCCATGATTCCGTCCCATCTTCCTGGCCATCTGCTCCAGCAACTCCTGCCGAAACGGCTCATCGCCCAAAAACCAACCACGCCGAACCGCTTTCAATCCCTGCGCATCGTCAAAACCCCGCCGTTGTTCCATCATCCGCTCAAACTGCCGCCTTCCTGCCGTGCTGTCTTGTGGAATGCCCATCTCCCCGAAAAGCCGCTCCACCTTCAGCCACCCTGCCCGCTTCCGCGGGCTTTTGAGATATTCCCCGTAACTGCTCCAACGATACTCCCGCAACGGCTGATCGAGGCCCAGCAACTTCGCCCGGACAGGATTCAGATGCACGTAATCACACACCGTCCGCAGATACCCGTCACCGCTCCCATCCACGATCAGCGCCTTGTAGCGTCCGCTGAACAGGTGCCCAAAGAGTTTGTGCCGCCGGTTGAAACGCGAGGTGTAAGTGCCCAGAAACCATTTCATCCCCGCCACCAGATTGGCCTGCGGTGTCTCCACCACCAGATGAAAATGATTGCTCATCAGACACCAGGCTTGCACCTCCCACCCCGTTTTACGGCAAGCCTCTCCCAACGTCTCCAAAAACAACTCTCGATCCCGGTCGCCGCAAAAAATTGCTTCGCGCCGGTCGCCCCGGTTCAGAACATGATAAATGGCATGGGGATATTCCACCCGCAACTTCCTGGCCATGCCCAAAGTTTCCCAAACCCTCGACCTCCTGTCAATATGCGATTGTGCGGGACTGACCCCTTTATTTATTTAGGCATCGTACGGCATCGCGTTCTACGGCTACGTCTGGAGCGGGGGTACCGGCACTTCCATTGGCGGCGCGGCCCTGCCCCGGCAAACGTGGACCACCGCGCCCACGACCACGACGCCCACGTACGACACCATCATGACCACCTATTACCAGACGAACCGGTACCACTGGGACACCGATGCCCAGGCGGCTTATCTCAGCATTGATAACAGCGGCTCCGCGAATGACAAATTCATCTCCTACGATGATGAACACGCTTGCCAGGCCAAGATTAGTTACGCCCGCAACCGTGGCCTCGGCGGAGTCATGATTTGGGAACTCGGCAGTGGGTACCGCGCCGGTCAGCCTGTCGGCCAGCGTGATCCGCTGCTGCAAGCCGTCAAGCAGGCCCTGGCCACGCCGCAAATGACCGCCATCGGGCTGAGCGGTCAAAAGGACATCAGGCTGGAGTTCACCAGCTTGCCACTGGCCTCCTACGGGTCCAATGGACCAGCAATGTAACTTCCGCCGCGTGGAGCACACTGACCAACAACGTGTCCGGGACGGGCGGCTTATTGCAGGTCAACAACCCCGACCCAGCCAGTCAGTCGCAGCGTTTTTACCGGGTCCGAACACCTCCTTGATGCGGTTTTTGTCCGCTGCCAGTCTGCGCCAAGCCGAGGGTGGGTTGGAGACGCAAAAGCGCGAAGCTCAGGGGAAGCCTAAAGTCTAAAGGTCAAAGTCCAAGGTTGGGGCTGAAGGGCGCTGGCGGCGGGAGGGGAGTTGTCAAAAATAGGAACTGAGGCGCGACCAGCGCAGCGGCCAGATACTATCGGATCCGGCTCCTGCCATAGAGTGGTTTCGGAATGGATGTGCCGCGACTTTCAAGTCGCCAATAGCGCACGCTAAAGCCGTGCGGCTACAGTTTTATTGAAAATGCTCCAGCAGCCTGTCGAACATGTACCACTTCACTGCTGCCGTCTGCGGCAAACCAGCGCCGCCACTCCCAACAGGCAGAGGCCGAAGGTGGAAGGCTCGGGCACTACCGTGACCTGGACCGAAAAGTTGTCGTACCACGCTGCATTACCGGCA
Source organism: Verrucomicrobiota bacterium (assembly GCA_036803685.1). Classification (GTDB taxonomy): domain Bacteria; phylum Verrucomicrobiota; class Verrucomicrobiia; order Limisphaerales; family UBA11358; genus UBA11358. The sequence continues at coordinate 27,970 of DAIRTX010000004.1, read as the reverse complement.
TTCGACACTCCAGAGCCGAGGCGGATGACATCGTAGCTGCGGAACTGTGCCGCGGAGCCAACGTTATTCACCCGCTCGGCGAGGATGTTGTCCACGAAGAACGCGAAATCGGCACTAGCACCGTCATCGGTGCTGATCACCACCCCGAAATTATGCCAGCCGGTGAAGCGCAGAGGGGCATTGACGAAATCGTTCAATTTAAAAAATCCACCAGACGCGAGAGTGCCGCCCTCGTTCGGTCCTCCATCAGGGTCAGTCGTCGGCGGGGTATAACCCAATATTCGCGCCATGTAGAAATTCCCTCCACTGTCGCTGTTAATGTGATTGTTGTTCAACCCCATACCAATAATCTGGCCGGTGCTAACCGCAGACGTGCCATCCTGCAGGCCGGAGAATTGGCGATACGGAGCAGCCGCAGCACTGGAATCGTAAAAGTCGAAACTGAAGGCGATAGAGGTGTTGATGTCAATTAAGCCAGTTTCGGTAAACGAACGTTGGTTGCGCTGTTGGTTGCTCGTTGCGGTCCCATCAACCCGTATGGACTGAGGCAAACTGGATGCCTGGTCGATCGCAAGTGTAGCGCTGAGCGGAGCAACGGTCCCGATCGGCGCCCAAGCGGCTTCGAAAGCAGCCTGGTCGGCGTAGGTGTCGAAGTTGTCGGTAAAAACCGAGGCAGCCTGAGAGACAAGAACCATCCCGGCCAGGAAAACACCAAGGCAAAGGAAACGCGTCGCTATTTTCATAAAAAACCTTTCTTTTTTTCTGAGTTTCTGATCTAAGTTACTAGTTTACCACTCCGGCACAAAGCCTCAAGCTCATTCTGGCACGGTCATTGCGGAATCCGAATACGATACAGGCGCACCGGGTCGTTGGTTTGGCCATTCGGCTCAAAGTAGTTGGTCACCACCGAACCGCTTCCTGACGCCACGATGGCCGGGTCGAGATCCGTGAAACTGCCGGGCAGCAGACTGCCGGCGGCCTGCACGATGTTGGTCGTGCCGCCGATGGTGCGCCAGACGATCAGCACACCGTTCGTGCCCACATCCAGCGCCAGAATCTTCAGGCCGGATTCGGAATCCTTCGGGTCGCTGCCCAAGCGGCACTCCTGGCTGTCGGTCAGGCCGTCGCCGTCATAGTCGTAGTTCGGATCGGCGTAGCTGACGATGACCTGCTGGATGCAACTGTTGCTGTTGCCCGACGGGTCGGTGGCGATCCACACCACTTCATTCGTTCCTACCAGGTAGAGGGACGGTACATTGCTGCTGAGCATAACCGAGCCGGAACTATCCGTAGCCGTGGGGGTGCCCAGGTCTACACTGGCTGCGGCGACGTCGCACTCGCCCAGGCCGGTGTATGCCAGCAACGTGCCGGGACACGTGATCTCGGGCGGGACGGGATCGGTGATGGTAGCCGTGCCGGCATCGCCGGCCGTCAGCACGACGCCGTCCCATGCGGCATTGTAGGGGATGACCTGGCCCGCGGCGCGGGAGGACGTGACCACCTGGGTGGCCACGCCGCTGCTGCTCGTGAAGGAGGTGAACGTTTCGTTGGTTCCGTCACCGTCAAGATCCAGGGTGAACTGGATGGCCTGATTCGTGATGCCGCCCAGGGCGTTGGTGAGCACCGCCCGCAACACGCCGATGGAGCCGCCGGCATCGTAGGTGAGCGTGACATCGCTCGCCACCACCACCGCCCCGTCAATGACGTCGCCGACGCCGTTATGGTCGGAATCCGCCTGGCCGGGGTTGTACACCGTCGGGGCGTTGTCGTAGGCCATGGCCAGCGCGTAGTCACCGAGGGTCATCACCACGCCGTTGGACTTGCAGTAGTCGAGCAGGGTCAACCACATCGCCCAGCGATCGGGATCCACCATGTTGTTTTCGCGATTGCTGCCACCGGGCGCGGCCGCGCAGTCGGTCAGGCGCTCCTGATCATTGCAGTAGCGTGTGGACCATTCCACTTCCTCGATGAGCCAGGTGTTCAGTCCGCCTACTTGCGTGATGGACTGGAGATACTCCACGTACGTTTTGTTCCCCTTTGGAATCACCGGATTCACCTGCAAGTCCGCGCTGGCGTGGAACATTCCGTACTGGTCGAACGCCGCGTGGTGCGAGCCTTCGGGACTGAAAATCGAACTGTTCTCCTCATAGACCGACGCGCTGAACCCGGCCATCATCAGATGCGAGGTGGCTTCCCGGCTGGGTGTGTCGGAGGCGTTGTAGGGGGGCGCGTAGCTGATCAACGGATGGGAGGCGTTGGTCCAGTTGATCCTGGGTGACGTGGCCGGGTTGGCGCCGGACTGCTGGAGCCACGGGTCGGAGTAGTCGCCCAGCAGGGTCCGCGTGCCGACGCGCAGGTACTGGTACATCTCCGCGACGGTGAACCCGCACGTCTCGCAGGAGTAGAAATTCTTGTTCGGATCGCTGGCCCAATCGCCGTTACCGGTATTGTCCGCGTGATACGTGCCGTGCTGGCTGATTTCGAGGTTCGGATTCGCAATCCGCTCGTTGATCCAGCGGATCGGGTCGGGGTCGCCGAAGGCATTCCATAATAGTTTGGGAATCACCACCACGGTGATCGGGCAGTCTTTGCCGCCCGGTAAATCGGCGGGCACGTTGTACCCCGTCGTCACCGGCTCGTCGCCAATACCGTTGTAGTTGGTCAGCTTGTTCAGTTCCCACTGCGCGGGCGTCAGGATTGCCGCGTCCACGAACGTCTGGATGAACTCGTTCTGGAACTGCCGGCCGAGCGCGTCGATGCGGATGATGAAATGGGTGTTGGTTCTGGACCACTCGCCCTTGGCCTGCTTCGCCTGGGCGAACAGAGCGGCATCCAGCGGACCGTCGAACACACCGTCTCCGTCGCTGTCGTTGTTGTTCAGCGGGTCACAAGCATCGCCCCGTCCATCGCCGTCCGAGTCCTTCTGGTCGGGATTGTATGTGAACGGGCAGTTATCGATCGCGTCGGGCACGCCGTCGTTATCATCGTCAGCATCAGCCGGATCGCCGACGCCGTCCGCATCATTATCGAGTTGGTCATACCGGTTCAAGCCGCCATCGGTGTTCATGTCCAGGCGCGGCGCGTTGGCAATCGTCGGGGCGTTGTCATACCGGTCAATGATCCCGTCGCCATCGGTATCCAGCCGGTCGGTGAACAACGCATAAACGTTGCCTTCATAGTTCCCGAACAACACGTCCGCATACGAATCGCTGTTGGGATTGAACTGTCCGACCGCGAGGCCGCGGGCGTCCGTACCGGTGCCACCGATGATGCCGGCATTGGCGAACTGCGGCCGGCCCGAACCGTCGTTGCCGGTATTCAGCCATAGATCGACCTTGCCATCCCACGTTCCATCGGTGCCGCCGGTCACGAAATCCATCAAGCCGTCGCCGTTGAAGTCCGCCACCGCGATCGGCATCTGCGTGCAGAATTGCGCATGGATCTGGGCATAGGCATACGGCCGGTTCGACACGCGTTCATACCGAATCGGGGTGAAGGTGCCGGAACCGTTGTTGCGGTAGATGTAGAGATAACTGGCCCGGTCGGACACCAACAGGTCCTTGTCCCCGTCACCATCCATGTCGCCAAACGCCAGCCCGTACGCGCCCAGCGTCTGGCTGCTTAACGGCGGATAATAGGGGGGCGCTTCCGGGTTCGGTGATGAACCGAGGTCTTGCCCGGCAATGATGACCGTGCCGGCGCTCCAGACGGGCTTGCCCGTCCCATCGTTGCCGGTGTTCCGAAACAGGACCACGTCGGCCGTGTTCCCCGTTCCGGTGCTCACCTCGCCGGCCACAAGATCCACATCACCGTCGCCATCCACATCCGCCGCAGCAACGGCCGAACTGGCGTCTCCGGCGTCGCCCACCAGCAAGCCGAGATCGTACGTCGAGGAAACGGTGTACTGAAAAGTCCCGTTGCCGTTCCCCAGGTACAAATACACACCGCCGATGATGAAGGGTGTGGTGGCGACCGTGGAGACCATCACAAAATCATTCGAGCCGTCCCCGTTGAAATCGCCCGCTGCCAGACCGTAACCCACATTGTACACCGCATTGACCTTGCGGCCCTGGTTCGCGAAGGTGCCGTCGCCGTTCCCCTTCCAGAAGTATACATCGCCGGTGGTGTTGCCGGCCACGAAGTCGTTGGTCCCGTCGCGGTTGAAATCCGCCACGCCCAGACCCCACGCGCGGGTACTGAGATTGGTGCCGACATAGGTTTGGTCAAACCCCGGCTGCAATATCGCCCAGGCAGAAGCGGGCGCCCACCAGACCGCGACGATGAGTAATCCGAAATACCGGGCCGGAAACCTGTGTTTCATAAAAGAATTCCTTCAACTTCCGTATACTGGGAACCATATAAGAAGACCATCCCTCTCTCAGAGTCAAGCAAATTCACGGGCTTTGTCGTGTAACTTTCAAAAGCGGAATTCTGTGTGCGATCAAAAACGGACACTTTGTGCCTAGCCGGATCAGGGAGACCAAAGACAAAGATGGCTGAACATGGATTTATCGCTTTGAACTGGCTCCGGCATAAACGGGTCCTCACTATTGACACTTTGGCCTTCATTTCGTTGTCGTCGCCAGACAGTTCGACACATGCGTCCAGCTTCCCATGTGCAGCCGTTGCGCAATCCATTTCAACGTCATATAGCAGTTCATATTGTCATTGGCGCACAAAAGTTCATGCGGAAATCTGGCGGACATTTCGTCTTCTGGCAAAGCGCCAGAGGACTGGCGCACTCCAAGACGCTTCGCGTATTTCAAGCATCATCGTGTCGCGCGCAGCGTCTTGGACTGCGGCGGCCCTCCGCCGCTTTTCCCAGAGGCATATCAAACTGTGCCAATGTTAACTGCAACTGCTATAGTGCTTTCCGCCTCAACCGCAACGCCATCTTCACCTTCTCCGGATCGCCTAGTCTTGCCTCGATTTGGTGGACAAGGGGTGATTGCAGATCCCTACCGGGGGCTTGCCAGGGAACGCGTCGCTTCCCACGTCAATCGCAAACCTTCCAACGTCAGATTCGGTTCAACGGCTGAAATCTCGGGCAATTTGGCCGCCATCAGCCGCGCGTAACCGCCCGTGGCCACGACCGGCAGATGTTTTGTTTTCAACTCGCGCTTCAATTCGGCGATCAATTCACGAACCAGCCCGCGATACCCATGCACCGCGCCGACAACCATCGCTTCCTCGGTGCTTTTGCCGATGCTCGTTTTGATTTCGCGGATTTTGATCCGGGGCAGCAGTGCGGTTTTTTCGTGCAAATAATCCGTCATCGCCGCCAGTCCGGGCGCGATGATGCCGCCGGTGTAATTGCCCGCGTGGTTGATGACATCGAACGTAACCGCCGTGCCGAAATCCAGCACCACCACCGGTGCGCCAAAGCGATGCCGCGCGGCGACCGCGTTCGCCAGGCGATCCGGACCGATGGTGTCCGGCTTCGGATAATCAATCCCCACGCCGCAAAGCGTCTTCGACGTAAGTTCCAGCGGGTTCAAGCCCCAAAGCCGCCGGACGATTTTGCAAACGAACGGTGTCGCGCGCGGCACGACGCTGCAAAGCGCCACGCCGTCGAGCCTGGCACGGCCAACGAATTTTCGCACCAGCTTCGCCGCCGTGCCGTTGAACCAGTTCGCCGTGGGAAGGTTGGTCTGCTTCACGACCCGCCGGTCGTTCGCCAGACCGGCGTGCGTGTTCGTGTTGCCAATATCGAAAAGCAAAAGCATCATAAAAAGTCCGAAAGCCGAACCCCGAATCCCGAAAGAATGTCGAAATCCGAAATCCGAAGACCCATTTCGCCGGTTCGCGAATCCTTTGTAATTCGGTCTTCGGCCTTCGTCCCGCATTGCGGGATTTCGGTCATCGGATTTCGGGTTTCGGATTTCATTCTCATTTCTCCAGGGTCACATCGCCGCCGATGACGCGCTCCAGATGCCCGTGCTCGGTGCGCAGCAGCAACGCGCCGTCGTCATCCAACGTCTCGGCGCGACCGCGAATCTTGCGCTCACCAGTTTGAATTGTCACGTTGCGGCCAATCGTCTGGCAATGCGCTTCCCATTCGTCCGCCACCTCCGCGAAGCAACCACCGCAAATCCGTGTGTAATCGGAATCCAGTTCGCGCAAAATCGCCGTCGCCAGTTCCGCGCGCGAAATCGTTTTGCCCGATTCAATTTTGAGCGAAGTCGCCAGCTTGCGCAATTCCGGCGGAAACTCGCTCGTGCTCAGATTTACGTCCACGCCGATGCCGAGGATGATGTGACGAACCTTGTCCAATTCCGCGCTCAACTCGGTCAAAATGCCCGCGACCTTTTTCCCGCCAATTAAAATGTCGTTCGGCCATTTGATTTCGGGATGCAACCCGGTTTCGGATTGAATCGCGCGTCGCAGCGCCGTTGCGGAAGCGATCGTCAATTGCGTCGCTTCCTGCGGGCGCAAATCCGGCCGCAGCAAAACGGAAAACCAAAGTCCTTTCCGTCCGGGCGAAATCCATTTGCGGCCGAGCCGCCCCCGGCCCTTCGTCTGCGACTCGGCAAAAACGACAGCGCCCTCCTTGACGCCGTCGCGGGCGAGTTTTTCGATCACGTCGTTCGTCGAGGTCGTTTGCTCGAACACGCGGATATCGCGGCCGATGACCTTCATTTTGCCGAGGCGGGCGAGCAAATCGTCGGCGTGCAACACATCCGGCGCGCTGACGAGCCGGTAGCCAAAATGCGGACCGGCCTCGATTTCGTAGCCAAGCTGGCGCAACTGCTCGATGCGCCCCCAAATCGCCGCGCGCGTGACCCCCAATTGCCCGGCCAGGTCGGCGCCCGAAACGCCGGCGGGATTCTCGCGCAACGCGGAAAGAATTTTTGCGTCCGTCGTCATAAGATGGAAAACATCCAACATCCAACATCGAACGCCCAACATCCAATTTTGAAGACACGTCCGTGGGCATCCATTGGATGTTCGATGTTGGATGTTCGATGTTCGATGTTTCCCTTCATTCCTCAAAATCCAGTCCCATGTCCACCGCGCGCGCCGAATGCGTCAGCGCGCCGATGGAAATGAAATCCACACCGGTTTTCGCAATCGTCTGGACGCCGGCCAGGTTCACGCCGCCGCTGGCCTCGGTTTTCGCGCGGCCTTTGACTTTTTGCACCGCCAGCCGCAATTGCACGGGATTCATGTTGTCGAGCAGGATGATGTCCGCGCCCGCGGCGGCGGCCTGCTCGGCCTGCTCCAGCGTGTCGGCCTCGACTTCGATTTTCAGTTGCGGATATTTTTCGCGCGCGCGTCGGACGGCGGCGACAATTGGATTTGGTGCGGCATCCCGCACCTGCGGGACGGCGAGGTGGTTGTCCTTTATGAGCACCAGGTCGAACAGGCCCAGGCGATGGTTGCGTCCGCCGCCGCAGGTGACGGCGTATTTCTCGAACCGCCGCCAGCCGGGCGTGGTCTTGCGCGTGTCGAGAATTTGCGCCGGCGTGTCTTTGATGGCATCAACGAATTGCGCGGTCAATGTCGCCACGCCGGACAGCCGCTGGACAAAATTCAACGCCACGCGCTCGGCGCTCAAAATCGCGCGCGCCAAACCGGAAATTTTCAGCAAAATTTCGCCGTCGTTGACGCGCTGGCCGTCTTTGGCCAATCGCTCAATTTTGATTTCCTCTTCGGAAGGCGGAGTTCCACGACGCCCTGATTCGTTTTGAGATTTTTGGGGCTCGCAGAGCTCCCTCCGATTGATGAATTCAAAGACTCCGCGGAAAGCGGCCTCGGCGAAATCGAGTCCGGCGACGACGAGCGGTTCACGCGCGCGCATGACGGCCTTGGCCGTCGCGGTTTCGGGCACGGTGGCGAGCGTCGTGGCGTCGCCGTCGCCGATGTCCTCGGCGAGAGCGAGTTGGACGGCTTGACGGATTTCTGCGGCGGACAATTCCACGCCGTCAGGATGAAGGCGAATGGAAAAAGGGAAAAGAAAAAACGGGCGCGCAGTTTTCTGAACGGCGCGATGACACGCGCGAAAGCGCGCGCCGGGTCCGATTTTAAGCGCAGAACACCAACGTCAGCTCAACAATTTTTCAAACCGCGCGGCGGCGGTGTCCCATTCCGCAGCCGATTGCGGCGTGATGGTTTTAAGTTCAAATGAATTTCGCACCACTTCGCGCGCGGCGGCATGCGACGGCAGATGGCCGAGCGCGATGGCCTGGATCAAAATGTTGCCGGTGGCGGTGCATTCGGTCGGACCGACCAGGACGGGGATTTTCACCGCGTTGGCGGTGCATTGATTGAGCATCGCGGCCTTGCTGCCGCCGCCGACGATGTGCAACCGCTCGATTTTTTTGCCGGTCAACCGCTCGATCCGCCGCAGCACGACGCGATAAAACAACGCGAGGCTTTCGTAAATGCAACGCATGAACGCGGCGTGATTGGCGGGCACCGGCTGGCCGGTTTCCCGGCAAAATTCGGCGATTTTTTCCGGCATATCGTCCGGGCTGAGAAAGCGCGGGTCGTCGGGGTTGATGAGCGAGACGAACGGCGGCGCGGTGGTGGCGAGTTGTTCCAGCGCGGCAAAATCGTATTTTTTGCCTTCCTTCGCCCATTGGCGGCGGCATTCCTGCACCAGCCAGAGGCCGACGATGTTTTTGAGCAGGCGCACGGTGTTGCCGAAACCGATTTCGTTGGTGAAGCCAAGCCCGCGGCCTTGTTCGTTGATGATGGGCTGCGGCCATTCGACGCCCATGAGCGACCATGTGCCGGAACTGAGGTAGGCCCAGTTTTCCCCGCCCGCCGGAACGGCGGCGACCGCCGCGCCGGTGTCGTGCGAACAGGACGCGACGACTTCGATCTGCGGCAGGCCGACCTCGGTGGCGAGATTTTTTTTCAGCGGGCCAAGCCGTGTGCCGGACGGGCAAATGGGCGCGAAAAGTTCCTCGCGCAAACCGAGCGCGGCAAAAAGTTTTTTTGACCACGTCTTGGTCTGCGGATTGTAAAGTTGCGTGGTGCTGGCAAGTGAAACCTCATTTCTCGCCACGCCGGAGCAGAAATAATTGAACGCGTCGCCGAGGAGCAGAAGTTGTTTCGCGCCGGCAAGGCGGGCGGGCGGCTCGGCGGCCAGCTGGTAAATCGTGTTCAACGACATGAACTGAATGCCGGTCTCGGAGTAAATCGTCGGCCAGTCCACACGCGATTTGGCGTTCTCAACGCCGCCGACGGTGCGCGGGTCGCGGTAGCACCACACCGGCAGCATGATCAGGCCGCGCTCGTCGTAAAGCACGTAATCCACGCCCCACGAATCGGTGCTGATGCTGGCGATGGGCAGCTGGCGCGCGGCGGCTTTTTTCAGGCCGGCCTTCAACTCGTTGAACAAGCCGTCAATGTTCCAGTGCAACGCGCTGGAAACCTTGACCGGGCCGTTGGGAAAACGATGCAGTTCCTCCAAAGTGATTTTTCCGTTGTCGAGCGTGCCGAGCATGAGGCGTCCGCTGTCCGCGCCGAGGTCGCAGGCGAGATAATGTGTGGGCATGGTGAAAAAATTGCTGGCGCATTTTACGCCACGCAAACGTGGTGTCAAAGGGATTGGGAATCAGCCGCCAGGACCGAATTGAAAAATTGATTTCCCGTCAACCGCAATGTTAAACCTCTCGACTCCGGCACCGTTATTTGCTAAATTATTGCCATGGATGGAGACGAGCGCGATATTTTTCAATTCCTCAAAACCCGGGGAACCGACTTTGTCGGCGCCATGGAGATTGCCCGGCGTGCCGGCAACAAAAAGAAATTTTACCAGGACCCCGACTGGGCCAAAGTGGTCCTGATGCGGATGGGAGAACGCGGCATTCTGGAAAGCGACAGTCAGGGCCGCTACCGCATCAAACCGGTTTCCAGAAAGGATAAAAGCAAGCGCTGGGTTGCGCCGGACATCGCCAAAATCCTCCACGAAAGCGGCGTGGAAGTTGAAGCCGGCGGGGACATTGCCTCGGACGAGTTTTACGAGGAACTCTAGCGGCTCATCCGCCCGGCCAATCGCCAAACCGGATTTGCCACGCCAAAAATTTTCCGTTCGCACCCGACATGTTCGCCGCGCTGCTCACCACCCTGTTGTTTTCCATCTCCGCCATTTGCGGCCATCGCACCTCGACGCGGCTGGGCGGCGTGGAGGCGAATTTCTGGCGCATCTGCGGCGCGATGTTTTTTCTGGCGATTTGGGCGAATACGCTGGGCGCGGGCACGAGCGGCGCGGCGTTCCCCATTTTTGTCCTGAGCGGACTGGCCGGCATCGGCCTCGGCGACACCGCGTATTTTCAAGCATTGCCGCGGCTCGGCAGCCGCCGGACCGTCCTGCTCACGCAATGCCTCATCGCGCCGTTCGCCGCCCTGACCGAATGGCTCTGGCTCGGCACCCGGCTGAACCTCGCGGAAATTTTTTGCGTGGTCGTGATTCTCACCGGGGTGGTTGTCGCGCTCGCGCCGGGCGATCATTTGAAAATCGCCCCGCGCCGGTTGTGGATTGGCATTCTGGCCAGCACCATTGCCGCGCTCGGCGGCGCGTTCGGCGCGGTGTTGAGCCGCAAGGCCTACTTCGTCGCGCACGCGGCCGGCGAACATCCCGACCCCGGCACGACCGGCTACCAGCGCGTCATCGGCGGCGCCGTTGCGCTCGGTTTGATTTTTTTGATTGTGAAATGGCGGCACACCCGACGGCGCGGCGACGATGCGCAAATGAAAGATTCATTTTCTCCGCGCGAAAAATTACGGCTCTGGCCGTGGGTTCTGGTCAACAGCCTGGCCGGCCAGACGGTCGGCGTGAGTTGCATGCAATGGGCGCTCGAAAACACGCCCACCGGCATCGTCACGGCCATCATCGCCATGACCCCGATTGTCATGCTGCCGCTGGCGCGCGTTTTTGAGGGTGAAAAAATCACCGCGCGGTCGCTCACCGGCGGCCTCATCGCCGTCGCGGGCGTGTTGGGCCTGACATTTTGGCATTGAATCCTCGCGAAAAACCAATTCCCATTCGTCCTCGTCCTCCTGCTCGTTCTCGCAATCGAATGATCGAGGACGAAGAACGAGGACGAGGATGAATTTTATGAAAACAGAGTTGCAGACCGTCGTTGAATCGCTCGGCATCGAAAAATTCCGGCGGCACATTTTTCTTTGTGCCGACCAGACCGAGCCGAAGTGTTGCGCGAAGGAGCAAGGGCTGGCCGCGTGGGAATTTTTGAAACGGCGGCTCAAGAAACTGAATCTCGCCGGCCCGGAGCCGCTGGTTTATCGCACCAAGGCCAACTGCCTGCGCGTCTGCGTGCGCGGGCCAATCGCAGTCGTTTATCCCGAAGGCGTCTGGTATCACTCCTGCGCGCCGGAAGTGCTGGAACGCATCATCCAGGAGCACCTGATCGGCGGGAAAATCGTCGGGGAGTTTGCCTTTGCGCATAATCCTCTGCCGTGAATCCAACGGGTCCGGTTAACATAAATTCCCAATCTTTATCGCCATAATTCAGGCTGCACCACCCCCATTTTCCGCTCGACTTTCGTTTATTTAACGTGCAGAATTACCCCAGTTTCGGAGGAAACATGGCCAGACTGCTCATCAAGACCGGGGGTTTGAAAAACCAGACGTTAGAACTGCGTTTCGGCACCAATCGCGTCGGGCGCGACCCCGACTGTGATTTCCCCATTGATCATCCCACCGTGTCCTCAAACCACTGCGAGCTGGTGTTGTCGAGCGAAGGTGTGATGCTCCGCGATTGCGACTCGACCAACGGCACGTTCGTCAACGGCGATCCGGTCAAGGAAGCGTGGCTGCTTCCCGGCCAGACGGTGAGTTTGGGCGACGTGGAATTATTCGTCGAATCCACCGAGGTCAACGTTGCGATCCCCAAGTATGAGCGCGAGCGTCCCAAACCGCCGGTGGTGCTTGAAGGCGGCGTGATACTCTGCCCGCGCCATCCGCAGGTGCCGATCACCTACAAATGCACCCACTGCAACGAGGTGATGTGCAACGGTTGCGTGCATGTGATACAACGCAAAGGCGGCCTGCCGCTGTTCCTCTGCACGCTTTGCAGCCACAAGTGCGAACCCATTGAAGTCGTGAAACAGGTGAAGAAAAAAACGTTCATCGGCTTTTTGCGGGATACCGTCAAACTCCGGTTCCGGAACCCCGTTAAACGCGATAAATTTTAAAAGCACCGGCTGCGACCTCAGGACGGCGATCGGTCTTTCAAAAAACGCCGGACCATTTTCTCCAACGCGGAAATCCAGAGCGGATGTTCGTTGAGACACGGAATTTGCGCGAACTCCTTTCCGCCTGCCTCTAAAAATGTTCTCCGCCCCCGAATGCCGATTTCTTCCAGCGTCTCCAGACAATCGGAAACAAATGCCGGGCAGATGACCAGAAGCTTTTTGACTCCGCGCTTGGGCAACCCGGCCAGTTCAAAATCCGTGTAAGGCTTCAGCCACGGAACGCGACCGAGCCGGGATTGGAACGAAATGGAATACTGGTTCACGGGGACGCCCGCTTTCGCAACAAATGCCGCCACCGTTTTGAAACATTGCGCGCGGTAACACGTCGCGTGCGCCGGACTGTCAGTTTCGCAGCAGTTCGGCACAGTAAGACAATGATTGCCGGTCGGGTCGGACTGGCGCAGATGCCGTTCCGGAAGGCCGTGAAAACTGAACAGCAAATGGTCGTAGCCCGCCGCCAGATGATTTGCCGCGCTCGCCGCCAGGGCCGTGATGTAATCCGGCGCGTCGCCGTAGGGCGGTTGGACTTCGACCCGCATTTGCGGCGCGAGTTTTGCCACGACTTCCTTCACCCGCTCCACCGCCGTTTCGTAGCTCGACATCGCGTAGTGCGGGAACAGTGAAATCAGAAATAATTCGTCCACGCCGCGTTCGCGCAATTTCCGAATCGCATCTGGAATGGACGGATTTTGATAACGCATCGCCAGTTCAACCGGCACGGTGACACACTTTTGCAATCCGGCCTGCACATGTCTGCTCGTGACGATGAGCGGCGAACCTTCGGGCGGCCAGATTTTTTTGTAAGCCTCGGCGGCTTGTTTCGGACGGTTGATGAGAATCATCCCCACGATGAACCGGCGCAGCAGCCAGGGCGTGTCAATCACCCGCCCGTCCATCAGAAATTCATTCAAATAACGCCGCACGTCGCCGACGGAGGTCGAGTCCGGCGAACCCAGATTGACCAGCAAAACGCCTTTGTTCATGCGATTGGCAATTCCGAATACCGAAACCCGAAATCCGAAGGAAGCCCGAAATTCGAACCGGCCAGTTGATTTCCGGCAGCGACGGCGTTCTGGACTTCGGACTTCGTCCCGCATTGCGGGATTTCGGATTTCGACATTCGGATTTCGGATTTTGCAAACATGAAAGTTAGTTCGCCACGGGACCAATGAATCCCGCCACCCGTTCCACGATATTCACGCCCGACACAATCGTGTCGCCCAGCGAAACGCCGTCGCGATAGTGGCCGGCAAAGAAAAGGCCCGCGGCCTTGTTTTCGATTTCGTTCATCAATTCGCGGTAACGACCGTAGCCGACGTTGTATTGCGGAATCGCCTTCGGATAAAGCACGCAATGCTGGAAGGTCGGTTTGCCGGTCACGCCCAGCAGCACCCGCAGGTCTTCACACACCAGCGCGACCAGTTTCTCCGCCGGCAGCAAGGCAAGTTCCGGATAACGTTCGCCGCCGATGTAACTTGTAAGCGTCAAATGACCTGTCGGCGCGCGATTGGGAAACAATGACGACGAGAAAATCGTGCCGAGAATTTTAAAGCCTTCGATCTTGGGGATCAACATGCCGAAGCCTTCGCACGGATGCGCCACGTCTTCGCGCCGGAATCCGAGCACCACGCTCGCCACCGGCGGATGACGAATTTCGGAAAATGGCGAGAGGTCGAGCGGCTCAAGTTCTTTATCCTCGGTAGGGCGGTGCTGCTGCGCCGCCCCAATTTCAGGGCTGCGCGGCAGCGCAGCCCTACCACACATCACTTTCAGCTCCGCCAGCTTGAACGCCGTGCCGCAATAAATCACCGCGCTGTGTTCAACTCGCGTTTCCCGGAGGGACGAGCTCTGCGAGTCCCCAATTTCATGTGCAGTGAGTGGGGCTCGTGGAACTCGTCCCTCCGAAAGCGTGAGGGTCCAACCGTCAGCGGTCTGCGTCAGCTTTGTAACCGTGGTGTTCAGTTTCACCGCGTCGCCAAGTCGCGCCGCCAACGTATCCGGCAAAACCTGCAACCCTTCATCAAACGAAAATTTTGGCGCACGATCCTTGGCCACTTCGCCGCTTCGCTTCCGCGCACCCGCGCCGAAAATCTGGCCTTTGATCAGTGAGCCGTAATTGTCCTCCAGCGCCTTGAGCTTGGGAAAAGCGTGCGTCAGGGAAAGCCGGTGCGGATCGCCCGCGTAAATTCCGGCGACGAGCGCGTCAATCGCCTGGTCGAGAAATTCTTGGTTCAGCCGGCGCACGACGAATTGCGCGATGCTTTCCTCAACGCCGTCGCGCCGCGGCACGAACGGTTCACGCAACACGGCCAGTTTGGCTTTGGCGGTGAAAAGTTTCGTCGTGAAAAAACCGAGTGGCGAACCCGGCATCGCAATGGGGCGTTTGTAGCGGACGACATACCGCGTCTCCGCTTTCGGATCGGGATTGAGCCGGCGCGATTGCAAACCGGCGTCGCGGACAAGCTGGCCAATCTTCGGTGACGTTTCGAGCAACGTGTTCGGCCCGAACTCGGCGAGATAACCGTCCTGCCGCAGCGACTGAATCACACCGCCGACGCGCCCACTCGCTTCATAAACCGCGACCGGAATGCCCTTACGTTTCAGATAAAACGCCGCGGTCAACCCCGTGATGCCGGCCCCGATGATGGCGACAGATTTCATTTGTTGGTGATTGCGCTTGGCCAATCCCAGACAATTTGGGTCGGGTCTTTGAAAACTAAAATCTTTCCGAGGACGCTCTTATCAACCGGCCCGAAATCCCAATCCCTTTGCAAAAGACAACCAGATGTACTCGGATAAAACGTATTCACGTTGCAATAAATTCTCGCCTTCAAATACTCACGTAATTGTGGTGTTAAGTTGGTGCCGTAAAACTTGAGATTAGCCGCTGCAACTTTATTTTCTTCAAGAGCAGACGAAAAAGAAGATTGCCTGGAACCAACAATTGCCCCAACGAAAAATCCAATTACTAAACCGAGCATGAAAAGAATTGTGACCTTCATGGCTTTAAATCGTCCTCGAATGCTTTCGCTCACCCACGGGCGCGAGGGTATTGTCAAAGCACATCGCAATGTTGCGGATGCAAAGGCGGCCGGAATCGTTCATTTCGGAGGGGCGAGTTCCACGAGCCCCTGACCTTTCATTAAGTTGCATCATGCCACGGCAATATATTGAGTTCACCTTGATACGGCCAGTCTTCCGGCCGCTTCACCAGACCATCCTTGATTGGATTTTCCCAGAGATAAAGCCACTTTTGATGATAGCTTTCGCCGTTCCGCAACTGCCGGTCAAAAAAGTCTCGTTGCCAGATTGGTTTTTCATCCGGACGCGGCCAATGCCGGGTTGCTTCCGCCCGCCAGAACTGCACCCATTGTTTAAGCGGTGTGACCGGCAGTTTCGCTGGTGCGCAAAAAAGGTGCAGATGATCCGGCATGATAACGTAGCGTCCCACCAGCCAATGGTCAGCCTTGTGCCAACAATCGAGCAATAGCGCGACAATATCAGGCTTGGCCAGCAAAGGGCGGCGTTTGTCTGCACAAACGGTGATATATTGGAGAATGGTTTGATTCGGAAATTCCAACGGAACCAGATGCGGGAGCGCAAGGCGACCTGGTTCTCGGATTGGCTCTTGCATGAAACCAGATTGAGCCGCACCTGGATTGTCCGGCAAGTTGAAAATGGGGGCTCGTGGAACTCGCCCCTCCGAAAATTAAATCGTTCTCGAATGTTTCCGTTCACCCACGGGCGCAAGGGTGTTGTCGAAACACATCGCGATGTTGCGGATGAACAAACGGCCGGTGTCGGTGACTTCGAGACCGGTCGGGGAACGGCGCACCAGGCCGTCGGCTTCAAGCGGCGCGAGCGACGCGAGTTCCGGCGCAAAGTGTTCCGTAAAGTTGATGCCGAGCTTTTGCGACATCACGGCGTAATCGAGCGAGAGGTCGCACATCACGCGCATGATGGTTTCGCGGCGGATTTTGTCCTCCTCGGTCAGGAAATACGCGCGCTGTAGCGGCACTTTGCCCGCATCCACGGCTTCCTGCCATTTCGGCAGTTCCTTCTCGTTCTGCCAGTAGGCTTCGGGAATCTGCGAAATGCTCGACATGCCGAACGCGTAGATGTCCGAACCAGCGCGCGTGCTGTAACCCTGGAAATTGCGCTGGAGCTGCTTGTTGCGCTGCGCCACGGCCAGTTCGTCGTTGGGCCGCGCGAAATGATCCATGCCGATATAGACGTATTGGTTGTTGGCGGTGAGTTTCTCAATGACCAGTTTGAGCACCTGCAACTTGGTCCCGGCGGCGGGAAGATGCTTTTGCTGTTCCAGGATTTTTTGGGCGGGCTTGACCCACGGCACGTGCGCGTAGCTGAAGACGGCGAGCCGGTCCGGCTTCATTTCCAGCACGATATCGAGCGTCTCGTTGAACGACTCCGGCGTCTGGTGCGGCAGGCCGTAGATGAGGTCGAGGTTGATCGAGCCGTAACCCAGCTCGCGCATCCAATCCATGGCCTGCTGCGTCATCGCGCGCGGCTGGATGCGGTGGACGGCTTCCTGGACTTTCGGATTGAAATCCTGCACGCCCATCGAAGCGCGGTTGAAACCGATCTCGCGCAGCGCGACCATGTGATCGCGCGTGAGCCGGCGCGGGTCCACTTCCACGCTGGCTTCGATGTCCGGCGAAAACGTAAAGTGTTGGTGAATGATTTCGCCAAGGCGGCGGATTTCGTCGGGCTGTAAAAAAGTCGGCGAGCCGCCGCCAAAGTGAAGTTGTCCGGCCTTACGCTGCGGATTCAACCGCGGCGCCATCTCCGCCACCTCGCGGCCAAGGTAATCCACATAGTCCCTGCCCTTGTCGTGATTGAGGGTGATGACGGTGGTGCAGCCGCAAAACCAGCAGAGCGTCTCGCAGAATGGAATGTGAAAATAGAGCGAAAGGCCGCGCTCGGTCCGGTTGTTTTCCGAAATTTTTTCGGCCAACTGCGGCCACGTTATCGCGTCGGTGAATTTCGTGGCGGGCGGGTAAGAGGTGTAACGCGGCCCGGCCACGTTGTATTTCTGCACCAGATCGAGATCAACTTTGAGCGTGCTCATTTAAAACCACGAACAGTTTCGACCAGCGCGGCAATGTTTTCCAATTTCGCATTGGGCGGCACGCCATGACCGAGGTTGAAAATATGGCCCTTGCGACCGCGCATGGCCTCGAGAACGGCCCGCGTTTCCTGTGCGACAACTTCCGGCGTGGCGTCGCTGAGAAACGCAGGCGCAAGGTTGCCTTGAAGAGCGATGTCAGCGGGCAAAAGCCGGCGCGCGTGAGCCAGCGGAAATTGCCAGTCTATGCCCAGCACGCTTGCCCCGGTCGCCAGGAGATCATCCCAATTCCCATGCGTGCCGAGGGAAAAAACAATGATCGGAACGCCGGCCTCCGGCACGGCTCGCTGGGATGGATTTTCGGGCCGGGCCGGGCCGGAGGCCGGCGTTCCGATTGCGGCGATGATGTCCCGCATCCAACGTCCGGAAGCTTCCTGAAATTCCGTCGGCGCGAGCTGGCCGCCGTGACTGTCGAAAATCTGGAGCGCGTCCACGCCGGCGTTGATTTGCATTTGCAGATAAGCGGTGATGGCGGCGGTGAGTTTCCCGGCGAGCGCATAAAAAGTTTTCCGGTCTTCCCGAAAGAGGCTCAAGGCGCGGGTGTATTTCCCGGCGCTGCCGCCTTCCATCATAAACGTGGCCAGCGTCCACGGCGAACCCGAGAAGCCGATGAGCGCGGTCTGGTCGCCGAGTTCCTTCCGAAGCAGACGCAACGCCTGGTCCACGTAGCTGAGGCGTTCGGTCACGCGCGCGACGGAAAGGCGCTCGATATCGGCCCTTGTGCGCACGGCAAAGTCCATGACCAGGCCGCCGGTTTCGCGGAAACGATAAGGCTGACCCATCGCTTCGGGAATGACGAGGATGTCGCTGAACAGGATCGCCGCATCGAATCCGAATCGCCGAACCGGCTGGAGCGTGACTTCGGCGGCAAGCCCGGGCGTTTGAATCAATTCCAAAAAAGAATGCTTCTCCTTCAGTTCGCGATACTCCGGCAAGGCGCGCCCGGCCTGGCGCATCAGCCAGACGGGCGGGCGATCCGTTGCGCGGCAGTGGCAGGCGTCGAGAAACCGCCGGCGATTCGTCGGGTTGCCCGAAGCGGTGGGCGCGTTGGCGTTGGCATTGATTGCAATGGCGTCCATGTGTTTTGAGCGCATTACGGCTGCATTGCTTTTAGCATACCCAATCGGTTTTGAACAGCGAGTTGCGCTTTCAATTTTTTGAGCAACTTTGTCCGAACACCGGTTTTTAATCAAAAGCGAGACCATGAAAGCCAACGAACTCCATTCCAAACTCCGCGAATCAAGCTGGCGGCGGAAGCTCATTGAAACCGAACAAGCCGAATTGCGCGCTTATCTCGCCGCAAATCCCGACGCACGCGCCGATTGGAAAATGGAATCAGCCTTGAACGCCACGCTCACCCGATTGCCGGACGCGCCCGTGCCGTCGAATTTCACCGCGCGCGTGCTTCAGGCGGTCGAACGCGAAGAGGCCCGACCGCACGGCTGGAGCTGGCGTTGGAACTGGCATACGCTTGTGCCGCGCGTCGCATTCGCGGCGGTGGTGATTTCCTTCACCGGTTTGGCCCTCCATCACCATGAAATTTACAGCCAGCGCGCCGCGCTGGCCAGGAGCGTTGCGTTCGTGACCAGGGGACAACCGGTGCCCAGCCCGGAAGCGCTGGAAAATTTTGACGCCATCCGCCGCATGAGCCAGCCACAGCACGCGGACGATGAATTGCTGGCATTAATGCAATGATTCGTTCGTGGCAGGTGCGTTGCTGGCTCGCCGCCGTTTTCGCAGTCGGCCAGTTTGCCGCTTTCCAGCTCATCGCCGAAACGGCCACGAATGTTCGGGCTCCGCAAAAATTATTTTCCGCGCCGACGAATCTTTCGCTGCCGCCGATCCCGCACTCAAAGTCACCCGTCGATTTTTTCCGTGAACTGCTGGCGATGACGCCCGCCGGACGGGAAAATTATCTGACGAATCGGCCGCTGGGAATCCGCGACCGCATTCTCGCCAAGGTGCGTGAATACAAGGCGCTCGACCCGAACGAGCGCGAATTATGCCTGCGCGCCACCGAATTGCGCTGGTATTTGCTGCCCCTCATGCACGAATCTCCGACGAACCGTGCCGCGCGGCTGGCAGCCATTCCGGATGATCTGCGGGCCCTGGTTAAAACGCGCCTCACGCTATGGGATATTTTGCCGCCGCCGTTCCAGAAGGAATTTTTTGAGAACGAGCGTGCCCTGCGCTATTTCACGCATGTGGATTCGTCAAACAGCCCGCCGATGCCGCCCCTGCCGCCGGATCACGGATGGCATCATGGCCCGCCGGACCACGATTTGGCGCACTGGAACACGCTTTCGGAGGACCAGCGTCAAAAAATCACCGCCCAATGCAACCAGTTTTTCGAACTGACGCCGATGGAAAAAAAGAAAACGCTCAACACCCTGTCGGACGCCGAGCAGCAGCAAATGAAAAAAACGCTGGAGACGTTTGGGAAATTGCCCCCGGTGCAACGCTTCAAGTGCATCCGCGCGTTTACGGAATTTGCCGGCATGAGCGCGCAGGAAAAACAGGATTTTTTGAATAACGCCCAGCACTGGTCGCAAATGTCGCCCAAGGAACGCCAGACTTGGCGCGATCTCGTCACCCACGTCCCCGAATGGCCGCCGTTGCCACCCGCATTGATGCCGCCGATGCCGCCACAGTTGACGCAGCGTCTGCATCCGGTGGCCGCCACCAATCCCAACTGACCTCCGGCGAATTTAAATTCCCATTTCCGCCGCCACACCTTAATTTCCCGCCGTGCATCCGATTGCGTTTCAACTCGGCTCCTTCACGATTCATTGGTATGGCGTGATGATCGCGCTGGCATTCCTGGCGGGGCTTTGGACGGCCACCCGCCGCGCCCGGCGCGAAAACATCTCCGGCGAAAAAATCGCCGACATCGTGTTCTGGCTGATGTTCGGCGCGATTCTCGGCGCGCGCGCCGTTTACGTGACAACTTATTGGAAGGACGAATTCGCCAACCAGCCGCTCCGGGAAATTTTCATGATCCAGCACGGCGGGCTGGTGTATTACGGCGGCCTCATCGGCGCGACGATTGCAGGCATGATTTACATTCGTTGGAAAAAATTGCCGCTGTGGAAAACCGCCGACGTGCTTGCGCCAAGCATTGCGCTGGGAAATGTTTTTGGCCGCATCGGCTGCCTGCTGAATGGCTGTTGCTACGGCCGCGCGTGCAGCCTGCCGTGGGCCATCCGGTTTCCATCCGACCATTCGACTGGTGGCGCACCCGTGCATCCGACGGAAATTTACGACGCGCTTTTAAACTTCGCCCTCTATCTTTTTTTGGCGTGGCTGTTCCGGCACAAAAAATTTAACGGCCAGGTGTTCGCCACCTATCTCATCGGCTACGCCATCTTCCGTTCCATCGTTGAATTTTTTCGCGGCGATTATCCGGCGGATCATATCTATAACGGCCTCACGTCAGGACAATTGGCAAGCATCCCCATTTTTGCCGCTGGTCTCTTGCTCGCGGCCATGCTGTCGCATCGCGAACCCAAACGGGGATAGCCGATGGAGAATTGACGATGGCAACAATTCTTGAAATCCATTCTCCATCCTCAAGAAACCGCCCCACAAATTCATTCGTTCGGAGGGACGAGCTACGCAAGTCCCTCAATTCCGAAGTCCCAAAACATTCAGGGACTCGTGTAACTCGTCCCTCCGAATTTTAAGATGAATTCCATCTCCCATCTCCCAATCCTCATCGCCGGCCCGACCGCCGTCGGCAAATCCGAAATCGCCCTGCGCCTCGCGGAACAGCTCGGCGGCGAAATCATCTCCGCCGATTCCATGCAGGTCTATCGCGGACTCGACATCGGCACGGCCAAGCCATCGCCCGCCGACCGCGCCCACGTGCCGCATCACCTCATTGACATCTGCGATTTGACCGAATCGTTCGACGCCGCGCAATTCGCCCGGCTCGCGTATCAAGCTGTCGTGGAAATCCAGTCGCGCGGCTACGTGCCGGTTCTCTGCGGCGGCACGGGACTTTATTTCCGGGCCTTTCTTGAAGGGCTCGGCGAAACGCCGCCGGGCGACGTCAAATTACGTGCTGAACTCGAAGCCGTACCGCTGGAAAATCTGCTGGCCGAACTGCGCGAACGCGACCCGGCCACGTTTGAAAAAATTGATAAGAAAAACCCGCGCCGCGTCATCCGCGCCGTGGAAGTGATTCGGCTCACCGGAAAACCGTTTTCTGCACAACAATCACGGTGGGGCGAGACTTTCCCCGGGTCTCGTAGCGCGGACATTCCTGTCCGCGGGTTCACGGGACATTCTTGTCCCGTGTCTGCGGAAGCGGATGCTGTTTCACCCCCGCACGGACTGGCGGCTGGAAAGTCGCCAGAACCGGCAGACAAGAATGTCTGCCCTACATCCATCATTGTTTTCACCCGTTCGACCGAAGATTTGCGCGCCCGCATTAATGCCCGGGTGGACGCGATGTTCAAGCGCGGGCTGGTGGACGAGACGCGCGAATTGCTCAAGCACGGCCTTGCGAAAAACAAAACGGCCATGCAGGCCATCGGCTACCGGCAGGTGGTGGAACATCTGCGGAGTGAACGGTCATTGGCCGAAACCATTGAGCTGGTGAAAATCCGCACGCGGCAGTTTGCCAAACGCCAACTGACCTGGTTCCGCGCTCAAAAGAATCTCGAGTGGATTGAATTGAAGCCGGACGAGCCGGTGGAAAAAATCCTGCGGAAAATTGTGATGCCCTTGATTTGGGCTAAAATCAACCAGGCGGAGTGTAGTATTGGGCTATTATAACATCATTCGTATCGAAGTATGTCATACAGCTCTCCAAAGTAGGTACAAATTCCTGTTTAGGTCCGTATAAAATCCACGAAGTGGACTCTTTGTTAGTGTTATACCATTTAGTCGCCCAGTTAACTTTGACAACTTCATTGGATTCACTTAACAGCCTGAAGTCAGCAAACAATTGCTTTACTTCACTCTTGTTCATTCCGGGCTTAAGCGATGAAGCCGTGCTTTCCAGTTTCGTCGGACGGCCATTACAGCCAGCAAACAAAAAGGCGATTATTAATAGAAATGGCAATCTCCATTTCATAATTCAACTCTCCCTCGGTCGTTTGACGACGACTTCAACTCCCGCCTTGTTTTTTGCGATCATGTTCGCGGGCAGGATGCCGCGCCAGAAGACATTCGGGTAAACCACCGCGCCGCGCCCAAGGATGCTGCCGGGATTCAGCACGGCATTGCAGCCGGCCTCCGCGCCGTCGCCGAGCAGCGCGCCGAATTTGCGCAGGCCGGTGTCGAACGGCACGCCGTCCATCTCCACCTCGATGTTGCCGGGAAACAGTTTGTAGTTGGATATTTTAACGCCCGCGCCGAGGTGTGCCTTGTAGCCGAGGATCGAGTCGCCGATGTAATTGAAGTGTGCCGCGTTGGCGCCATTGAACAGCAGCGAGTTTTTCAGTTCGGACGAATTGCCGACAACGCAGCCGTCGCCGATGATGACGTTTTCGCGGATGTAAGCGTTGTGGCGGATCTGGCAACCCTGGCCGATGATGGCCGGGCCTTTGATCATGGCGCCGTCCTCGACAACGGTGCCTTCGTCGATGAAAACTTTTTCACCGATGAACGCCCTGCCCTCGCCGGGGTTGTGCCGGGCCGGTTTCAAATTGGCGACGATGTAGCCCTCAATTTTTTTGAGCGCGTCCCAGGTGAATTTGCAGCCGTCGAAGATGGCGGCATGTTCGGTCTGGCTGAGGTCAAACAAGTCGGCTGGCTTGAACATGACGGCAAGTTAGGCGAAACGGCGGCGGCAGAAAAGCGAAATGGCGCGGGCTTGCCATTCGCGGCGGCGGGCGTATTTTTGCGGTCGGCTCGCCCCCATAGCTCAAATGGATAGAGCAGCGGTTTCCTAAATCTAGATTCGACTTTTGCCCTCATGCGGACACACGAGGATTCATCAATACTGACAAGCCTTTCGTCGTTGTTTGCTTGTTGCGGTTAACGCCCCCTTAGACCCCTAAAAAGACTCATTTTCGGGCCAGTAGTATCCAAAAGCAGTATCCAAAATTCCCCCTCAAAAATCTCCAATTTACGGGAATTTCTGCTTTTTGATTGACCCGAATATCGTCGGCTTCACACTTCTCCGCCCATGTCCAAACTCCTCTCCCGCCTCATCAATCTCCTCGAATTTTTCACCAACTTTATCAGATCCAAGCCGAAATCAGAAACCGGCCGTGAATTGTTGGGCATGTATTTTGTCGAGAGCAATGCGAAGAGGAACAAAATGAATCGAGAGCGGCAATGAGGGGAGTTTACCGAGTTGTTCTTTATTCCTGCTTTTCTGGAGGAGGCATCAAAAAGTCGGCCAAATATTGGGGTTCATCCCATGCCTTTATCCAAGGGGCGGCGGCTCTGTCCAAAGCTTGCTCAAAGGCTTTGTCTTCGGTTGCAGAAAATAGCGTCCGTGCAAGGAATGTGTGGATGCGATTCACCGCGCCAATGATGAGCGTTTTCATCTCGTTCTGATTGATGCGTGACACTTGGGTCCAGGGAATTTCCCTGCCTTCGGCGTCAATGACCTTGACGTCGGAATAATCACCAGTGCGGGTGACTGGTATTATGCCGGCATGAAGTTTTTCAAGATAGCCTCTGCGCACACAGGCAGCGGTCATGATCTTGGCAAATTCGCCTTGTGATTTTTTTGGGCTCATTTTCATGGCATCCTCGCAGTGTTGTTTGCAGCATGGAAACACGCAAGTGATCCCTCGCCTGCCGATACGTTCACGGTGGCCACAATGATGATGGTGCCGAAAGCTTACGCCTTGCCCCCAAAGCTGACGTAGTCGTCCAAATCCAGCAGGTCAAAGAACGTCGCGATGTCCTCACGTTTAGGACCGTATTTCTTGTGGTTTGCGTTGAGATATTCCCGCGTTTCCGGATCAGTCGGAACACGCTGTTCCACGTAGGCTGACCATTGAGCAATTTCCATTTCCGTGCGCTTGAACTTCGCGTTGGCAGTGATCCACGCCAAAATCTCCCCGTCACCCTTGCCAGTGGCGAGTTGCTTTTTCAGGGCGGCTGCCTTGATGCCAACGAAGTTCAGGAACCGCTGATCCAACGGACAATCGAATTGGTATTCACCATTCTTGCCGCTGAGGGTTGCGCGGCCTTTGTCGAGGCAACGGGGAAGAATGACGAAGCCGCCAAGGCGCACACGTGGACTGCGAGGTGCCTGTTTGGTAAGATCAAATGTTTGAATAGTCATAATATTGTTTTTTGTGATGATACCTTGCCCAACGCTTCGCTGATTTGCAAGTTCAAACCTGTTAAAATTTGGAATCAGCCCACAGGTTGCCACTTTCGAGGGCGGATGGAAAATATGCTCTGGTGGGTGGAAGCAGCCGGGATCACCCCAAGGCAAGGAATGGGTTTCGCTGTTTGCTCATGAAGTCGTCTTCAGCCGGCCTCCTAAACAACGGCCTAAACCAGCATTTTGCTTTGGCACCCGGCTCGGTTAATTGAAAACATTTTGTTTTGCTGCAACAGCCCCTAAATCCAAAAGGCACTCTGAAACAAACAGAGTGCCTTGGAAAATGGGAGCCGGTTTTACTTCGTGCGCAGAATCGCGTCCTTGGCAGCTTTGGCTACGCGAAACTTCACAACGCGCTTGGCTTTGATCTGGATCGTTTCGCCAGTAGCCGGGTTGCGTCCGATACGAGCCTTGCGATCAACCAGCACCAACTTGCCGAGACCAGGCAGGGTAAAAGTGTTCTTGGCGTTTTTGTAAGCCAGTTCTGCAATAATTTCAAGAATCTCCACCGCCGCTTTCTTGGTGATGCTGCTCTTGGTTGCGAGTTCAGCCGCTATTTCGGATTTGCTCAGTGCTTTTGCCATAATTCGGTCAGTTCGTTTTGTTTGTTAATGGTTGATGTTGACCGGTGCATTAAAGCTGGCCAGGAACGATTAGCCAAGATAAAACCACGTGTTTATTAAGGAATATGCGCTTTTCGACTGGTTGACATCACCGGAAGCAGGACGACGTTGCAATTGGCTGGTGTGGACGTGAGTGCAGTTGGCAGTAATAAGTTGTCAGTAGTAAATACGCCCATGCCAGCCATGCTTTTCACGTCTTCCCAATCTCTTTCCATAATGGTTCAAGGTCATTCAGAGCCATCATGATGGTCCAACATGAACTCCAAATCGCGCGAATCAAGAGGCTTTGGAGTGTTCTTTAGCATACCTGATCGACAAGAGGCGGAGCAGGTCTGTTCTGGCCTTATTGCCATCCTTATGCACTGCCTCCTCTGCCCGCTCCTGTCTTATAATCTTAAGAATCCTTTTCGGATCAATGATGATTTCCCGCTCCTGTCGGCCATCCAAGTAAGCAATCACGTCCTCCGGATTTGCTATCGCCGCAATGATCCAGGGGTTTGCTTTACCATGTGCCCGAAAGTGAGGAGACTTGGCGGCAACCCGTATATCCAGCGTCCATGACAGGCCCATTTTTGCATGCGGTTTATTGTATCCTCGATAAAGCGTGAACGGTTTGGACAGGCTATGTAAAACTGACAATTCCTTTTCTGTCATCCAAGATTTCCGGACTTCCTCTTTGTGTCGATTAAAGAAGCTCAACCATTGGCGGCGATAAGCCCATGAGGTGTCTGCCATGTTCCACACGCCAGCCGCTGCCCGAACATAATCAGAACATGCCTTTAACCGCCTCTTCCATGGGCTGTTGAAAAAAATTAGGGTGCTACATTGGGTCCCGAAGAAAGAAACAAAACTTCCGCAATGTTTTGTTTCTTCAAAATAACGGAGCGCTTCTCGTTGGAGTTCAGCCTTCTGCGCATAGAACTCTTGTCGCTTTTCGGCCGTTATGCAGGGCAGACTAATATTATATTCAAAAGTCTCGATGGCGTAGGGCCAATATTTGTAACGCTTGCCAGCTTCGTAAAGTTCTTTTTCGAGTTCCCAGTTCATTGACATTTTCGACATTATCGTGACCAAGATATTCCGGATTTATGTCGCACCCGAAATTCTACTGTACGAGTCAGTTTTACTAGCAGTCAAGTTGAAAACAGTTATTCACATCACATGCGCCAGACTGCATGTGAGGTCTGCAATGTGCTTATGAAATCGAACTGGATGGTTGGGCAGCGAAAATTGCTCGCCCGTTGTATTTCCGAAAAGATTGTCACTCCCGAACAGCTTTGCAGTTTTATCAAAGAGCGGATGAAATAATTGCCCGCTCAATATTCAAACCTGCTCGTCTCCTTCAAAAACCGCTCAATTTCAGTCCGTGAAATTATTTTGTTCCGGGTCGCACAAGAGGATTTTAACAAGCCACGGGTAATGAGTTTGTAAATTGTGCTTGGTCACATTCCTAAAATCTCTGCAGCCTCTTTTGTCGTGTAAGCGAGTCGAGGAAGTGATTTTTGATCGGTTGTTGCAAGGGCCGGTGATGATGATTGATGTGATGTTGGCGCTTGGATTTGCAGGCCAGACATCAATTGCTCCAGGTTTTGGGGATCAATCGTGAGCTGGCCAGTGAGTGTAAGGGTGAGGGTGATTGGGGATGGGGTGTTCATTTTGATATTGAGGAAAATAATACCCGTTGTGTTGAGCCGGCGCAAATGGACCCGGATCTGTTTGAAAAACCGTGATGGGGCGATTGAAGACATTTTTGCTGTGCTTCGACCGCTTGAGTGAACTCTATTTTAACCAGAGCACGGTCACGCCCTCGTTTGTTGCGGCCAGATCCGAATCCGCTCGCAGATCAGGCACCACTTCAAGAAGTTCCAACACGACTGGATTGAAGATGGTGAAATCTTCGCCCAGGATGAAGTCCTTGATCACGCCCTCCTTCTTGCGGAGAGCGAACGATTTTCTCAGCCCATGATTCAATGTGCCTCCTTTGCCAGAGGATCCGTAGCCGTGGATTATTTTCAGAACACGCACGCCTTCACGTTTGGATTTCCTGATTTCCTCAAGGACTAGGCGGCGGGCTTCGTCCAGAGATGGGAAACTGGCTTCGACGTTGTAGGTCTTCAAGTTCATGAATTCATCGTGTTCAGTCTGACCCATAGAGCCGCCCAGTATCATGGTCATACGCCAGCCAATGCATTCCAACTGTCCAGCGTGGTGTAGGCCCAATCCCTGTTTCGCGATATTTGATTATAAACACCTGCTCCTCGATTCCAGCCACGACCAAAGCTAGCGCAAATCCAATTGGCAAAAGCGAACCAAGAAAAATCGCTCCGACTTTCCAACGCCACAACCGCAACAAACACAGTCCAGGAACAAATCCATACATTCCGAAATATAACAGTGCCATGTATGTATTGCCCCTTGTAATGCCCGGCTCGACTGTACGGCCGAGCAAACACAGCATAAAGTTCCAGCAGAAAATTTGTGCAGTGATGAAGACGCGGGCTGACATGGAAAGATGACGCGTACCTGCAGCAAAGGAAATGATCAGAGCCGCACCAAAAAGGACTAAATAAATTAGCTCACCGTTTGACAGAAAACCAAAGCCAACGAAACAGCAGATTGACAGGAAGACGACAAGAATTATACGCCGCAAATCTCGCATAACCCGATCTTCCATGAATT